>NZ_JABXYT010000001.1:2120000-2332500 GCF_013394775.1 Oribacterium sp. oral taxon 102
GAGGAGCAGATATCCTGCGGCCGCCCTCTGCATTTATCCGACCGCCGGCGCGTGAAAGTCCGGGATCCGTTCGCTCCAGTCCGTGATGCCGAGAATTTCCTTCGCAAATTCCGAGACCTCCAGCGACTTCGCCGGATCGTCGATGTAACGGAAAACCTCATGTGCCGGCTTCGCGACGAGCTGATGATTCTGAATCGAAGAAAGCCCGAAGGAGAGCCCGTGCGCGGTTTCCCCCTCATTGTCCTCCTGCCGGCTCAGGAGATAGGCGCTGATGTACGGATTGTTGTCTACTATGTAATAGGAATACGCCACTGCCGCAGCCTGCTCCTGCGTCTTGTCCTGCTTTCCCTTCGTGCTGCTGAAGCCCTGCTCTGTCAGGAAGATCTTCCGCACCTCTCCGCCCGGCGTCAGCATCGCTTCATTTCTCATAAAGTCCGTCAGCACATGCAGATTCTGGAAGCTGATCACCTGCGTATCGTTCGTCTGATCTACCTTGCCGCTCTCCTCATCGTCCCAGAATTCCGGACTGCTCAGAGGGTAGGAGTATGGATGATACGCCAACGCCCAGTTCGTACGTCCCTCGGCATAGTCCCAGTGATTGAACCACTCCAGCACATCCCTTCCCTTGTACTTCCCTACCGGCGCCGCCTCCGGCAGGCTGTTCCAGTAGTGATCCAGCGAAAACATGATATTGTCATTGGAGCTCTCCGCCTTCATCGCCGTATAGAACACACGGAAGGCGCGCTGGAAAAGCCTCGTGTAGCTCGCCACATCGAAGTCACCCGCATAGTTCCAATACTGGTTGTCGATCTCGTTTCCGACTACCCAGTTCGTGATCTTGCCGTGCCCGTTCTGCCCGTTGTAGCGCTTCGCGAGGAAGGATGCCATCGCTTTAACCGCGCGGAAGCCCGCCTCCGTCTCCACATTAAAGGTATAATACTGTGCCTGCGCCGCGGGAAGCTGGCTGATGCCGTTCCGGTTCAGCTCCGGTGTCACCGTGTTCCATGCGTTCAGGAGGATCGCCGTCACCGCTACACCGGAATCGCTCAGCCGCTTCACCTCCTGATCCAGCTGGTTGATCAGCTCCGCATTGATGGAGAAGGTCTTGCCCTCATAGCTGTAGCTGATGCCGGAGCCGAAGAAACGGTGCGTCGGGATATCTACGCCGGCATGCTTGATGTTGAGGCTCAGCGCATCGTCCAGAATATTCGGATCCACACGAAGCCCTTTCTTCCCCGGGTTCCGCGCCGCATCCCTGTTTCCTGCCAGCACCTCCGGATTGGTAATGTAATGCCGGTCGCTGACCGCCTCATAGCCCCTCCCGGTCTTCACCGCCGCCATGAAGGCGCTGTAAAGCCTCTTCTCTCCCGGTCCGGCATTGAGATCGAAGCTCACCGTCATATTTCCGGAGATATCCGCGCTCGCCACCGGCTTCATCAGCCTCGTCAGCTCCGGCTGATAGGGCTTCATCTCGAAAATATAGAGCTTACCGTCCGTCCCGGCCGTTTTCTGGTTTGTCTGCAGATTCACATTGATCCGGTCGTTCGCCTGCCCGCCGATCGTCACTGACGAGATGCTTGCACTCATTTCCTGCGCATACGCCATAATGCTGCCGAACAGCAGCATCAGAATACTTATCAGCAAAAAGCCTGTAAGCCTCTTGGAAAGCCCGCTTCCCTTCTCCTGCATCTTATCCTCCTCTGTCCCTCATTGAAGTCTGTCCCGTCTCCGGGAGCCACCTAACTATACAATCATCCCATCCAAATTTCCATTTAAAAATCCTTACATATTCTTACAACAGAAAAAGATCCGGGGATATTTCCCGGATCTCTCGTCTCTCTATGATGCATGTATTACCGGAGCGCCGGCCCCAGCCTTGCCGCTCTTTCCTTCTCCGCGGCAGCTCTCTCAGCCTGCTGCACCGACATTTCAGAAAACATATTGTCATCCACAATGCCGATGTAGTAATCCTTATATACCGTATCCGACTCATCTTCATAGACCCGAAGCACGAAGCACTGGTTCAGGAAGTCATAGAGGCTTCCGTCCTCCTCGCCTGCCTCATAGATCTCCTCCGGCAGGAGCCGGAAGCTCTCGTTGATGCGAACCTTCTTCTTCATCAAACGATTCCGGACGCCCTTATCCTCGCCCTCGACATAGGTATTGCTGTATACGATAATGTCTGCCGCCTGCTTCGAGGAGGAGGCGCACTCCACATGGAAGCTGGGATTCCCGCTGAAAATCTTCCCTCTGACGGTTTTCCCGCTGACAGGATCGTTCACCTTACCCTCTACGGGCTCCGACTCGCACGCCAGATCCACTGTATAGCTCCCTGCAGCATTTTCTGCCGCATAGGCAGGCAGGGAAAACAGCAATGCGGTCAATGCCGCCGCGATATATCGTTTCAGATGCATCTTTATCCCTTCCCCTCTCCTGCTTTCATGGCGCAGACTCCCCCCACTCCCAGTAAGAACGAAACTATTATAGCGAAAAAAAGAGATCTCGGCAAGCTTCCGCCTGCTTTCGACCCCTTTTGTTAAGCTTTTCGTAAGGTTTATGCCTTCCGCATCACGCCTTCACCAGCACGAAATTCTTCTTACCTCGCTGGAACACGAGTCCCTCGCCAAAGTCGGCTCTCGCATAACGTCTCGTGATATCCGTGATCTTTTTTCCGTCCTGCTGCACGCCGCCCTGCTGCACGTTTCTGCGCGCCTCGCCGCGGGAGGCAGAGAGCCCAGCTCTGACCAGGATGCTCAGGATATCAATGCTGTCATCCGTAAAGTCTGCATCCTCCAGGCAAAGCTTCGGCATATTTTCGGACACACCGCCGCCCGCGAAGATCGCCTTTGCCGCGGAATCCGCCTTTTCCGCCTCCTCCCTGCCGTGCACCAGCTCGGTCAGGTGGTAAGCAAGGATTTCCTTCGCCTTATTGAGCTCTGCGCCCTCCCAGCCCTCCATCGCCCTGATTTCCTCAATCGGCAGAAAGGTCAGAAGCTTCATGCACTTCAGAACATCGGCATCGTCTACATTTCTCCAATACTGATAGAACTCGTACGGGCTTGTCTTCTCCGGGTCGAGCCAGACCGCGCCGCTGGCGGTCTTGCCCATCTTCTTGCCCTCCTTGTTGGTCAGAAGCGTGATCGTCAGCGCATGCGCGTCCTTCCCCAGCTTCTTCCGGATCAGCTCCGTCCCGGCAAGCATATTGGACCACTGGTCGTCCCCTCCGAACTCCATATTGCAGCCGTACTTCTGATAGAGCATATAGAAGTCGTAGCCCTGCATCAGCATATAGCTGAACTCGAGGAAGGACAGCCCGTTCTCGAGGCGGTTCACATAGCAGCGCGCCCGCAGCATCTCATTTACGGAAAACGCCGGTCCGATCTCCCGCATGAAATCAAGGAAGTTCAGGTTGCGGAGCCAATCTGCGTTGTTCACCATGAGCGCCTTGTCCTCGCCGAACTCGATGAAGCGGCTCATCTGCTTCCGGAAGCACTCGCAGTTATGGTCGATCTGCTCTATCGTCATCATGCTCCGCATGTCACTCCGTCCGGACGGATCGCCGATCATGCCGGTGCCGCCGCCGACCAGCGCGATCGGACGGTTCCCTGCCTCCTGCAGGCGCTTCATCAGACAGAGCGCCATGAAGTGCCCCACATGGAGCGAATCCGCCGTCGGATCGAAGCCGATATAGAAGGTCGCCTTGCCGGCATTGACCATCTCCCGGATCTCTTCCTCATTCGTCACCTGCGCGATCAGCCCGCGCTCGATCAGCTCCTCATATACTCCCATTCCAGCCTCCCAGCAAAAATCCCATCCTGTGCTCCCGTACAGAACCGCTTCTCCCCTATCTATTTCGTCGTCTGCTGCGCATATTCGTAGACCATATCGATCAGCCGAAGCGTATCCTCCCAGCCGATGCAGGCATCCGTGATGGATTTGCCGTAGATATGCTCCTCCACCCTGCAGCTCCCCTCCTCCAGATAGGACTCCACCATCAGCCCCCTGACGAAACCAGCGAGCTCCTGCGAATACTTGCGGGAATGCATGACCTCCTGCGCGATGCGGAGCTGCTCTCTGTATTTCTTCCCGGAATTGCAGTGATTGGTGTCCACAACGCAGCCGGGGTACGAAAGCTCCCGCTCGCCGTAGAGGGAGAGCAGCAGCTTCAGATCCTCATAATGGTAGTTCGGCAGCATCTGCCCGTGCTTGCTCTGCGAGCCCCGCATGATGGCATGGGTATAGGGATTGCCGTCCGACTTGACCTCCCATTCCCGGAAAATGAAGTCATGCCCGTGCTGTCCGGCATAGATCGCATTCAGCATGACGCCGAGATCTCCGGAGGTCGGATTCTTCATCCCCACCGGCACGTCGATGCCGGAGCTGACCAGCCTGTGCTGCTGGTTCTCCACCGAGCGCGCGCCGACCGCGATATAGCTCATCACATCCGAGAGGTAACGGAGGTTATCCGGATAGAGCATCTCGTCCGCCGTACTGAAGCCGGTCTGCTTCAGCACCTCCATGTGGAGCTGTCGGATCGCAACGATCCCGCCCGCCACGTCGGCGTCCTTCTCCGGATCCGGCTGGTGCATCATACCCTTGTAGCCCTCTCCCGTCGTCCGCGGCTTGTTGGTATAGATCCGCGGCACGATGAAGAGCCGATCCTTCACCTGCTCCGCGACCTCCCGGAGACGATTACAGTATTCCAGCACCGGATCCGGATGATCCGCGGAGCAGGGCCCGATGATCAGCAGGAAGCGGTCGGACTCGCCCCGGAAGATCCGCTTGATTTCCTCGTCCCGCTCCGCTTTGACTCTCGCAAGCTCCGCCGGAAGCGGGTACTGCTCCCGCAGCTCCGCAGAGCTCGGCAGCTTATTTCTGAATTCCAGACCCATAGCCTTTGGCTCCTATGTCCTTCCCGTAATCTTCTTCATTGCTTCTGTTATGCCAAAATGCAGTGAAAAGCATGTGATGCGTCACACAGCACCGTACCGCATTCTGCCTGTCACCAACCTTCGGCGCTGGTATCAAAGTATAGACGATTTCAGGAGGCAATGCAAGGTTTTATGATATAACGCTGCAACGCAGGAATAACTTTATCGATATGGAAAATGAAATCAGAGAATTGTTATTAAATGCACGTCAGCGTGGCGGTACAAGTATGCAGCAACATCATGGAATTGTACAACGAATTGATTGACACCCCATGTGACACCACTTATAATATAAAATCAGGAGGCATAACAAATGTCAAAATGGGATAAGCTGATAACACGTATATGCAATTTATCGAAAGACCTCCGGTTTGATGAGCTGCGGAAGGTATTGGAAAGCTATGGATACGAAATGAATGCACCAAGAAGCGGAAGCAGTCACTACACTTTCAGAAAGCAGGGCTGTATGCCGATTACAATACCGAAGCATGAACCTATCAAGAAAGTATATGTAGAAATGGTAAGGCAAATTGTAGAAAGCGAGGTGAAGAATGAGGAAGACATTGAATGATTATATGGCAATGTCCTATCGTATGGAAATTGTAGAAGATAAGGATGAAGGCGGATTTGTGGTTTCTTATCCAGATTTGCCTGGATGCATTACTTGTGGAGAAACTGTAGAAAGTGCAGTAGCAAATGCGCTGGATGCAAAAAAAACATGGATTGAAGCAGCATTAGAAGAAGGTGTGGAGATTCATGAGCCCGATAGCCTGAAAGATTATTCCGGACAGTTTAAATTGAGAATTCCACGAAGCCTGCACAGATCACTGGCAGAACATTCTCAGAAAGAAGGAATCAGCATGAATCAGTATTGTGTATATCTTCTTTCCAGAAATGATGCAGTGCTCTCAAAATAAATGTTGTCAAACTGATCTATACTATTTAAACCTTAGATGAGTGTGAGACAGTTTCAAGTTTTGTGTAAACCCAAAAAACTGATATAAGATTTGTCAATTGATACACTGGGGCAAGGCTGATGATATCGGCTTGGGATACTCCCTAAGCAACCGTCTGAAGGCCGATAACGCTGCTTTTTGCAAGCCCTCAGACATAAATCCTATTTACAGAGATTCCTTCACACACTCTCGGGATCTTCAAAAATAAGCGCCATATCAAAATGAGCCGATGTCCGAAAGTCTACGACTTTCGGACATCGGCTCTGCATCGATCAAGACGCAGAATCAGACATACAGCGCAGCTTCTTTTCCAGCAGCTCCGGGAAGCGCCGGATATAGTTCCCGATATCCTTTCCATTGTCGCACCTCTCCACCCGTTTATTCGCCGGATCGCCGTCTCTGCCCGGGAAAATAAACTTGCTGGAGCAGCCTGCGCCGCAGCCCACCACAGTCTGCTTCTCCTCCATCATCAGGATATTGTAGAGGCACTCCTTCCCCGCCCTCGCATATCCGACATTCTCGAGATTCCCCGCCATATTTTTCTGCCGGTAGAGGTAATAGGGCTTCAGCTCCAACAGCTCCGCCGTATACGCGGAAACACGCATCATCCGCTCCATCTCTGTGCTGCCGTCCGGATAGACGGTGAAATCTCCGCCTGCATGGTAAACCTGATTCCAGCGCTCCCGCTCCAGCGTGAGCCGTGCCGCCCGCTTCACCGCAAGGCTGTGCACCGTCAGACTGTCCGGTCTGCGTCTCGCGACCTCGCAGAGCGTGTGCGTCACCTCTCGGAGCCGCTCTCCGGGGAGCCCCAGGATGATATCCATGTTGATATTGTCGAAGCCCAGAGAGCGGGCGAGCCGATACGCATCACTCGTCTGCTCCACGCTATGCTGCCTGCCGATCAGATCCAGCGTCTTCTGCTCGAAGCTCTGCGGGTTAATAGAGATTCGGGAGACACCGGCGTTTCTCAGGATGCAGAGCTTCTCCTCGTTGATCGAATCCGGACGTCCCGCCTCGACCGTAAACTCGCAGAGCTCCGCCATCGGATGCTCGATACATTCCTCCCGCACAAGCTCCATAAGCTTACAGAGCCAATACGCGCTGAGTGCGGTCGGCGTCCCGCCGCCGATATAGATCGTCTGCAGATATTTCCCCTGCCTGCCGCACAGCTCCCGCATTGCGGCGCGAAGCTCCTGCCGGAGACAGTTGAAATAGTCCGGGAGCCTCTCCTCCCAGAGCGCGATCGGATTCGAGGTAAAGGAGCAGTAGAGGCAGCGGGTCGGACAGAAGGGAATACCGATATAGAGGCTGAAGCCCTCCCGGTAGGAATGTCCCGTTTTCTCCTCGATCCGGTGCAGGATCCGCTGCTCCCGCAGCGCGATGTCCATCAAAAGCACGAGCTTCTCCCCACGGAGCAGATATTCCGAGGAAATGGCGGTTCGCACCGTATCGATATCCTCCTGCGACGGCATCCCATCCGGACGCTTCGCGCCCAGTGCCGTGAGATACGGACTGGCAAGCGAAACCGGACGGATCCCTGTCAGATCTCCCCAGGGCAGCTCCCTGCCGCTCAGGGCGGAGAGCGTCCTGTAGAGCTCTGCCTTCAGGAGCGACTTGTCCGCCCTGCGGTCGCCGGAAAGCGGCAGCGCCTCCCCTGTGATCTCGAGCGAGAGCGTGATCTCGTCCCGGTTCTTGAGCCCCTCGGGCGTGAGCACCCTCTTTCGCCTGTCGGCATTCCGGTGACGCAGGCTCTTCGGATTCACCGCTGTCTCCTGCTGCCGCTCCTTCGCCGTCTTCAGCGCATTCTTCTCCTCCTGCGTCGTCTCAGAGAGATGTACCCCCTCCGGGGTGTGGATCTCAAAATCCTCTCCCGGATAGAAGGACTTGCAGAGCTCCCGGATATCCTGCTCAAAGACAGCCGCCCTCCGGTCCAGTACCAGCCGGATCATATGGAGATCCCTCCTGCCCCAAGCTGCGAGAGGTAAACGACCGGGTTATACTTCTTCTCATGAGAGATCATTGTCTCGGACTCGTGTCCCGGGTAAACCATGGTTTCCTCCGGCAGCGTGAACAGACGGTTCCGGATGCTGTCGAAAAGCTGCTTCTCCGAGCCGCCCGGGAAATCCGTCCTGCCGAAGGACTCCTGAAAGAGCGTGTCCCCGGTGAAGACCAGCGGCTTCCCCTCATTCTCCGTAAAATAGGACACGCCGCCCGGCGTATGTCCCGGCGTCTCGAGCACCCGGAAGCACGCCCCGGCAAGCTCCGGCGTATCCCCGTCCCGAAGCGGCGTGAACTCCGTGATCGAGATATCGAGATTGAAATTCCGGGAGAGGTTTTCATCGGGGCTTGCAAGCGTCTCCCGCTCCTTCTCTCCCGCATAGATCCGGATCCCGAAATGCGCCGCGAGCTCCTGGGCAGCGAGGATATGGTCGAAGTGCCCGTGTGTGAGCAGGATCGCCGCCGGCTTCGTCCGCAGAATATTTTCCGCAATGTCGATAAGCTTCACCGCGTTTGCCGCAGGATCGATCACTACGCACTCACCGTGCTCCTCATTCAGCGCGAAATAGACATTGGTCTGCATCACGCCCATCGTATATTTCTTTATCTTCAGCATTTTCCTACCCCTGCGCCCTCTCGATGTCGAGCACTCCGTTGATCTTCCGGAGCTTCGATACGAGGCTCGCCAGCTCCTCCTTGTTGTGAATATCGAAGGAAATCGTGATCGTCGCCTTATCGTTCTTGCCGAGCCGCGAGGTCAGCGCCTTGATGTCAATGTTGGCATCCGCGAGGATCTTCGAGATATCCACGATCTGCCCCACCCGGTTATTGGTATAGATCTGCAGCTCCGTCGCATAGGTTTCCTTCGTATTGTCTGTCTGCCACTCCGCCTCGATCAGGCGCGCCTTCTCGTCCTCCGGCAGATTCATCATATTGATGCAGTCCGTCCGGTGCACCGTGATGCCACGCCCCCTCGTCACGAAGCCGACGATCTCGTCTCCCGGCACCGGAGAGCAGCACTTCGCATAGCGGACGGCAAGGTCGTGAATCCCCTTCACGATGATGCCCGACTTGGTTTTCCGGATCACCTCCGGCTTCCGGCTCAGCTCCTCGATATTCTGCAGCACCTCGCTGTCGTCGAGATTCTTCGCCTCCGCCTTCTGCTTCATATCTATGAGCTTGCTGATGACCTGGGACTCCTTGATCCCGCCCCGTCCCACGGAGGCGAGGAGCGATTCCCAGTCGATATAGCCATAGCGGCGCAGCACTGCCTCCACATACTCCGGCTTCGTCAGCTCGCCGAGCGTCAGCCCCTTGGACTTCACATATTTGTCCAGCAGCTCCTTGCCGCGATCGATATTCTCTTCCTTCAGCTCATGCTTGAACCACTGCGCGATCTTATTCTTTGCCTGCGTGGATTTGACGATCTTCAGCCAGTCGCGGGACGGACCGCGGGAATTCTGCGAGGTGATAATGTCGACCCGGTCACCATTCTGCAGGCGGTACTCGATCGGCACCAGCTTGTCATTTACCTTGGCGCCGACCATCTTATTGCCGATCGCGGAGTGGATCGCATAGGCGAAGTCGATCGGGCAGGAGCCCGCCGGCAGGTTCTTCACATCGCCGGTAGGCGTGAAGCAGTACACATTCTCATTGAAGAGATTCAGGTCAGACTTCACCATATTCATGAATTCCTTGGAATCCGACTCGTCCTTCTGCCACTCGAGGATCTCGTGCAGCCAGTTCATCTTCGCCGTCTCCGCCTCGGATGCCTTCTCCTGCGAGCCCCCCTGCTCCTTGTACTTCCAGTGCGCTGCGATACCGAACTCCGCGGTACGGTGCATCTCGAAGGTGCGGATCTGGATCTCGAACGGCACCCCGTCCTGCCCGATCACCGTCGTATGCAGGGATTGGTACATGTTCGGCTTCGGCATCGCGATATAGTCCTTGAATCTGCCCGGGATCGGCGTATACATCTTATGAATGATGCCCAGCGCAGCATAGCAGTCCCGGAGCGAATCCACGATGATGCGGATCGCGAAAAGATCGTAAATCTGGTCGATGGTCTTATTCTGATTAACCATCTTCCGATAAATCGAGAAGAAATACTTCACGCGCCCGCTGAACTGCGCCTCGATCCCCGCCTCATGAATGTGCGCCGAAACCTCCTTTACGATGCTCTCGATGCGTGCTTCCCGCACCTCCTTTTTAAAATGCACCTTCTCCGCGAGATCGTAGTATACCTCCGGCTCCAGATATTTCAGAGACAGATCATCCATCTCGATCTTGATCCGGCTGATACCGAGCCGATCCGCGAGCGGCGAGTAGATCTCCAGCGACTCCTTCGCCTTTTCCTTCTGCTTCTTCGGTGTCTGATACTCCAGTGTCCGCAGATTATGAAGGCGGTCTGCAAGCTTGATGATGATGACGCGGATATCCCTCGCCATGGAGACAAACATTTTGCGGAGATTCTCCGCCTGCATCTCTACCTTATCCGTATTCAGATTCATCTGCGTCAGCTTCGTGACGCCGTCGACGAGGATCATCACGTCCTCCCCGAAAAGGCTGCGAAGCTTCTCCAGCGTCATCCCCGTATCCTCGACGACATCATGCAGGAGCCCCGCCGCGATCGTTTCCTTGTCCATTTCCAGATCTGCGAGAATGATGGCAACGCAAAGAGGGTGAATGATATACGGTTCACCTGACTTCCTCTTCTGCTCTCTGTGCTGCTCCTTCGCGACCTGATACGCCTTCTCGATAATGCTGAGATCCCCGGACGGGTGGTATCGTCGAATCGCCGTGATCAGCTCCTGATACAGCTCCTCCGGAGGCGTATTGTCCGCCGGCCTCTCCAGCGTGGTCTCTTCTCTCTGCTCTGCCATGACTTCTCCCTCATTTCTAAACTTTATTATTTTACACAGGATACAGAGTCTTGTCAAAACAGTCGGCTGTATTTCCCCTCGCGTTTTCTCCCCGCAGCGGACAAGCTGTTCCCCTTGTGGAGATGCCGTCTTCCTCCTTCGCCATTTTTAATAATAATTTTATAATTTTCGAGAAAAATGTAATAATATATTCACAGGTCTGACACAAGTATATTATAGGATAATATCAAAAGTGAAAGACAGGCAAATATCCGTTTCGTTTTATATTTCTCACTATTTCAACTGCTTTTAGGAGGTTTTTATACATTATGAATATTTTGTTCTTTCTGACACCGAAATGCGACGTAGCATTCGTCGAAGAGAACGACACGCTCAGGAACGCGCTGGAAAAGATGGAATACCACCGCTATTCCGCGATCCCCGTCCTGTCAAGAGACGGCCGCTTCGTAGGGACACTGACAGAGGGAGATCTCCTCTTTGAGATCAAGAATCAGCTGCAGCTCGACCTCCGCGAGGCAGAGAGGGTTCGCGTGAAGGACATCGCGATGAAGAATCATTATGATCCGGTCGATGTCTCCAGCTCCATGGAGGGGCTCGTGAAGCTGGCGCTGACGCAGAACTTCGTTCCGGTTGTAGACGACCTCGAGCATTTCATCGGCATCGTCCGGCGGCGTGAGCTGATGAACTACCTCTATCAGCACCAGAGCTTCTCCGAGCCGGAGGAGCCCGCCCGTATCCTTCGCCAGCGGACACAGATCTCCGCGCTCTATTCCGATCGGAGATCCACCCGCCGTTATGCAGTGGCGGATTGATCCTATCCCTACGCTTCGATTCCGCTTCCGGACATCCCTCCGGCGGCGGTGCACCCTCCCCGAGAGGAGCTGTCCCGAATGACAGCTCCTCTTTCCTTGCGTAAATCACATATTTTCCCTATACTGTATAAGTCCCCTGTCAGGCGGACGAATAGATACCGCAGCTGCACAGACAGATGTTTATCGGACAGAGCGGCGCAGCCGGTACCTTCGGCATATAGCATATATATATATAATTTATAGAAGAAACAGGAAATACTGCCATGCTTGAAATAGAAGATTTTACTGCACTGGCGGAGCGCTTCAAGATCCTCGGGGACGGAAGCCGTCTCCGTATCTTCTGGATACTCTGCCACAGTGAGGAATGCGTCAGCAGCCTCTCCATACGGATGCAGATGTCTCCCCCCGCCGTCTCCCACCACCTGAAGCAGCTGCGGCTCGCCCGGCTGCTCACCCAGCATCGGGAGGGCAAGGAGGTCTATTACCATGCCGCGGACAGCACGGAGGTACATCAGCTTCACCATGCGATCGAAGCGCTCATGCACATCAGCTGTGAGGCATGCGAATGACGGAATATAATGCGGCGTAGGAGGAAGCGGTCAAAACCCATGCAGGGCAGCTCCTGCTGATCAGCTGTCCGGGCTCCGGCAAGACTACGACCATGCTCCGGCGGATCTTCGACATGACGGAGTCAGGCATCGATCCCTCCGGCATTCTGATGGTAACCTTCACGGAATCCGCCGCGCGGGAAATGCGGGAGCGCTACCGGCGGGACTATGGAGAAAGCAGCGCCCAGTTCCAGACGCTCCATGCGCTTTCCCTCCGTATCCTGCGCGAAAACGGCTTCGAACGGCAGCAGGTGCTCTCCGGAGAGCAGCAGCGAAGCTATGTTGCGGAGCTCATCCGGAAGCACGCAAGAAATCCCTTCGATCTCTCCGTGAAGGATCTTCTGCTGAATATCTCTGCCTTTAAAAATAAGGACATTCCGATGAACAGCTTCGAATGCAGCGGTCTCGACAAGGACGAGCTCCGCACGCTTCTCCCGCTGTATGAAGCACGGAAGAAGGAAAACGGACAGATCGACTTCGACGATATGATCCTGCAATGCCGCAGTCTCCTCCGGGAAAGCCCTACGGTCTGTGCACACTACCGGAGACTCTTTCCCTATCTGATCTGTGACGAATATCAGGATACAAACCGGATTCAACGGGATATCCTCTATCTTCTCGCCGGAAAAGACGGCAATCTCTGCGTCGTCGGAGATGATGACCAGTCCATTTACAGCTTCCGCGGCGCAGACAGCCGCAGCATGCCGGATTTCAGGAAACACTTTCCTCATGCGAAAACGCTCTGCATGAACAGCAATTACCGCTCGCTTCCCCGCATCGTGGAGCAGTCCCGCAGGCTGATCGAACACAACGCCCTCCGCTTCCCGAAGGACATCCGGGCTGCCCGAAGCGGAGAAGGGCGCGTCGAGCAGCTGCACGCAGCCTCCCGGACGGAGACGCTGCAGAAGCTCTGCGAGAAGCTGCGGGAGCTCCGTGCGGAAGGACAGCCGCTCCGGAATACGGCAGTTCTCACCCGAACCAACGCCCAGCTCGAGGATATCGCTGCGTACCTCGAAGCACAGAGCCTGCCCTACCACGCGGCAGAATCTCTCCGCGACCCCTATGAGCACTTCATCTTTCGGGATCTTCTTTGCTATCTCCGCCTGATTCAGGGCAAGCGGCGGAAGGAAGACCTGCTGCGTGTTCTGAATCGTCCCAATCATTATGTGAAGCTGCAAAGTATTATTTCTATCGATACATGGACAGATTCCAACTTAAATCGTATAATGGAGGCAGAGTACCCCTCCTCCCCCCGAATCGTCAATCACTTCCGGCGTTACCTCCGGAAGCTGCACGAGCTGAAGGGACGGACGCTCTCTGCGCAGCTCGCCGGAATTTATGACGAGATCGACTACCGCTCCTATCTTCGGGACTATGCGAAAAGCAGCGGCACAGAGTTCTCCGCACTCGAGGCGAAGCTCTGCTTCTACGAGGAGGCAGCCGCGCACTGCGGCGACCTGTCTTCATGGTATCAGGCGGCGGTCTCCCATGTCGAGCGGCATCGGGCGAGTCTCCGTTCCGGCGGAGAGGGTGTCCGTCTCTGTACCATGCATCAGGCGAAGGGACTGGAATGGGATACTGTTTTCATCATGGACTGCGTGATGGGAATCACACCGAGCCCGCTGGCACGAAGCTTCACGGAGCGCCAGGAGGAGCGTCGGCTGTTCTATGTCGCGATGACCCGCGCAAGAGATTCCTTATACCTGCTGCGCTATACTGAAAATCAGGCGAAGCCCTCGATCTATCTCCGGGAAATGGAGGAAAAATCTGCAGGGCAGAGCCTCGACGCGCCGCGGGAGGATAGCGAAGCAGCCTCCAAGGCACGCCTTACTGCAGTAAAGCGCCGATCTTCTCCGGAAAAAAAACAGTTTTTCCGAGAGGGCAGCACTTCCGGCTTCACAGTCGGTCTCTCCGTTCATCATCTGAAATTCGGAGAGGGCAGGGTCATACAACTCACCGAACGCACGGTCCATGTCGATTTTTCCGGTACCATACGGATTTTCAAACGATAATGAAGGGACAGACAATGAACAAATCTCTCGGAAAGAAAAGGATCAAATTTGAGGTTCGCTGGGAAAAGCTCGGAGAGCAGGTGAAGTACTACCGTCTCGGACGGGATCTCCTGCAGAAGGATCTCGCAGAGATGGTGGGAACAACGGTAAATACCATCTCCCGTCTGGAGATCGGCGCGATCGGCTGCAGTCTGGAGATGCTGCTGTCACTCTGTGAGGCGCTGCAGGTCTCTCCGGATGCACTGCTAAGCGGAAACTACAATATGCTCTACAGCCCCTATTACGAGCACTTCTGTGAGATGAAGGGCGTCATTCAGGAGCATCTCACCGCATCGCTTCAGGAATTCTTCGAGAATCTTCCGGAGAAGAAGAAAGAGAGGGAAGCGGAGGAGCAGCCTCCTCGCTCTTAATCCGAGGGCTTCGCTTCCGGCGGGAACATAACCGTCCTTCCCAGCGCGAAGGAATAGATCAATCTGCTTTTCACCTCCCGCCCGGTAAGCGCCGTGAGTGCGTCTGCATAGAGCCTGAGCTGTATCGCGTAGCGTTCCCGCAGCGTACGCTCCGTGCGCACTCGGTCTGTCTTGTAGTCGAGGAGCAGGATGCCGTCTTCCTCCAAAATAAAGGCATCGATTACGCCCTGTAAGAGCACCTTCTCCGTGATGCCGCTGCCCGGAAAGAGGTAGCTGTAGGGCACCTCCTTCATGAAGCTCTGCTCCCGGAAAAGCCGTCCGCTTCCCGCCGCTTCCCGCATTCTCTGCCCGAGCGGCGAAAGCAGGAACTCCCGGAGCTTATCCTCCTGAATCAGGGCAAGCTCTGCCGCCGGGAGGAGCTCCCCGAGCTGCTCCATTCCCCGTTCAAAATCATAGGCAGCCAGCGCGTGATGATAGGCATCCCCGATCTCTGCACCGGATGCCTCTTTTTGGTACGCTGCCGGAAGCGGCATGCGCTCCCCAAGCGATTCTTCCTCCGCTTCGAGACGAATCGCTCTGCCCGGCAGGATCTGTCCCCTCGGCAGAAAAGCGCCGCTCTCCTTCTTGATCTCCGAAACCGTATGCTTCGGGAAGAGTCTCGTCGCCGCCTCATGCGCATAATGGAAGGACAGCCGCTCCGCCATTTTCTCATATTCCGGATCGCCGTCCTCACTCCGTCTCTCTCTCTCGTGAAGCTTCCGAAGAAACGCCTCCTCCAGATTCAGCTCCGCCGTCAGCTTCTCCCTCACTCTGTCGAAGAGCTCCCCGGCAGGGAAGCAGCAGAGACGGATCGGTGCGCTCCCCGTATCGGAAAGCAGGCGATCCCCCTCCGCCATCAGTATCCAGTCCAGCATGGAGGAAGCGGAGAGAATACGGCTCGCCGTAAGCGGCTCCGTTCTGTCCCGCAGCCTCGAGAGCCGTTTTTCTGCATCGGGAAGTCCTGCCGCCAGGATCAGCTTTTCCTCTGCACGGGTCATCCCCACATAGAGGATACGCAGCTCCTCTCCCAGCTGCTGCCGCAGGAGGCGATCCCGGATCACCAGCCGCCGGACAGAGGGGTAGCGGAGCTTCTCCGCAGGATCGATATAGTCGGCGGCGACGCCCAGCTCCGCATCGATCAGCAGCTTCCCGTTCAGATCTCTGGTATGAAAGCTCCTTCCCATACCCGCAAGGAATACGACGGGGAACTGCAATCCCTTCGATTTGTGCATGGAAATGATACGAACCAGATCATCCTGCTCCGAATAAACCGATGCCTCTCCCTGATCGGCATTGTATTTTTTCAGCTTCTCGATGTAACGAATAAAGTCAAACAGACCGCGGTAGCTCGTCTGCTCGAAGCGGAGTGCGGAATCCGCCAGCTGATCCAAATTCGCCCGCCGCTTCCTGCCGGCCGGCATCGCGGAGGCATATTCGTAGTAGCCCGTCTCCTCATAGATGCAGTAAAGCAGCTCGTGAATGCTCCGGTAGCGGGAAAGCGCCCGAAAATGCCGGAGCGTCCGGCGAAAATGCGAGAGCTTCTCCGAAAGCGCCGGAGAGAGCAAAGCCTCCCCCTCCTCTACCGCGGGCTCCTCCCCCCCCTGCTCCGTTCCGTCCGCCTGCTCCGGAGTATTTCCGTTCCGGAGCGCATCCTCCCCCGGGAAACGCCGCTCCAGCGTCCCATATGCCGCACTGATCTCCGCAAGCTCTGCATCTGTGAAGCCGAAAATCGGAGAATGCATCACCGCCGCCAGAGGGATGCTCTGTCTGGGGTTGTCAATGATACTCAGAAACGCAAGCACCGTCTCCACCTCCACCGCGGAAAAATACCCCTCCCGGGAGACGGAATAGGCGGGAATACCCTCATTTCCCAGCACCTCCACCATGCGATCCGCACTGTCTCCCAGAGAGCGCAGCAGGATCACGATGTCGCGGTAGGAATAGCCCTCCTCCCTGAGCCCCCGGATGCGGTGTGCGATCATCCGCGCCTCTGCCTCCGCACGTCCCAGCTCGACCTCCTCTCCGTCCGGAAGCGAAAGTGTGCCGTAATCGCAGAGCAGCAGCTCTGTCTGATCGTCCGACACCTTTTTCGCGGACGCTTCCATATCCTCTCCATCCGGGGATGCCGGCTCTTCGCCCCTGCCGAGATGCAGGCTTACCCGCTCATTGTAGTCGATTCCTCCTACCGCCTCCCGCATTACACGGGAGAAGACCTGATTCACCGCATCCAGCACGCCGGCTCTGCTTCGAAAATTCTTCGCCAGCTCTATCTTCGGATAGCTCTCCTCTCGATATTTCGAAAGGAAAAGCTCCGGGCGTGCCTGCCGGAAGCTGTATATACTCTGCTTTACATCTCCCACCTGAAAGACATCAGGACGTCCGAAGCGCTCCGCAGAGAGCGCAGAGAGCAGCCATTCCTGCACCTCATTGGAATCCTGATACTCATCCACCAGAATTTCCTTCAGATTCCTCGCATAGTCATCCGCCAGCGGGGAAGGTACACGCCGCCCCTCCTCTGTCCGGATATAGAGCAGCTCCAGTGCGAAATGCTCCAGATCCGAGAAATCCAGCATTTTCCGCCTGTCCTTCTCCTCCCGGAAGCGGTGCAGAAACTCCTCCGTCAGCGAACGCAGCATCCCGATGCTCTCCCGGATGCCCGCTGCAACCTCCGCTCTCTTCTCCGGTTCCGGCAGGATCAGCCGTTTCAGAAACTCCTGAACATGCTTTTTGACCGCTTCCCGCAGTTCCTTCACCGCTTCCCGCTTCTTCGCTCTCGAGAGCTTCAGTCTCGAGAAAGGAAGCTCCGAAAGACCGCGGCGCAGACTGTCGAGCGTCTCCGCAGAGAGAACCCGCCGAAGCCCCTCGAGATCCTCTGTCAGCATCGGGAGGTATTCTTCCGGTCCTCCCTCCTCCGCACAGAGCATAAGCGCCCGCTCCAGCTCCAGCGCATCGTCCTCGAGCGCCGGAAGCAGCGAGGCAAGCAGCAGTGCCTCCGCCTCTTCCTCTCCGCCGCTCTCCAGATCCCGCAGATACTCCTCCTGCCACGGCGTGGCGGAGGCATAATCGTAAAGGCGCAGAATCAGCTCCTCGACTCCCTCGTCGCTCTTCCCCCTCGTAAACTGATCCATAAAGCGGAGGAAGCGTTCTTCCCCCTTGAGATAGTGCTCCTCCAGAAGCTCCTCGATGATATCGCTTTTCAGCAACCTCAGCTCTCCCTCGTCCCCGATGCGAAAGCCCGGATCAAGTCCCTTGAGAAGCGCATAGTTTTCAGTGATCAGCCGCTTGCAGAAGGCATCTATCGTCGAAATATCGGCATTCTGTATCCTTCCAAGCTCCCGGATCAGCAGTACATTTTCCGGCTCCTGCCGAAGCCGCTCCTCCAGCGCCGCCTGAATGCGGCTCCGCATCTCTGCCGCCGCAGCCTCCGTAAAGGTCATGATCAGAAGCTCCGAAAGCGAAACCGGATTCTTCCGGTCTGTCACCCGCGAGATCACATGCGCGACCAGCACCGCCGTCTTTCCGGAGCCCGCCGCCGCGGAAACCAGCAGATTGCCCTCTCTGTGCGTAATGATCCTCTCCTGCTCCTCAGTCCACGTCATCCCCATCCTTTTCTTCCTCTTCCGAAAGCCTCTTCCAAAGCTCCTCCTCCGAAATCTTCCCGATATTTCTGTAACGATACCCCTCCACACGCGGGTCGAAGGCACAGACACTGTGATAGGGGCAGTAACTGCATGCCGTCCTCTCCTTATCCTCCCGCACCGGACGCACTGCGATTTCTCCCTCCAGTATCCTGCGCGCGTCCCGCCCGATCCGGCGATCCACATAATGCCTGAGGGCTGTGAGACGCTCCGTGCTCGCTGCGGACTTCTTCCGTTCATCTACGAGCCCGTCCCGAAGCGTCGCCGGAATCACATCGGAATCCTTCGTGAAATCCCGATCCATGTGCCGCACGATGTCCAGCTCCGCATTCACGAGACCATCCATCCGAAGCGCCTGAAGACGCTCCCTGAGCAGCTCCTCCTCCCGCTTTCCCTCCTGATAATCCAGCACCGGACTGTCGATATGGTAGTAGAAGAGCCCCGCCGGGAGCACCTCCCTGCCGGGATTCCGGTACGCAAGATTCTGCAGCATGACATTCATATAGGTCACCAGCTGGATCTGCAGCCCCTCATAAACCTTCTGCAGAGAGAATGCTGTCCTGCCGGACTTATAGTCGATCACCCTGACATAGAGCCGATCCCCGCTGCGGCAGCTGTCCACACGGTCGATCCTCCCCCGAAGCTCTATCCCGTCCCGAAGCAGGTCAAAGTCCCGTTCCAGCGCTATCGTCCGGAAATCCCCCCGCCGGAGCTGCTCCGACAACGCCCAGAGCGTCGTCCTCGTAATCTCTCCGATCTTTCTCAGGATATACCGGTTCCTGCCGGTAGAAAGCAGACGGAGGTCGCGGTTCTCCTCCGCGGTTTGCAGCACGACCTGCTCGGAAAGCATGTGAAGCTCTGCAGCGGAAAGCTCTCCCAGCCCCCGCTTCTGCCGTTCTGCCTCCCGGAAAGCAAGCTCTATCGCCCGATGATACAGATTTCCGATATCAAATGCCTGTATTTCATCTGTCTTCCGTTCGGAAAGCCGCAGCCCATAGCGCAGAAAATGCGCATAGGCACACTGATTAAACTGCTCTATCCTCGTGATCGAGCCGCGCAGACGCTCCCCATAGACAGCCTCCGCCGCGCTGCGCTCCAGCTTCGACTCCCGGTAGTGCGTAAAGGCAGCAGAAAGCAGCCCCGCACTCTCCGCTCTGTAGCCATTTCTCCGGAGCAGAAGCAATGTCCTGAGAAGCGTCTCCTCCGTCTCCGAAGCGGGTTTCTCCGCCCTTCTGTCCTCGAGATAATCCGGAAGCCTGCGTGAGAGCTGACGGAGCAGTTCCCTTCCGGTGTAGAGCTCCATCTGTTTTTTCCTGACGGACTGCATCCGGATATTCGGGAAGAGCTGTTCGATTTTCTCCATCACCGAGGATCTCCGAAGCCCCTTGCCGCCCCTGCCCTTCGTGGCATAGGAAAGGAGCAGTCTCTGAGACGGCGCTGCCAGCGCACGGTAAATGTAGAAGCGCTCCAGCAGCGCGTCCTCCGTCCGATCCGGCGCGAGCTCCATCTCCAGCTCCCGAAAGAGCGCCCTCTCCCGATCCCCGAGTATCCCGGAGGTTCCCGCAGCCTTCGGCAGATTGGCGGCGCTCGCCCCCAGAATCATGAAGACCGACGGATTGGAAAATCTCGAACGGGTCAGATCTCCGATCATTACCTGATCCACCGTCGTCGGGATGATGTGGAGCTTCTCCTCCCTGAGTCCGCTGTCCAGAATGTCGATATACTCCCTCCGGGAAACCGCTGTATCCCCGAGCAGCAGAGCCAGACGCTCCAGCAGCTCCGTAATCCGTGCCATCCCCTGCAGGAGCTCCTCCGCGAGCTCCTGCTCTCCTGCCTGCCGCTTCTCTTCCGCCGCAGCCTCTACCCGCTCCCGTGCGCCGATCCGCTCGAGCAGCGCCCTGAGCGCCTCGGTGCGTTCCGCCGCCGTGCTCCCTCGCCCGGATTCCTCCTGCAGCAGGAGCAGCGGGCCTATCAGCTTTTCCTTCAGTAGCGGATACGCCTCCCAGTCCTCCCGATATTTCCCGAGCCCCCGCTTCCCGCTCTCCCGGAGGTAATTCTCGAAGAGATCGATTTCATTCTCCTCCTCCTCCGAGCGCAGAGGAAGCGCGCGGAGGTAGCGAATCACGCTGTCGAAGCTGAAGCTCCTTTCCGGCACCAGCAGCGCGGCACGGATCAGCTCCGCATAGGGAGAGTCCAGCAGGCTCCGGCTGTCATCCAGAAAATATGGGATCTCCGCCGCCCCGAAGACCCGAAAGAGCAGATCCCGATACTCCTCCGGTACAGTCAGCAGGATACCGATCTCCGCGTAGCGTTTCCCCTCTTCCCTTACGGCATGCTCGATCTGCTCTGCCGCATGCTCCAGCTCGCTCCGAATATCGCCCGCCTCCCAGAGCTCGATCGAAGATGCGGGCGGTGCTTCCTGCTCCGGCTCCCCGTAGCGGTAGATCTGCTCCGCGAGATACTGCAGCTCCGGTGCCGCTGAGAAGCGCGGAAAGACAGGCGAAGCCCCCTGCGGCTCTCCCGTCTCTGCCTGATAACGGTTCAGGTCGATCGGAGGCGCTACCGGGATTCTCTGCCGCGCCGCGCGAAACGACAGCCGCTGTACGGTCTCTCTCGTCAGATAGAATAAGTCCTCCGCCCCCCGCTTCTCATAAATCGACGCCGTTTCCTCCGCCCTGAGATCCAGCGCGAAGCAGAGCTCACTCGATTGCAGCATCAGCTCCTCGATGATGTCCTGCTGCACCGGTGTGAAGCCGGTGAAGCCGTCGAAAAAAAGCGTACTGTTCCGAAGCTGCTTCGACAGCGGCAGCGCCTGCAGCAGACGATCCAGCAGCTCCTCCTGCGCAAGGTATCCATGGCTGTCCATATACTCCCGGAAGGCACGATAGAGAAGCGCGAGATCCCGTAGCTTGCTCTTCGTCTGCACAGAGCCGCTCCGTTCCGCTGCCATATCGAGCATCTCCGGCAGGATACGGTACTGGTAAAACTCCGAGATCTGCGACTTCAGCTCCCGGAGAAAGCCCGGACGGTTGAGCTGCTCCCGGTAATAGGACAGCTCCCCGCACACCTTCTCTGCCGTCTCCCGAAGAATCATCACCTTGCCGCTGTCATCGATGATCCGCGGGGGCTCCTGATTCAGCTCACGGAACACCCGGTAGGCAAGACGCCGGAAGCTCAGCACGTCGATATTCAGCATTCCCTTCCCCGGATTCTCCGGATGTCCCGCGACACGGCGCTGCATACTGAGCGTATCCTGCTCCGGCACGAGGAACAGCCACTGTCTTCGAAGATCCCGCGGCGCCTCCCGAAGCGCTCTGCGAATCATATATTCCGTTTTCCCGCTGCCGCTGATACCGAACAGAAAACGAATCGACATACCGTACCTCCGTTTTTTTTGCTTTATAACTCATTTCTCTTGAACTAATGTTCTAATTTTATCACACTATCCTATGGAAAGCAAACGGATTTCTCTCTTTTCTTCCTCTTTTGGTATTATCCAAAAAACACAAACTGGTAATTCTAATATATCCAAAATGGCATTATACTACCGACATCACATCGTGAAGCCTCCCATTCTTCATTTTCATCATGCCGCTTCACAGAAAGAGGAGAACTTATGAAACAGCAAAGCAGCTACCGAATCGCCCTTACCGCGCTCTTCGCCGCGCTTTCCTACGCGGTATTTACCTTCCTGCAGATCAAGATTCCGGTCGGCGCGGATATGACCTCTATCCACCTCGGCAATGCCGTCGTCGTGCTCGCCGCCCTCGTTATCGGCGGACCTCTGGGCGGTCTCGCCGGCGCGCTGGGCATGAGCATCGGCGATTTCTTCGATCCGGTCTATCTCCCGCTCGTTCCGAAGACCTTTCTCTGCAAGCTCCTGATCGGTCTCATTACCGGCTTCCTCGCGCACAGAGTCGGCAGGATCGGCCACAGCGACGATCGCAGTCACATTCTCCGCTGGGTCATCCTTTCCGTGAGTCTCGGACTGCTCTTCAACGTCATCGCGGACCCGATCATCGGCTACTTCTACAAGATTCTGATCCTCGGGAAGCCGGCTGCCGACGTTTCGCTCCGTATCAATTTTCTGGCATCAGGCATCAATGCCGTCGTCTCCGCGATCGTTTCGACTATCATCTACATGTCGCTGTATCCGGTTCTCCGGAAACAGTCTCTGACTCTGACACCGGAGCGCTGAGCTCCCTGCGCCGTTTCCGGCAAAAGAAAAGCTGCGGCAGATCCCGCAGTTTTTCTCTATGCTCCGACAGAGAGAAGCCCATTCATTCACGGCTTCTCTTTTTTGTACGGCAAATCTTGTCCGCTGTCTCTTTCCTTACACTCTGGCAAGCTGCCGTTGCGATGCGCCAGCTTAATGCTTATAATAAAATTTTAAGCTGCAATAATAATCAAAGTTACAGAATTTGCTTGCAAAATTTCCATATCTGCTGCAAAAAAATCTGCAATCTTCCGAAAACTATGCGATAATACTACTATCCGAAGAAGGAATATGAAACGAATATGCCGTTTGAGGCAGAATGAGATGGAGGAAACCTATGGAAGCACAGAATAAGAGGAAAAGCTGGGATCCGGTAAAGCTGGGCAAGAATGTCCGAAAGTTCAGAAAACACAGGCACTTGCGGCAGGAGGATCTCGCGGAAGCGATCGGCGCGAATGTAAATACCATTTCCCGCATTGAGCATGGCGGCTCACAGTGCAGTCTGGAAACACTGCTGCTGATTTCCTCCGCACTGCATGTATCTCCGGACATGCTGCTGGAGGGTAATTTCGACGCAGGTCTCCGGCACTTCGAGCATTATCTGCATACGGTAAGCACGGAAATCATGGATTTCTTCGACAGAACGCAGACGCTGCTGTTCCGGCAGCTCCGTCGGGAGCATCAGATAGAGGAGCAGAGCTACCGCTATCAGAAGGAGCGTCTCGCCGCCGAACGTTCCAGAAGCTATCTGGACAATCTGGAGCGGAAGGAGCAGGAATAAGGGAAGCCTGCCTCCTGTGCGGAGAGGATAAAACAAAACGATAAACAGGCAGAGAAAGATTCTCACTGAAGGGAAAGACAGGGATGCGGTAAAACAATTTGATGTTTTACCGCATCCTTTGTTGTATTTATTCCCAGTGAGCGAACTGTCTACAGGAGTATGGAGAAGCTCGGGTTAAGCCACAGATCTAAACAGATGCCTCATGGCATCACGAAGGAGAACAAAAACGCACTTTCCGGCGAGGGGCTTCTCCGTTTATCGTATCATCTCCACCGTGTCCGGCAGAATGTCCGGGTTCTGCACCGGATTGCCGCGGAGCACGAGCTTCTTCAGATTGGGAAGTCCGGCGAGCGGCGTCAGATCCGTGATATAATTATCGGAGATGTCCAGCTCCGCGAGCTCCGGCATATTTCGGACGAAGTCCAGACTGTCCAGCTTTGTGCCTGATACGTTGAGACTTTTCAGCCCCGGGAAATGCGACAGGAACTCTTCCGCATAGACGCCGAAGGGCTGCGGTCTCTCGTCCGGTCTGTCCAGATTTTCGATCTCGATCCCACTGAGATCCAGCCGCTCCAGCACCGGATTGTCCTTGATATGGCTCATAGAAAGCTGTACATAGCTGGAGAACGCATCGTCCGGCTTTATCACAAACTCCTTCACTGTCGGAACGGAGAAGACATCCGCGTAGTCGGCTCCGTCCATGAGCGAGCCATAGGAGAAGGTCAGCTTCTCCAGTGCCGGAAGCGCAGCGAGCACCGCTCCCAGATCCCCTTTCTTCGCGCTGTGATAGCTGCGGATATACAATTCTCTCAGCTCCTGCATGCCCCGAAGCGGCTCCAGCGAGTAGCTTAAGCACGTCTCATAGATCTGCAGCCGCCGAATCGACGGCATCCCGGCGATCGCATCGAGGTGCCAGCATTCGATCTCCACCTCCTCCAGCAAAGAAAGCTCCTGCAGCGCCGGAAGCTGGATATCAAAGTTCCAGATCCCCCGAGATTTTCAGCTTCTTCAGAGAGCGCAGCGTGCTGAGCGCGGAAACATCCTTCAAATCATAGCAGCTCTTCATTCGAAGCTCCTGCAGTGACAAGGCGTCCCGAAGCCCCTCCAGATCGAGGAGCGGGCTGCCATCGATGTCCAGCACACGAAGCTTGGGCATATTCCGAACGAAGCTCAGATCCTTCAGCGCGTCCACATTCTCTGTTTGAAGCTGCTCGAGCTGCGGAAGCCCCATCAGCACCGTGATATTCTCCAGCTTCGCGCCGTACGACGAGAGGTACAGACTCTTGAGCTTCGAAAGCGTGGACAATGCTGAAAGATCAAACTCCGTATCTGTACCGAAAGAAAGCCAGAGCGTGCCCAGATTCTGCATCCCGCTCAGAAAATGAAGATCCTTCCCGCAGTTCTCCCCCAGCGAAAGCGACAGCATCCGAAGCCCCGTAAAGGCAGAAAGCCTCTCCAAATCTTCTCTATCGGAAAAATAGATTGCCCCGAGATTATAGATCTGAGAGGGATCGGCAAAGATCTCCGATAATTCCGATATCAGAAATCCATAACCACCCTGAAAATAATGAAGCTCCGCAAGATTTTTGAGATCCCGGATATCTCTATCCGAATAAGCCTCCGACCACTGAACCTCCCGCGCTGCATGGATGTCAAGCGCCTGCAAAGCGGCGAATATCTGCATATCCTCCAGCTCTATCGCCTTCGTCCCGCCTGTCTCGATCTGTTCGGGATTCACCGGAGCCCCCGCATCATCGATCTGCTCCGCCCAGATGAAAATCCAGTGGTTCTCCGTATCGTCCCACTGCCCCTCGCTGTCCTCCCGCTCGATCCGGAGATACCGCACCCGCTCAAGCTGCTCGGCAGTAAGCGCCGTGTAGGACTGCCCAAATGCCTGCGTCAGAAATTCCCGCACCGCCGGATCCTGCGGCGCGGTACGGTAGCTCGCCTTCGCTGTCTCCGCCGTATGGCGCCACAGACCTCCTGCCGCTATCATAAGGAGCGCAATAAGAACAATCGTAATGCTTACCGCCAGCGTCAAAAGCGGAGAGGTCTTTTCCTCTTTTTTCTCCCCGCCGATGTTGAGCTGGTCGATATATATGGTCTGGTTCACATCCGGCTTTTCCTCATCCAGATACACCATCGTACCGCAGAAAGGGCACTTCACAAACCCCTGTCCCTGTTCCTCCTTCACATCCAGCTGTCCGTGGCAGCTGGGACATTCCATCCTTACGAGCTTCATGCTCTTGTCCTTTCCGTGCAATTCCGGTTCTCTATCGCTGTTGTATTTTTCTGTATACTATGTTTTTGCACATGGGAATTCTGTCTTATAGAATACAAAAATTTTATTCATTCTGCAAGGGAACGGGCTGTGAAGTTCCTGCCAAGCTGCCGGAAAATCCCGCCAAAACATCAGAAAAGCACGGATTTTCGCTATCTCGCTGAAAACCCGCGCTTTTTCGCGTCATCGGAATGACAGGACTTGAACCTGCGGCCTCTTGACCCCCAGTCAAGCGCGCTACCACCTGCGCTACATCCCGAAGCACCTAAGAATCATACCCCGAAGCGAAAAAAAAAGCAAGCGCTTTCTGCATACGGCGCTCTTCTTGAATCCTCCGTGATGCAATGCGTAATTGTGTTGCCTTCAAAATTCTCGCTTGGCATTTGCCTGCGGCTGTGTTTCCGCTCAGACCATCTCCTCCGGATGGAAGACCTCGTCGAAGCGTTCTGCCGTGAGATAGCCGAGAGAGAGGCATGCCTCCCGCAACGAAATCTCCTCCTGATACGCCTTCTTCGCCGTCCTTGCCGCGTTCTCGTAGCCGATATAGGGCGAAAGCGCGGTAACCAGCATCAGGGAGCGGCGGAGATTTTCCTCCATTTTCCGCCGGTTCGGGCGGATCCCCCGCATACAATTCCGGTCGAAGGAGCGGATCGAATCCGTGAGCAGCCGAAGTGACTGGAGGAAATCGTAGATCAGCACCGGCATGAAGACATTGAGCTGGAAGTTTCCCTGCGAGGCGGCGAAGCCGATTGCCGCATCGTTGCCCATCACCTGCACTGCTACCATCGTCACGCTCTCGCACTGGGTCGGGTTCACCTTGCCCGGCATGATGGAGCTGCCCGGCTCGTTTTCCGGCAGAAAGAGCTCTCCGAGCCCGCAGCGCGGCCCGCTGCCGAGCCAGCGCACATCGTTTGCGAGCTTCATGAGATCCGCCGCCAGCGCCTTCATTGCTCCATGGGCGAACACCAGCGCATCCTTGCTGCTCAGCGCCTGAAACTTGTTCTCCGCCGTCACGAACCTCGTGCCGGTCAGCACAGACACCGCCTCCGCGGCGAGGCGGCCGAAGTCCTTCGGAGCGTTAAGTCCTGTTCCGACCGCGGTGCCGCCGAGCGCCAGCTCCCGAAGATACGGAAGCGCAGCGCGGAGCATCTCTCTGTCCTTCTCCAGCATTCCCCGCCAGCCGCTGATCTCCTGCGAAAAGGAGATCGGAACTGCATCCTGCAGATGGGTGCGTCCGCTCTTCACGATGCCCGTGTTCTCCTCCTCCAGCCGGTGACAGGTCTCGATCAGCCCGCCGATCGCCGGGAGCAGCTGCCGTTCGATCCCAAGCACCGCCGCGATATGCATCGCCGTCGGGAAGGTGTCATTGGAGCTCTGGGACATATTGACGTGGTCGTTCGGATGGAGAAGCTTCTCCCCGGCGAGTGCATTGCCGCGGTTCGCGATGACCTCATTCAGATTCATATTGGATTGCGTGCCGCTGCCGGTCTGCCAGACCGCGAGCGGGAAATTCCCGTCGAGCCTGCCCGCCAGAATCTCCTCGCAGACCGTCTCGATCCATCCGGCACGCCTGTCATCCAGACTGCCCAGACTGCGGTTCGCCTGTGCCGCCGCCTTTTTCAGGATTGCGAAGGCAGAGATCATCTCCTCCGGAATCTTCTCTGTCCCGATCCGGAAGTTCTCGAGACTTCGCTCCGTCTGCGCGCCCCAGCAGCGATCCGCGGGCACCCGGATTTCCCCCATCGAGTCCCGTTCGATTCTGTAGTCCATACGCTCCTCCTCTGTCTCCCCGGTATCGCTCACGGTTTCCCCTGTCCTCCTACTCGTCCCAGCCGTCATTCCGCGGCATCAGGAGGGCAAGCATCGTCCCTCTCTGGTTTTCCGCGAGCCGGAGATCCGCAAGATGCGTCTGCGCCGGAAACTCCATCGTATCCTCCAGCTCCGCGAGCAGCCAGTTCACACCCGCATAGCGTGCCTCCTCCAGCGCAGTATCCAGATCTGCCCCCTCCCCGTAGCAGTCCTCCAGATCTATAATATCCACCCGATACCCGTTGTCCTTCTTCGTAATCACCGCAGGGTAATAATATGTCATTTTTTCTCCTTCTTTTTCCGTAATTCAGCTTGCTTCCCCAAATCATTCCCCCGTCTGTCCCCGGGCATCCCGCGGATGCATGCTTTCCGCACAGTAATCCCGGAATCGATTCGGCGTCATGCCGGTGACAGCACGGAAAACCCGAATGAAATTCCCGATATTGTGGAAGCCGCAGCGCGCCGCGACCTCATACGCTCTGTCTCTGCTCTCGGTGAGCTCCCGCTTCGCCTGCTGTACCCGGAAGCGGTTGATATATTCCAGCGGCGGCACTCCCATGACCCGCTTGAAAAAGTGAATGAAGTAGTGCCCGTTCAATCCGACAAGTGCCGCCAGATCCCGCACATAGATCCGTCTCTGGTAGTTCTCCCGGATATGCAGAACCGTCTGCTTGATGACCTGAACCTGTCTGTCCGCCGTCCGCTGCCGTGCCTCCCTGAGAAGCCCATAGGAATCCAGCAGCCCGATCAGACGAAGCAGCTCTGCCTTCAGGAGGAGGCTGTCCGATGCGCTGCGGAGCACCAGCCTCTCGCTGCTTCGGATCGAGGGGCAGCGTTCCCCAAGCCTCCGAAAGCGTTGCAGAAGCGCCGTCGTCCAGCACAGGATCTCCGCGTTTCCGAGGTCGGAAACCCCGATAAACCGGGGAAAGCTGAGCTTACCGGCAGCGAGCGGACGGAGCAGCGCCGTCTCCGTGATGTCCTCCTGCTGAAAAAGGAGGCAGTCCAGACGGAAGCGAACGGAATATTCTACCGCCCCCTCCGAAAGTGCGGAAACCCGGCGAAGCTCTCCGGGATTCACGAAGCAGATACATTCCTCCGAAATCTCATATTCCGAAAGCTCTACCATTACGCGAAAGCGCCCGCTCTTAAAGTAGAGAAGCTCGACCTCCTCACTCCAGCTCAGAGGGAGCGTCAGCCGGTTCCCGTCTATGCTCACGGACTCATGAATCCGAAACGGAAGCACCGCCTCCGCAGCTCTGCCGTTTTTCCCGCTTTCCCTGCTCATGCCGCCATCCTTTCTGCCCCTTGCCGATCTTATCATACCCAATTTGTCTGCGTCGCGCAAGCTTCTCCAAAAGCCCTTTTCGCGGGCGGCAGGACTGGTATATAATGGTAACCGT
This sequence comes from Oribacterium sp. oral taxon 102, assembly GCF_013394775.1. Taxonomy (NCBI): domain Bacteria; kingdom Bacillati; phylum Bacillota; class Clostridia; order Lachnospirales; family Lachnospiraceae; genus Oribacterium; species Oribacterium sp. oral taxon 102. Next base: position 2,148,774 of record NZ_JABXYT010000001.1, read on the forward strand.
TCAAGTAAGTCATTCGCTGAAACAGAAACGATGGAAGCTCAGAAGCTCCTAAGAAAGCTTCTGCAAGGAAAGAGGACACTATGATCTTAGCAGCAGACTGCGGCAATACCCAGACCGTGCTTGGCTGTATCGACGAGCAGGGGACGATCGTGCGGGAATTCCGCATAGAAAGCAACCGGAACAAAAGTCATTTCGAATACGCATCCGACATTGACCGGATCCTGCGGCTCCTCGGTCCGGAGGAGCCACGCTTCGAAGGGGCGATCCTCTCCTCTGTCGTCCCCGGTCTAACAGAAACGCTCCGCAAGGCGCTCCGGCTGCTGACCGGCAGGGACAGTCTCGTCGTCGGCGCCGGTATCCGGACAGGACTTCGGATCCGGATCGACGATCCCGGCAGCATTGCCTCGGATCTCGTCGCGACCGCGGTCGCCGCGAAGCAGCTCTTCCCGCTGCCTGCCATCATTATCGATATGGGAACCGCCACCACCGTGACCGTCGTGGATCGGGAGGGCAGCTATATCGGCGGAGTCATCATGCCGGGTGTCCGGATCTCGATGAATGCGCTCGCCGGAAATACCTCCCTGCTGCCATCGGTCGATCTCGCGCCGCCCAGAAAGCTGATCGCCACCGCTACCGGCGATGCCATCCGTGCAGGGCTCCTCTATGGCGCTGCCGGCGCGCTCGACGGCATCCTGCACCGCTTCGAGGCAGAGCTTGACGGCGTTGCCAGCATTGTCGCCACCGGCGGACTGGCAGCCTCCGTATGTCCCTACTGCACGCATCCGATCCGGATTGACGAGCAGCTCCTGCTCCGCGGACTGTATCTGATCTGGAGGAGCAACCGCCGGGGCTGAACAGGCAGTGCAATGCGTCACAAAAGCGGAGCAAAGAGACGCAGCACGCACTGTCCGATGCGAAGCACGGCGGATCTTCCGTCACGATAGCGCGCGGTGACCTCTCCGGACTCCTCGAGGCAATGCAGGAAGTCCTCCCGCATCTCCGCTATACAGGCATAGCGATAGAGCAGCACCGCATTCTCGAAGTGATGGTAGAGGGAGCGATAGTCGAAATTGATCGTCCCGATCACGGCGAGCTCCCCATCCGCAACCACCTGCTTCGCGTGGCAGAAGCCCGGCGTATACTCGAACAGGCGGACGCCCTCCCGCGCGAGCGCCCCGTAATAGGAGCGCGTCATCCCATAGATCAGCGGCTTGTCCGGGATGCCGGGCGTGAGAATGCGGACATCCACACCCCGCCGTGCCGCGAGCGTCAGCTCGCGAACCATGTCGTCCGTAGGAATCAGATACGGCGTGATGATATATACATAATATTTCGCATTCTTCAGGACATTCAGATACACATCCTCTCCGGTATGCAGCTCATCCAGCGGCGTATCCGCATAGGGAAGAATATAGGCATCCCTTTCCTTTGCCGTAAATCCTCTTCTCTCCGCATCCCCCTCCGTATCGTCCAGATACTTCGAAACGTCCTCCATGCCGCTTCGATCCATCGCATTCCACATCTCGAGGAAAAGCATCGTCATGGTGCGAACCGCCGCCCCCTCCATGCGGATGCCGCTGTCCTTCCATATGCCGTAGGGATGGGTCAGATTAAAGTATTCATCCGCGAGATTATAGCCTCCGGTGAAGCTGATCCTGCCGTCAATCACCGTAATCTTCCGGTGGTCGCGGTTGTTCATAAACAGATTTACGAGCGGCATGATCGGATTGAACACGCGGCAGCGTATCCCATAACTCTCCATTTCCCGAATGAAGCCCCGCGTCAGGAAGCCGACCGAGCCTACCTCATCGTAGAATATCCGCACCTCTACGCCGGCGCGTGCCCTCTCCGTGAGAATCTCCCGAAGCTCTCCGAACGCCTCTCTGTCCTCAATGGCATGATATTCCATAAAAATGAAGCGCTCGGCATGACGAAGCGCCTCCTTCTGCGCCTCCAGCCCCTGTCTCGCGTCGCTGTAATACGCCACATCTGTATCCTGATAGAGCGGGAAGCCTGCGCTCCTCTGCAAAAAGTACGCCTGATTTCCCACCCCGGGATTTTCGCAGCGCAGCCTCTCTACGAGTGCCGACGTATCCGGAAGCTTCGAAAGGAGCAGGCTGTCCAGTTTCCGGAACCGCTTCGACATTGTATTGACAAAGTTGGAGCGGTAGCTCAGCAAATAAAAGACCAGCCCCAGAATCGGCGTCGCCATAATGAAGACAATCCAGCTCAGCTTGATCGTCGCGTTCGTATGTCTGCCGAAGATCCGGAGAACAGCTGCTATCGTCAGGATGCGAAGCACGGCGGATACCCAGAGGTAGCTCTCGCTCAGCCGCAGGATGATAAAGGCAAACCACAGGAGCTGGATGAGAGCAGAGATTCCCACAAAAAGCAGCCTGCCCACGCTGTTCTTTACATCCTCTCTATGCCGATATCCCTCACCGTACCGCTTCTCCATCCCTTCCTCCATCATGGCTTTATTGTATAAGTCCCTGTCAGATGCCGGAATGGGCGCCATGCCTGCATGAGCGGACATTCCGGCATCTCCTCAGAACAGGACGACATACTTCGGGATGCCGTCCTCGAATGCACAGCTCTGCTCTCCCCGGATCAGCGGGCGAAGATATGCCCTGCATTCCGGTGTGACGTTATTTCCTGCCGCGTTGATCCACGCATCCGGAACCTTCCTCTCCCGATTCGCGATCTCCGTGATTTCCACGGGAAAGTACTCCACGGCGTAGTCCGGCCCCGGCAGCCGCCGGAGGGAGGACATCACGCCGTTTCTCCCCCTGAGAGCGAGCCGCACCGCATTTCGCCCCAGCTCCCGCGACTCCTCGACATCGGTCGCCGAGAGGATATGCCCCGCGCATCTTTGCAGAAGATTCAGCTCGATCGAGCGTACCTTGCAGCCGATCTCCCGCTGTACCGCCCGCTCCAGCACCCGCGCCGCACCGGACGCGATCCGGTGTCCGAATGCATCGAGCCCGCCATCCACACCGTCATAATCACAGAGCATGATGCCGTTCTCATCCCGTATGCCCTCCGAAACGGCGACGATCACCTGCCGATGTTCCCTGAGCCTGTCCCGTACATCCGTGAGGAAGCGATCAAGGCAGAATGCTCTCTCCTGCAAATAGAGAAGATAAGGGATCTCCGAATTTCTGCCCTCGCAAAGCGCCGCCGCCGCTGTCAGCCAGCCGGCATTCCGCCCCATCATTTCCACGAGGATCACATAGTCGGTATCATATACCAAGAGCTCCCGCTCCAGCTCGGAAAGCGAAGAGACAATATACTTCGCCGCGGAGCCGAAGCCCGGGCAGTGATCGATCCCGAAGAGATCGTTATCAATGGTTTTCGGCGCGCCCACTACGGTAATGCCGCTTTCTCCCCTCTCCGCGAGGAAGCGGGAAAGCTTCGCGACGGTATCCATCGAATCATTGCCGCCAATGTATACAAAGTATGCTATCTCATACTTCCGAAAGATCCGGAACAGCGCTTCGAATTCCGAGCTGTCCTCCGCCGGATCCTTCAGCTTATATCGGCAGGAGCCCAGCGCCGCCGCAGGTGTCGTGCTCAGGCGGTTCAGCATTCTTTCCCAACGCCGCTTCTCCTGTTCTTCCCCAAACTCCGAAGCGCCCAGCGTCCGGAGACGCTCTCCCAAATCGAGAAATCGCTCAGACAGCACGCCCTGAATACCGTAGCGTGCGCCGTAGATCCTGTCAATCCCCTCCATAGCGTCTGCCTGCTCTATGATGCCTGCAAGCGTCGCGTTGATTGCCGCAGTCGGCCCTCCGGATTGTGCTGCCAGTAGATTTTTCGCCATACTCTCTCCCTCTTAAACTGTTTGATGTTTTCTCAGATCATATTATACCATGCTGCTATGTCTTTTTTCGCGGGGAATGTAAGGATCTTAAATTTTTCGACCCTATTTTCTAAGATACAGACCTTGTCACGGTCGGGAAATCCGTTTACACTATAGGCAGTTGATCGGCTGCATTGCAGCTTGTCGAGAGGATTTTAAAATTGAGAGGTATATTTATGAAGAAATCTATCGTTATGGCTGCAATGCTCGGACTCTTGACCGTTTCCGGCACGCTTCCGGCGTTTGCCGCATGGAAGCAGGACGATGCCGGCAAGAGATGGTGGTATGAGAATGCCGACGGCAGCTATACCAGGAGCGGCTGGCAGGTCATTGATGGAAAATGGTACTACTTCGATGCCGAGGGCTGGATGCTCTCCTCTGCCACGACACCGGACGGCTATACCGTAAATGCAGACGGGCAGTGGATCAAGGACGGCGTAGTTCAGACTGTTTCGGGAAGTACCGCCGCATCGAGTGCGACGAGCAGCACTGCTTCCTCCACGAAGAAGACGCGTCCGAAGAAGCCGTTAAATCAGATCCATGCCGTAAAGGGCAAAAACCCGGATCTCACACAAAAAACCTCCGGTCCCATCAAGGGAAGCACCAGCAGCGAGGACTTCGACGCTTTTCAAAAGCGCACCGATAGCAATGCAGCGGCTTCTGTTTCCACAGAAGAGACAGACTGAGGTCGCGCTGATTTAATCCATAGGCGTGATGCCATATATATATAACCTCAGGCATCCATGCCCCGCAGGAGGGGCATGGATGCCTTAACGTTTCCGCGGCAGGGGGAAATCCCCTGCCGCCCATTGAGAAAGGAGCCCTTCCCCGCCATGCGTTTTCATTTTGACCGATTCGAATTCCGTAATGCAAAGCTCTCTGAATGGGAGGAGCTCACGGCGCTTGAAAAAGTCTGCTTCCCGCCGAACGAAGCGTGTACTTCGGAGCAGCTCCGGCAGCGGATCGAGAAAGCGTCCGAAAACTTCTTCGTCGCCTGTGACCAGGTCAATCCGAAGCTCGCGGGCTTCCTCTGCGGAATCTGCTCCGACGAGCCTCGTTTCCGCGACGAATTCTTCATGGATGCCGCGCTGCACGAGCCCGCCGGGAAGACCGTCTACCTCCTCGGACTGAATGTCTCGCCGGAATACCGCCACCACGGTCTCGCGACCGCACTGATGGATCGCTATATCGAACGGGAAAAGGCGCGCGGCAGGGAGGCGCTGGTTCTCACCTGTCATACACATCTCGTCACGTTCTATGAAGGCTTCGGCTTCGAGGATCTCGGCATCGGAGACTCCCGCTGGGGCGGTGAAAGCTGGCATGATATGCGGCTCTCCCTCCGCTGAACGCTGACACGGGCGGAAATGCAGGCTCGTTTTGGGGATGGGAAGCAGCAAAATTCCCACTCACGCACAGCAATCAAAGTCTATAAGAAAGGAGAGGGATGCAGGCATAAACGACCTGCATCCCTCTCCTTTCTTCTCCCGTGATTGCTTCTCGCCTTTCTTATTTCGTAACAGTTCCGCTAAGGAAACGCTGATGAAATACGCTTACTCGTTTAAAGCACTACGCCGTCCTTAAAGATCGAGATTTCCCGGAAGCCGTTCTCCTCGCTCCTCGTCTTCTTCCCGGAGGCGACCTCCTTCACCATATCGAAGAGCCGCCGCGCCGCATGGTCGATGCTCTCTCCCTCGGAGGCGACCGGCCCGGCATTGAAATCAATCCAGTTTTTCTTCTTCTCCGCGAGGCGGTCGTTCGTCGCCAGCTTCATCGTCGGCGCAGGTGCGCCGAACGGCGTGCCGCGTCCTGTCGTGAACAGGATCAGGTGACAGCCCGCCGCGGTCAGATTCGTCGCGGACACAAGGTCGTTCCCCGGTCCGTAGAGCAGGTTCAGCCCTCTCTTCTTCACCGGCTCCGCATAGGAGAGCACATCCACGATCGGTGCTCTGCCGCCCTTCTGCACGCAGCCGCAGGACTTGTCCTCGAGGGTCGTGATCCCGCCCTGCTTGTTGCCCGGGCTCGGGTTGTCATAGACCACCTCGTTATGGCTGATAAAATAATTCTTGAAGCCATTCAGCATCCGGTCTGCCTTCTCAAACACCTCCCGGCTCTCACAGCGCGGCAGCAGCATTCCCTCCGCGCCGAACATCTCCGGCACCTCGGTCAGGACCGTCGTCCCGCCCTGCGAGACCAGCATATCCGAGAAGCGCCCGACGGTAGGATTGGCAGTGATGCCGGACAGCCCGTCCGAGCCGCCGCACTTCATTCCGATCACCAGCTTGTCCATCCCGAGCGTCTGCCGCCGGAACTGTCCCGCATACTGTGCGAGCTGCTCGAGCAGCTCCCGTCCCGCCGCGAGCTCGTCCTCCACCTCCTGACAGCTCAGGAATTTCACACGCGACGCATCATAAGCGCCCAGCTCCGTGAGGAACTGCTCATGCGTCAGATTCTCGCAGCCGAGGGAAAGCACCAGTACGCCGCCTGCATTCGGATGGCGAACCAGATCTGCCAGCAGCTTCCGGGTCTGTGCATGATCCTCTCCGGTCTGCGAGCAGCCGAAGGGATGCGTAAAGGTATAGAGCCCGTCGATGCTGCCCTGCACCAGATCCTGATTCTCGGAAACCAGATGCTTCGCGATGTCATTGACACAGCCCACCGTCGGGATGATCCAGAGCTCGTTCCGAACCGCTGCCCTGCCGTCCGGACGAAGATACCCCTCGAAGCTCTCCGCAGAATGCACCGGAAGCGTCGGATGCGATGGCGCATAAACATACTCCACCTCTCCGGAGAGATTGGTCGCCATGTCATGCGTATGCACCCATTGTCCGGTGCGGATATCCTCCGTCGCGTGCCCGATCGTATAGCCGTACTTCAGCACCTGCCCGCCCTTCGGGATCGGCTCGAGAGCAATCTTGTGTCCCTGCGGGATATCCTCCGCCGCCGTAAGGCTTCTGCCCGATATCTCCAGTATCGTTCCCTTCGGGATCGGTTCGATCGCTACCGCTACATTGTCCTCTTTATTGATATGTACAAACTTCGCCATTGCTCTCCCTCTCTGCTGCCTCTGCGCGCGGAGGAAGCCCTGTGCAGGGCTCCGCGCCGCCGCCTTATAGGACGCTCTCGTATGCCGCTCTCGCGCCCTCCGCACGGATCTTCGCCAGGTTCTTCACCGTCGCAGCCTCGAGTCCCGCAATCTCCGTGAGGTCCTGTCCCCAGAACTCCGTATTCTGAAGCACCGCCTTCACCAGCGCCTCTATAGAATCCGCTCTGTGCGCGAAATAGAAGTCGAGCACGAAAGCGTCATCCTGAATCTTGTACTCATTGCCCGCCGCTCTCCGGGCGATCAGCCCGTCTTCCTCACGGCGCAGCAGCTCGTCGGAATAGAAGGCGATATAGGCAGCAAGGCTCATCGTCAGCACCACCGGAAGCTTCCCGAACTTCTCGACATACTCGAGAAGGGACGGCATATTTCTTGCTCTCCACTTGGAGGTAGAATTCAGCGAGATGGACAGAAGCTGATGATCCACAAACGGATTATTGAAGCGATCCTCCACCGCTGCCGCAAACTGCTCGCAGTCCTCCCTGTCCAGCGGAAGAATCGGGATGATCTCCTCCTTCAGCATCTTGTTCATATAAGCACGCACAACCGTATCATGCATGCAGTCCCGTACGATATCGAAGCCGGCAAGGTAAGCGCCGAGCACGAAGCCGGTATGTGCGCCGTTCAGGATACGAACCTTTCTCTTCTTATAGGGTGCTACCTCCGGCACGACATGGACATTGAGTCCGGCACGCTTGAAGGGAAGCCGATCTGCAAGCTCTGCCGGTCCCTCGATGTACCAGACGCCGAAAACCTCTCCGACATCCGTCAGCGGATCGGTATAGCCGTTCAGGCTATCCAGCCGCTTGAGCTCCTCCTGATCCCGGATCCGTCCCGGCACGATCCGATCCACCAGCGTAGAGCAGAAAAGATTTTCCTTCTCCACCCAGGCAGCAAAATCCTCTCCAAGCCCCCACTCCGCGATGTGACGCTCCACGACCTTCTTTAATTCCCTGCCATTATTATCGATCAGCTCGCAGGAGAGCACCACTACGCCCGGCTTCCCTGCCCGGAACCGCTCATAGAGCACCCTCGTCAGCTTACCGGGGAAGGACTGCGGCGGTGTCTGGTTAAAGCCAGTCTCCGGATCGTAGACAATTCCTGCCTCTGTCGTATTGGATACGATGTACTCCAGCGTATCCGACTTCGCGAGCTCCAGCATCGCCGCGAAGCCCTCCGCGGTATACGGATTCAGACAGTCCTTCACCGAAGAGATCACACGTTTTCGATCCACGCGTTCTCCGCCCTCGGAGCCGCGCAGATACAGCGTATAGAGTCCCTCCTGCGCATTGACATAGTCCGTCAGCCCCTGTGCGATCGGCTGTACCAGCGAGATCTTGCCGTTCCAGCCAGCCCTCTCATTTGCCATGTCAAACCAATAGTCCACGAAGGCGCGGAGAAAATTGCCCTCTCCGAACTGCATCACCCGAACCGGCGCATCCTTCAGAATATAGCCCTGATAGCCCGCCTTCTCCAGCACCTCATAATTCAGCTTCTCCATCTCAAATCCATCCTTTCCACTCGGCGCGCCGCTCTGTAAGCGCTTACATTTTTACCTACATCTTAATGGTTTTTGATAAGCTTGTCAAGTGCTGAAACGGAAGGCACCGCCTTTCGGCGAAAACGGGATCCGCAGAGGGCTGTACTATCAGTGCGCCCCCCTGCCGATCCCGTCAACGCTTTCCGGGCGGACTTCCGCTTCTTCAACCAGCGCTATTCCGCCTTCGTCCCGGCTCCGCCGCGGATCCCCAGCAGCACGAGTCCCAGAACCGCGAGCCCGCCGAAGAGCGATACGAACGGATTGTCCGTGATGCCGCTGACCGCGAGAACGCCGGATAAAAGGTAGGCCAGCGCGGAAACCGCCGCTGCCGTCAACACATACGGAAGCTGCGTATAAACATGATTCAGATGCACACACTCTGCGCCGGCGCTGGACATGATCGTCGTGTCCGAGATCGGGGAGCAGTGATCGCCGCAGACCGCGCCCGCCATGCACGCCGACATGGACATGATCAGCATCACATGATTCGTGCCCTGAAACACCGCCACCACGATCGGAATCAGAATGCCGAAGGTACCCCAGGAGGTACCGGTCGCGAAGGCGAGTCCGACCGCAATCAGAAAAATGAGGAACGGCAGGAGGCTGAGCACACCGGTCGCGGAGCTCTTCACCGCCGCCGCAACATACTCCTTCGCGCCGAGGCTGTCCGTCATTGCCTTCAGCGACCAGGCGAAGGTCAGGATCAGGATGGCAGGCACCATCTGCCGGAAGCCCTCCGGCAGACAATCCATGCACTGGTTGAAGGAAAGCACATTGCGGAGCATATAGAATGCCAGCGTGATCACCAGTGACACGAAGGAGCCCAGCACCAATCCGGTCGAGGCATTGGAGGCTGCGAAGGCATCGATGAAGCTCTCCCCGCTGAAGAAGTCGCCGGTATAGATCATGCCGACGACACAGCAGAGGACCAGCGAGAGGATCGGCACCAGCATATCGATGACCTCCCCCGGCTTCTGCCGTAACGGCCGCTCCAGACTCTCATCTCCGGCACGCTCCTCCGTCGTGAACAGGTCTTCCTTCTCTACAGCATTCCTCTCATGCAGCGCCATCGGTCCGTAATCCAGCCTGAATGCGACGAGAAACAGCATCATGGCGATGGTAAAGACCGCATAGAAGTTGAATGGGATCGTCTGCAGGAAGAGGCTCATGCCGTTCTCCCCCTCCACGAAGCCGGAAACTGCCGCCGCCCAGGAAGAAATCGGTGCAATAATGCAGACCGGCGCAGCCGTCGCGTCGATCAGGTAGGCAAGCTTCGCGCGGCTGATCCTGTGCTGATCCGTGACCGAACGCATGACCGAGCCCACCGTCAGGCAGTTGAAATAGTCATCGATGAAGATCAGACAGCCCAGAAGAATCGTCGCGATCTGCGCACCGGCACGGGTGCGGATATGCTTCCCCGCCCACTTCCCAAAGGCGGCAGAGCCGCCCGCACGGTTCATCAGCTGCACCATGGCGCCGAGCGTCACCAGAAAGCAGAGTATGCCGACATTCCATCTGTCGGACAGGACGGAAATCACGCCATCCACGAATACATGGTTCAGTGTCCCCTCGAAGCTGTAGCCGGAATACAGCAGCCCTCCCGTCACGATCCCCAGAAACAGGGAGCTGTAGACCTCCTTGGTAATGAGGGCAAGCGTGATCGCGACGATCGGCGGCACCAGCGCCCAGAAGCTCTGCCGCACGCTCTCCGCCGTCGTCAGAAATCGCGCGGCAATCAGAAACAGGATCACGAGCCCGATTGCAGAGAGCGACAGCAGCCGGTTGCTCTTTTCTTTCATAATTATGTTTTCTCCTCAAATCCCGCCGACAGCTGCCGGCACTTTCTCAATCCTCTACGAAGTCCTCGCGGTACGGCGTGAAAATGTCCAGAAGCTGTCCCGCCTCGAGGCAGACGCAGCCATGCTCCACGCCGTCGGTCTTCAGCAGGGTATCCCCCTCCCGCACGATCCGCTTCTCCTCTCCGATCGTGAACTCGAAGACACCGCTCTTCACATAGGTGATCTGTGTATGCGGATGGTGATGCAGCTTCCCGACCGCCCCCTTCTCGAAGCTGTTCTCCACCACCATCAGATCCTTCGAATAGGCGAGCACACGCTTCTCCACGCCCTCCCCGCCGGACTCCGCCTCGGCACAATCATAGGGAAACCATCTCTCATCCTTGTGTGCGCTCATCTTACTTCTCCTTCTTTCTCGCAAATGTCGTATAGCTCAGATCCTCGTCGGACAGGACATCATGAATCATGTTCTCCAGAGACATCCCGTAGGAATTCTCCTCTATTCCCTCGATCTGCTTCAAAAGCGCGATCTGCATTTCCTCATCGATCCCTGCCTTCCGGTTCTCCAGCACGAAATTCTGTATCGACTGATAGGCCTCCGCGATCGGCTTCTGCCGGTTCCGAAGCAGCAGCTCCCGCATCGAACGGATATATCTGCATTCCATCAGCACCAGCGCCGTCTCCTTCCGAAGGATCTCCGGCTTCACATCCTTCGGAGAGCTCACCCAGCCATTCCCCTGATCCCTCCAGCCGAAGCGCTCCACGAGATCATTCGTGATATCCCGATAGCAGACGAAGCCCTCCGGAGACTCTGCCGCGAAGCCCTTCTCCGCGTCGTGCAGGAGATTCAGCAGCATCTTACGGTCGATCCGCTCTACGCGAAGAGTATCCAACTCGCGTCCCTCATTGTAGCCGCTGCGCCGGACATAGTCCGCAATCCGCTGCGCCGCCTCTGTCGGCATCCGGTAGGATGCCTCCTCCACTGCCAGCTCCAGCATAAACTTCCGAATGAAGTCCTCGCCCTTGCTGCGGTTCACCGCGGTATCCCAGACCCCGGCGGCATTGCGGAGCTCCTGCGCATCGATCATCTCCTCCCGAATATTCATCGGATGCCGTACCAGCGCCGATGCCTTGCGGAGGGCGGAACTCTGCTTCGTGCTGCTCAGATCCAGCCCGTACTTCGGCTTCCTTCCGACGATCCCCACACCGATCATCGGGACATTGGGATTCTCCCGGATGAGCTTCTGGATCCGCAGATCCGTCCAGAACACCACATAACGCTCCGGCACGGTCATATCATGGAAGCGAACCTGCTTGTTCATACGGAAGCCCTGCTTGAGCACCCGGACGGCAGTATCCTCCACGAGCGTATTCCTCGTATAGAAGATCTCCACCTGGCAGTTCCGGCTCACAGCGTCGAGAAACTCCTGCTGCATCGGCCCCGTCTTTTCCGGCTTCTCCCGGCAGAGCTCCTCCTCCAGCTTTTCCATATCCACGTCCACCATCGGGCGATGCTTCATATACATGAAGAGATCATAGCGGTTCACCGGAATCTCGATATCCTCTCCCCGCCGCTGCGCGGTACGGATGTCAATGATCACCAGCCCCAGCATATCCGTCAGCTCCTTCCGGATCACGGAATTGTCCGGATAGAGGAAGGTCACGATCGTCTCCGGCTTTTCCTCCGCCCGCCGCTTCACGATACGGATGTTGTTGTCCGCTCTCGAAACAAGCAGTTCAACCTTCTCCTCGCCGGACAGCTTTGCAAGCTCCGCGCCCTCCGCATTTTTCAGCAGGATACGGCGGGAGACAGCCGCAGCGGGAGACGCTCCCTCCCCCTTCTCTTCCTTCCTCTCCTGCCCTAAAAGTTTATCGAAAAACGCCATTTCCTCACCTTACTTTCATTGCATAATTTTTTCAAGTATATCATAAAATACCCTGCAATATGTACTGAATTTCATCCAAAACATTGACAATGTTTTATCGTTTCCCGGCGGATTCTATGCTATACTCTGAAAGAAAACACTTTGGCTTGCGTCAGGGGATCAGGACCCCGGAGGGAGATTTTATGGTAACCAACGATAAGGGCGCGATCGCGCTGAAGCATCAGGTCATCGAGGGCCTCGCCAGACTGGAATGGGCAGGGAATCTGAACGAGCAGACAAAGGAGGAGCTTGCCTTTCAGATCTCTCCGGGGCCGCATCCCAGCTTCCGCTGCTGCGTTTACAAGGAGCGGGAGATTCTGAAATGGAGAATCCGTCTCGCCTGCAACGAGGATGCGCATCCGGACAAGCCCTCCGGAAATATCATTCAAGTCATCGATCCCGCCTGCGAGGAATGTCCGCTGTCCTCCTACACCGTGACGGACAACTGCCGCCTCTGCCTCGGAAAGGCATGCCAGAACAGCTGTAAGTTCGGCGCGATCAGCATGGGGGAGCACCGCGCCCACATCGATCCGAACAAATGCAAGGAATGCGGAATGTGCGCCAACGCCTGTCCCTACGGCGCCATCGCTCACCTCGTCCGCCCATGCCGCAAGCCCTGCCCCGTCAATGCGATCAGCTATGACGAGAACGGTCTCTGTATCATCGACGAGCAGAAGTGCATTCGCTGCGGACAGTGCATCCATTCCTGTCCGTTCGGCGCCATCGCCTCGAAGGTTTATGTCCTCGACATCATCCGCCATATCAAGGCGGGCAGGGAGGTCATCGCGATGTGCGCGCCTGCAACCGAGGGGCAGTTCGGGAAGGACATCACGATGGCAGCCGTCAAGGCAGCGCTGAAAAAGGTCGGCTTCGCCGATATGGTCGAGGTCGGGCTCGGCGGAGACATGACGGCGGCATGGGAATCTGCAGAGTGGTCGGAGGCACGGGCAGAAGGCAAGAAGATGACCACCTCCTGCTGTCCTGCCTTTATCAACCTGCTGCAGCGCCACTTCCCGGAGCAGTTCGCCGAGAATATGTCCGAAACCGTCTCCCCGATGTGCGCGGTATCCCGTTATCTGAAGGCGACACACCCGGGCTGTATCACCGTCTTTATCGGCCCCTGCATGGCAAAGAAGTCCGAGTCGCAGGAGCTCCATATCGAGGGCAACGCCGACTATGTCATGACCTTCGGTGAGATGACCACCATGCTCCGTTCCAGAGATGTCGAGCTCCAGCCGGTCGTGGACAGCTATCAGGAATCCTCAATCTGGGGCAAGAGCTTCGCCTCCTCCGGCGGAGTCGCCAACGCCGTGATGGAATGCATGAAGGAGCGGGGCGAGGATACCACCGGCATCAAGCTGCGCGCCTGCTCCGGCGGCAAGGAATGCGTCACTGCCCTCTCCCTGCTGAAGATGGGCAAGCTCCCGGAGGACTTCATCGAGGGTATGGTCTGTGACGGCGGCTGCGTCGGCGGCCCGTCCAAGCATAAGACGGAGATCGAGATCAAGCGGGCGCGTCAATCCCTCCTCGACGAGGCAGACGGTCGTAAGGTGCTGGAAAATCTGAAGAACTATCCGATGGATCAGTTCTCCATGCTCCGGAACGGGAAGATGCACCCGGTGGATCTTGGGTAAATGAGGAGGGGGAGCCGCCGGCTCCCCCTCCCTTACGTTTTATGAATGCATTCAAAAAACGGCATTCCCCGGAAGACCGCTCCGGCATCCCGATCCGTTCCTCATTTCCCCTCTCTCAGTCCGGAATACAGATATGCTCTGATAAAGCCGGGGGAAAGTGTCATCGCAAAGGTCAGAGCGATGCCAAGCATGCACTCCGCTTTGTTGGTGCAGCCCAACGCATGCTGCTCTCTTCGCAGTCCCAGATATCTGCAGAAATAGCCCCATCCTCCGCGCCGGGCCGAGAAATTGCCTCCCATGCGGGCATAGACCAGAACCTCATCCATGTTGCATAGTTTATAGCCTCCTGCCAGCATCCTGATCCACAGATCATAATCCTCCAGTCCCCGCACATCCCGATAGCCTCCGCACTGCATGACATCCCGCTTCCGAAATACGACCGTCATGTGGTTTATCGGATTTCTGTATTTGCCATACTGATACAGGCTTTCGTGCGATACGGGCATACGCTTCAGCCTGTTTTTTTTCGGATCCGATACGAATTCCCGAATATTGCCGCCACATGCGCTGACTTCCGGATGCAGGCGTATGTATTCCCACTGTAACCGCATTCGCTCGGGAACCATGATATCATCGCTGTCCATCCGGGCAACCCATGCATTCCTGCAATGCTTCATCCCCTCGCCAAGGGCAATGCCCAGCCCCTGATTCGCGCTCAGCTTCACTGTCTTTACCGGATAAGCCGACAGCACATCCACAAGGGCCTCCGGCAAGGGACCATCCTCTACGAGAACGACCTCGTCCGCAGGAAGCGTCTGACGATAGATGCTCTCCAGTGCCTGACGTAGATACGCAGGGCTTTCCCCCTCATATACGCTCATCAGGACAGATATCGGTGCGGTTTCCTCTTTCCTCATTTCCTGCCACTCCTAAGGCAAATCGCCGGCGGACGTCTCGAGTCCTCCCTGCCGTTTAAAGAGTCCTCCTCTGCCGGAGTCCCCTTACAACAGCATGATCCCGCAGATTTCCTTTTGCAGGAGACGAAGCTTCTCGCATTCCCGCTGAAGCTTCTCGAAGGGGAGCTTCCCCTTTTCCTCCACCAGCACGACCCTTCTATAGTCTCTTAATCGCTCCACTGCAGCCGTGCTGTACAGAATATTGCCGGTGAAGCCGAGCTTCTCTCCCTCCCAGCCTGCATTTATCTTTTCATACACATCCTTTACCAGCGCTTCGTCTGTTCCCAGCAGCAGGATACCGGACGCCTCTGCCTCCGGGCTGATTTCCAGAAGCGATCGAAGATTCTCCGCTGCGAAGCCGCAGGTCTCCTCCTCCGTGCGCTGCCGCGCCTCATCTCCGGAAAGTGCAGCATTGATCCGGTTCAGGATGCCCTGCGCCGGATAACGGCGCTTCGACCCCAGTACCACGATCCCCAGCCTGCGCATAACCTCTCCCTCCTCCACGAGCGGGTTCGTGAGCAGGAAACGGAGCGCACGATATCCTGCCGCAAGGAAAGCCCCCAGCAGGAATCCAAGCAGCCCGAATTTCAGCGAAGACTTCCCGACAGCTGTCAATGTCACGAACTTCTCCGGCGCCTGCAGCGCATCATACTGCCGCCGGAGCTCCACGATCTGCGTCTGAAGCTCGTAAATACCTGTTTCGACCTGCATCTGCTTCTGCCGGATGCTTTCCTTCCGTTCCGACAGCGATGCCTGCACAGGCAGCACATCCTCCGAATCTGCATCCCAGGATCTGAATACCTCCGCACTCAGACAGCTGATCTCATGCGCCGCCACAACCTCTGCGATCGGCGCCTTCCTCTCATCCAGAAATTGCTCCGCAGCCTGCATGATCTCCGTGACCAGCTTCTCCTCCCCGCCGAAGATAGAGAGCCGCAGGAGCCCATACTGCTCGTCCGCATCGCTCTCAATCAGCTCCTGCAGATACTTCTCCGGAATCTTTGCAGAAACCCTCTCATGGACATACCTGTAGAATTCTCCGCTTGCCAGAAGGGACTGATAGCTCTTCAGGACGCTTGCTGTCCTGTCCGGATTCTGAAAGGTCTTATCCGGATCGATCTGATAATTGGTCGTCACGAACCATGAAAGCCGCGCCTCATAGAAATCGTCCGCATTCAGCCTCATCAGCGGCGACTCCTCCCGATACTCCGTCCTCTGCCGCAGCTGCTCCTTCAGATTTTCTATCTGGGAAAGATAGCTCTCCCTCTGGAGCTCGTACAGCTCGGCATCCGTACCCTCGGATTTCAGTTTGGTCTGCACCATGCCCTGCAGGCTGCGGTACGCTGAAAAGCTCTTCACAAATTTATATCCGCCCAGCAAAAGCAGGCAGAGCAGACCCGCGAGCAGGATGCGCCACGCCCCCTCTATGCAGTAGATCAGCATCTGCTTGATATCGATTTCGACTTCTTCCGTATAGCCCTGTCTCGTTTCCACTTTCTCTCCCAGCTTCTATTTTGGCAGCAGCCCAGACATAACGGCCTGTTTGACAAGCTTTTATTCGTAATCCGCTGAAATGCCACTTCAAATTCATAGCAATCATTTTTGTTTCAGTAAATTGCGAATGGCTTAGCTATGCTGCCAGCTATTTTAAACTATTAAGCAAACCCGGCCTCAGTTCAAGCAGGCATCGAGCTGCCGGACGATCTCATCCCTTCGGTAGCCCTTCCCGATCAGAACAATCTGATTGACCCGGTCGCCGTAGACCTCGTCCCAGTCCTCCCGGATGTCCGGAAAGTCCTGCTCCATCGCCGCGAGCTCCTCCTCCGACCAGGCGGAAACCCATTCCGAAAGCTCGGTAACCGAAGCGTTGCGTCCCGCCTGCTCGAACAGCTGGATATGCCGGTCATCATCGGCGAACCAGATATAGCCCTTGGAACGGATCAGCGTTTCCGGATATTCCGAGACGAAGCGGTTGAAGCGCTCCCGGTTGAACGGAGCCCTCTCCTCATACACGAAGGAAGTGATCCCATACTCATCCATGCATGCCGTCTCTTCGGAATCCGAGGCATTCAGCGCCCGCTGCACCGTACTCGACGCCATGACCTCCTCAAAGTCGAAGTCCTCCCGATCCAATATCCGATCCAGCTCGAGCTCCCCCTGTATGCAGGGAATGATCTCCGCCCCGCGCTGAATGTTCCGGAGCGCGTCCCTGACCTCCTGCAGCTGCTCCTCTGTGAGGAGATCCGTCTTGTTCAGGAGCAGGAGGTTACAGAACTCGATCTGATCCATCACCAGATTGATGACGTCTCCCTCCTCATTCTCCTCCTCCGATGCCAGATCATGCAGAAACTCCCTGTAGATCCGATCCGCGTCCACGACGGAAACCACTGTTTTCAAATAAACCCGGCTCTCCTCCATTTCCTCCTCATAACCCACGAAGGCACCGGCAATGGAGGAGGGCTCGCTGATCCCCGAGGCCTCCACGAAGATCGCCTCTATGTTCTGATCCTGCGAGAGACGCTCGATCTCCGCCATGAATTCCTCCCGCAGCGTACAGCAGATACAGCCGTTCTGCATCTCCACCATTTCCACCTGTACGAGCCGGTTCCCGCTCTTACTGAGGAGAGATGCGTCGATGTTGATGCTTCCCATGTCATTCACGATCAACGCTACCCTCCGCTTCTCCTGCCGGAGGATATGCTGCATCAGCGTGGTTTTCCCCGACCCCAGATACCCCGTCACCAGCACTACCGGTACTTCTCTCTTTGACATTGCGCGCTTTCCCTCCTGTATCCCATGATGTGCTGTCTCAGCTTCTCTTCCCTCTTCGCAGCATCTGCTCCGCCCCATAGAAGGTAAAGCCTCGCAGAATCAGCTTCTTTTATCTTTTTCCTTATAAAAGCGCGCTTTTAAGCGGGCATTTGCGTAGTATTATAAAACCCGTGTTTCATATAGTCAATTAAGAAAGCAGCCTGTCCTGTCGAAGTGCTTCGCCGCAAAATATAACGGTTCAGACAAGCAGATCTTTATGCCTGCATTTTTCATTCGGCGGCAGTGCTCTTTTCCTTTCCTCTCCGCTCGATCCGGTTTTTCTGCGGACGAAGCACCAGCTCCGAAACCAGCAGTCCCGGACGGCGAGACACGGCATATGCCACGGCATCGGCGACCTCCTCCGGCAGCAGATGCTCCTCCGGGGCGCTCCCCGGGCGGAAGTCCGCATTGCGATAGAGCTCCGTCTCTGTCAGATCCGGCAGGATGCTGACGACCCGGACGCCATGCTTTCGCAGCTCCTCAAAGAGGCTCCGGCTGAAGCTGAGCAGTCCCGCCTTGCTCGCAGCATATACCGCTGCATGCGGACTGCTGTGCATCGCCGTCACGGAGGAGATGTTGACGATGCAGCCCTGCCTCTCCCGGATTCCCCGGAGGAAGAACTGCGTGAGCAGCATCGGTGTCTCCAGATTGGTTCTAAGCATCTCCCGGATCTGTGCCGCTGTCTGCATCTCATGCAGCCCATAGTAGGCGGCTCCGGCATTGTTCACGAGCAGACGGAGCCGCCCTGTCCTGCGAATCGGCTCCAGCAGCGCGGGCAGCCGCTCGGAATCCAGCAGGTCGCAGCGGATCGGATGGAATACGGAGCCGGCATACAGCCATGCTTCTGTTTGTGGTATTCCTGTCCCCATACGCTCTGTTCCCGCTGCTCCCGGCGTTTTCCTGTTCGCCGCCTCCCATTCCCCGAAGTCTCTGCCGATCCCGTAGACCTCGTAGCCCAGCTCCATGAGACGCCGCGAAACCGCCCTTCCGATACCGGAGGAAGCGCCGCTCACCAACGCGAGCGCCCGTTCCTCTCCCCTCTTTTTCTCATCCTGCCTTCCCATATCGCATGCCCTGCCTTTCTATGCAGCTCCCCTCATTCCCTCCAGCGGAAGATCCGCTCCTCCGGGAGCCTCTCCCGCAGCAGTCCGAAAAGGAAGCCCTCCATCTCCTCGGTCAGCGCCGCACTGTAATGGCAGACGCCATGGTCATTCTCATACGGATACTGCACTACCGCCGAACGGGGGAAGGCACGCCGTATATTCCTGAGATAGCTCTCGGAGATACGGAAGGAGCCGATACTCACATCCCGAAGCTGCTCCGTCGGGAGTGCACGGAAGACCTCCCGCAGCAGCGCCTCATACTGCGCCCGCCAGTCCGGACAGTAAATCATCGGGTCGAAGCAGAGCCGTACCGGCATCCCCAATGCAAGCCCCGCGCGGGCGCTCCGGAGCCGGGTCCGGAGCGTCCCCGTACGATGCTCATACTCCCGGATGATGTACTCCGGAGAAAGGGTGAAGGCGGTAATCAGACGCTCCCTGCCGTCTCCCGTCTCTCCAAACACAGCGCGCAACTCCTTCCAGTACGAAAGCGCACCAGACTTCGTGCGAAGCTCCACGGTGAGGCCCGGCTCTGTCTTCACCAGCTCCGCCCACAGCCTCGCATAGGGAAAGATTTCATGCAGTGCGAGCAAATCTGTATCATAGGAAACGGAGAGGTAAACCGGATGTGCCCGAAGCAGCACCCGAAGCTCCTGAAATATTTCCTCGATATTCAGAAAAAGCAGGAGATTGCCGGATGGGTACATCCCCTTCAGGTAGCAATATTCACAGTCGAAGAAACAGTTTACCGCACAGGAGGTATAGTAGAAATGCTGATTCCCGAAGCTCTGGCAGACCGGCGCGCCCGGATAGACCAGCTTCCCATGCTTCTCCGCGAGAATCAGGTTCTGGTATCTGTGCTGCAGCGCGATGTCCTGTCCGTGCCGGTTGAAGACATCCTTATAATGCCCAATCGGAATCACCGCCGCATTCGGAAAATGCGAGAGAATCTGCAGAGCCCGCCCGCTCCCGAGCAGGCGTTCCTCTATATAGATGTGTGAAAATGCTTCCATAGCTCCTCCAGCAGCTTCTGCCCCTGCCGTTTATCCCGGCAGGGCAGCCGCCCCTCCTCGTACCAGCGCTCCGTGAGCTCCTGCCACGGAGCACTGACAAGCTGCAAATAGCAGAGCCGCTGCCGGAGCTGCCACTCCAGCGTCCGCGACAGGCGAAGATCCTGCACGAGTCTTTCCGTGCAGCACTTCTCCTCGTTTGTAAAAAGCGCCGTCTCCTCCGAAAGCGATTCTGAAAGATGAAGCAGCCGATCGACCTCCGTAAGGAGCACGTCCGCATTCCGCGTGGCAAGCTCCCGGAGCCGCTCCGGGCTCAGGCTGTCGCTCTCCCCGAAGTCTGTCAGCAGCCGGAGAAAGTGCAGCCGCTCCGGTCCCAGAAAGAGGTTTCCTGCCTCATAGACGCCCGCAGCCTCCATCTCGTAGACCTCGCAGCCGGAAAGTGCGGCAGATGCACGCTCTTCCTCTGTCCGGATCAGTCTGCTGCCGGAAAGACAGCGCGCCTCTGGAAACACAGAACGTTCCAAAAGATCCGGATAAAATATCCGCCCGCTGTCCCGGTTCCGGATAGAGCAAAGCCGGAGATACTGTCCAAGCTCCGGAGCCGCTTCCCGCTCCCCGATCCACGCGCAGCTTCCGAGGGAGAGGAGGATATCCCCCCTCCTCCGGCTTTCCCTCGAAAGAACGGCAGCGACACCTGCCGCTGCCGGAATCTCTCCCACGCCCGTGAGCGTGAGCAGCAGCATTTCTTTCTCATCGATGAATTGCTGGAAGCGCCCGCTCCCCTCCCTTCGCTTCAGAATCATTTCCCGGATCAGGGGCTGTGCCTCCGCATGCAGCGCTGAAAAAACAAACAGCATCATGCCTCCCTCTACTTGGATTCCGCGCTTCCGTATGCCTCCTGGTAGAGGATTTCCTGCGAATTCACACGATTTCCCTCCGCATGCAGCGCGCGGTCATAGTACATGCCGTCCTCCGCGAGCTCCTTTCCCTTCTCGTCGTCCCGCATTTCCAGTTCGAAGATATGGCGGATTCGCTCTTTCAGCCGCTCCTCCAGAATCGGCGCGGCGACCTCGACCCTCCGGAGCGTATTCCTCGTCATGAAATCCGCGGAGGAAATGTAGATCTTTTCCTCCGTACCGATGCCGAAGCGGTAGATCCGCGCATGCTCGAGATATCGTCCCACGATACTCACGATCCGGATATGCTCCGTCTCCCCCGGGATGCCCGGGATCAGACAGCAGATCCCCCGAACGATCATCTCGATCCGGACACCTGCCCTCGATGCCTCCGCCAGTTTCTGAATGATCGCCTTGTCCGTGAGTGAATTGATCTTGATGCCGATATAAGCAGGCCTGCCCGCCGCCGCCTTCCGGATTTCCCTCTCGATCAGCTCGAGAATCCGATTCTGCAGACAGTTCGGCGCAACCAGCAGGAGGCCGACGTCCCGCACTGTTTCCCCCAGCATCAGACAACGGAAAACCTCCGCCGCATCTCTGCCGATCTCCTGATTTGCAGTCATCAGACAGAGATCCGTATACAGCAGCGCCGTCTTCTCATTGTAGTTGCCGGTTCCGATCTGGGTAATGTAGCGCAGTATCCCCTTCTCGCCCCGCTTCGTGATCAGGCAGAGCTTCGAATGCACCTTGTACTCCCCGAGCCCATAGATGATCTGACAGCCGCTGTCCTCCAACCGACGCGACATATCTATATTATTCGCCTCGTCGAAGCGCGCCCGAAGCTCGACCAGCACGAGCACCTGCTTGCCATTCTCCGCCGCGTCGCAGAGCACGTCCACGATCTGGCTGTGATTCGCCACCCGGTAAAGCGTGATCTTGATGGACTCCACCTGCGGATCCTCCGCTGCATCCTTCAGCAGCGTGAGGAAGCCTCTCATGCTCTCATAGGGGTAGGAGAGGAGCACATCCTGCCGCTCCACCTGTGAAAGCACCGACTCGCTTCGATTCAGCATCGCACTGTAGCGCGGGGAGCGTTTCTGATAGAACAGCGCCGGTCTCTCCCTGAGGTAGCTCTGAAGCTGAAATACAAAGGAAAGCTCCAGCGGCGTCTCCGAGCGGATGATATGGCTCTCCGGGATATCCAGATATTCCGCGATCTTCTTCCTGACCGCCTTGTTCATATCGCGGGACAGCTCCAAACGCACAGGGTTCAGACGACTTCTTTTTTTCAGAAGCTGCTCCATGATCCCGCGGTAGTCCAGATCCTCGTCGTAGATATCATTGGCATCGATATCCGCATTCCTTGTCACCCGCACGATAGACTTCTCCAGGATCTGATACTGCGGATAAAGCTTCGAAACGAAGTGCAGGATCAGCTCCTCCGAAAGCATCAGATAACCGCGCCGCCCCGGAATCTCGATCAGCCGTTTGAAAACCGGATTGGAGCAGGGCACCACACCGATCTTCCTGTTTCCGCTCTTCGTCCCGAGCAGAACCACCGCGTAAAGCTCACGGTTTTGCAGGAAAGGAAAGGGCTGCTGCCTCCCGACAAGCATCGGGGAGAGATAGGGGCGAATCGCCCGGTCGAAATACTGCTCGAGCTGCACCTGCTCCGTCTTCGACAGCTTCTGGAAATTGATGAGGTGCAGGTGCTCCGGCTCCAGCTCTCCCATCAGCTGCTCATAGATCAGCCGCTTCTTCTTTTCCAGCCGCTTCACCTGTTTGACGATGCGCTTCACCTGCTCCGCCGCCGTGAGTCCCGTCTTGTTCTCCCGTACCTTCTCCCGCGACTGCATCTGCACCATCAGCGTCCCGACGCGAACCATGAAGAACTCGTCCAGATTGGTCTGGTAGATCGAAGCGAAGCTCAGTCTCTCCCCGAGCGGCACCCTGGGGTTCCCCGCCTCATTCAGTACACGCTCGTTGAACTGAAGCCATGACAGCTCCCGATTTTTAAAGTAGCTCTCCGTCTTTTCTCCCTTTCCCATCCCTGCCCCCGATCTGCGACTGTTTGCTTTACACTCTGCATTTTTCTAATCGAAGATCGGGGGAGCCTCGCGGCTTATCCCTGCGATGCCCCTCTGGCAAAGAGCTTTGCGCACTTCAGCGCAATCACCTGCGATCGCTTCCCCTCTGCCTCCCGATCTATGTTCGTTTCTCTCCTATGTCGGCATCGTTCCCGGCTCTTCCCGGAGGATCCGGTCAATGCGGGCAAGCTCCTCCGCCGTGAAATCCATTCCTTCCAGTGCACCGGCATTCTCCCGAAGCTGTGATGTGCTGCTCGCACCAATCAGCGCACTCGTCACCCCAGAGCCGCGAAGCACCCAGGCAAGCGCCATCTGTGCGAGCGGACTGTAGGCAATGCAGCCCACGCCCTTCTCGAGGAGAAGCTGCTGAAGTCCCTGCTCCGTCCGCATCTCCGATACTGCATCCTCTCATATCTATCGTCTCTCGCCTGATACATCCTGCCTCCTTCGCCGGGATATCCTCCGTTTCTCTGCATGCCGCTGCTCAGGGGCGCAGCCGGTAGCTGCCATCGCCTCTTCCCTCAATATCCGAGGAGAAGAGCTCCTTCGCCGCCCGGACCAGATACTCCGTATCCTTCGCGCCTGCCGTCTCATAGGGAGAATGCATTGCAAGCTGCGGCAGTCCGATGTCTACGGTATTGAGGGCGACCTGCGTATTGGAAATATTGCCGAGCGTGGAACCGCCGAGCATATCCGAGCGGTTCGTGAAGCTCTGCACCGGCACGCCGGCACGCCGGCAGAGGCTTCGGAAGATCGCGCCGGATACCGCGTCTGTCGTATACTTCTGGTTCGCACTGTATTTGATAACGATGCCCTCATTCAGATATGGGCGGTTCGTCGGATCTGACTTGTCGGTGTGATTCGGGTGCACCGCGTGCGCATTGTCAGCGGAAGCCAGAAAGCTCGAGCAGAGTGCGCGGAGATAGTCCTCCTCCCCGCCGCCCAGAGAAAACTGTATTCTCCGCAGCGTGTCGCGGAGGAAGCTGCCTGCCGCCCCCTGCTTCGTGCCGCTGCCGACCTCCTCATTGTCCAGTACAATATGCACCGCCGCACTCTCCCGTGGCTCCGAAAGCAGAAGTCCCTGCAGAGAGGCGAAGGCACACTGGAGATCGTCCAGCCTGCCGCTGCCGATGAACTCCCCGTGCAGTCCGAAGCGGCTCGCCCTCATCCTGTTATAGAGGAAAAGGTCAGTATCCAGCACCTGCTCAGGCGCTGCATTCGCCGCCTCTGCGACGAGCTTCAGGAACTCTCCCTTCGGCACGCCCGAGCCGAAGAGCGGAAGCATATCCGTCTGCGCATTGTAGACATAGCCATCATTCACCTGCCGGTTCATATGGATCGCAAGGTTCGGGATCAACAGCAGATCCCGGTCAATGTTGATGAGCCGGCTCTCTATGCCCGTCTCCGTCTCCACCACAACGCGTCCCGCCACAGAGAGCGGCCGATCCAGCCACGGCGCGCAAAGCATCCCGCCATACTTCTCCACATTCAGCTTTACATATTTCTTGTCGATCTCGATCTCCGCGTTCGTCTTAATTTTAAATACCGGAGAGTCCGCATGGCTCGCCATCATCTGGAAGCCTCTAAGACGGCTCTTCGGGAGACGGAAGGCGATCAGTGCCGAGTCGTTCCGCGTCACGAAGTAGCTGCCGCCTGCGCCGAGCTCCCATTCCGCTCCCTCGTAGAGCCGCGTGAAGCCCGCATCCGTAAGCTCCTCTGCCATATTATGAACTGCCCAAAACGCATTCGGGCTCCGATCCAGAAAATTCATCAGTTTTTCATTGATATCCATCGCGTCTGTCCTCTCCTTTGTTTCTCCCATCAAGCTGCACTCGTGCTTGACGGGGGACTTATGCAGTAAATCTTATCACTTCCACGGGAGCTTCGCAATATTCCTATACTTTTCCGCCAAAAGTGCAGAAAAAAAACGCCGTCCCCTTAATTTTCTCCTCTTCCTGCCGAATAATAATTATATCAAAAAACTTATAATGCAATTTATTTTTAAAATAACGTGCAGAAAGGCTTTTCTATGCTTACTTTACCCGGCTGGGCATTCCTAAACTCCTATAATATAATCGTGCTCGCCCTTCTTCTGTATTTTAATGAGTGGAACCGGCAGAAAACACGGCAGATCCTCTCCTTTCGCAGGCTGCTCCATGCTCTGCTCCTGACGATGCTCGGAGACAGCCTTTCCCGGCTGCCGAACGACCTTCCGCAGTTCATCCTTTCCGCACATATCAGCAACTTCATGGTCTATGCTCTGGATCCGATCTGTTACTGCTGCATCATCGCCTATATCGAGGCCTGCGCCAATCTGGAGAGGCCGAGCTTCTTCACTCGCTTCCTCTGGCGTCCGCTCGCTGCTGTCAACCTCCTGCTGCTTCTGTTCAACGTGCTTTTTCATGTGCCGCTCTTCTACTATCTGAAGGGCAGCAGCTACCACAGAGGGATACTCTACACCCACCGCGCTGTCGTCATGCTTTCGCTCTGCATCGCGATGGAGGGCTTCATCTTCGTGCACAGGAAGGATTTCCAGAAGTCCTATTTCCTTCCTCTCGCCCTCTTCCCCCTGCTTAGCCTCTTTTTCGGCATCCTGCAGGTGATTTTCCTCGGCGCATCCTTCCAGTACATGGGGCTCACACTTTCCTGTCTCCTGCTCTTCATCTATATCCAGAACCGGGACATCAATGAGGATTATCTCACCGGTGTTCTGAACCGCCGCGGGTTCTACAGCACGCTGGACTATGCAATCAAGGACAGACGCAGCCGCATTCTCGCTGTCATTATGTTGGATCTCGACAAGTTCAAGCTCATCAACGACCGCTTCGGGCATCAGGCAGGGGATCAGGCGCTGATCGATCTCTCCCTGATTCTGCGCGCCTGTTTCCGGCGCACTGATACCATCGGCCGCTTCGGCGGAGATGAGTTCTGCGTCCTTGTTCCGCTGAAGGAGACGACCGAGCTGGAGGCTATTCTGCAGCGGCTTCGGGAAGGCGTCGCACAGTTTAATGAAGCCCGTTCCCGTCCCTACCTCCTCGAGATCAGTCTGGGTGCCGCCGTTTACAGCCCGGCACGCTGGCACGACGTGGACAGCTTCCTCGGCCATGTCGATGCACTGCTCTATGAGGAGAAGGAGAGGCATCATGCTCTGCCGTAAAAGCAAATGGAACCTGCACAAACAGAGAGGGCGCGCTGAATCCCTGCGATTCGGAGCGCCCTCTCTCTGCTCTTTTTAATGAAGGAATATCCGTTTCCCGCCGCGATAGGTTCTGACCTCTCCGACCGGGAAGGCTGCGGGCACGCCCGGAGCCTCCCGAAGCGCCGCCAGCAGCTCCTCCGCCCTCTCCGGTGCGGCCGCAATCATCAGCCCGCCCGAGGTCTGCGGATCATAGAGGAGATCCTGCAGGGACAGCCTGAGCTCCCCCGCCTCTACCCTGCATTCGGCGAAATGCCGGTTCCGGTAAACGCCCGCCGGCAGCACGCCCATCCGTGCATAGCTCTCCGCCTCGGGCAGGAAGCGGAGCCCGGAGGTATCGACATGGATCTCCGTATCCGAGCCCTCCGCCATCTCGAGCAGATGCCCGAGCAGTGCGAAGCCGGTCACATCCGTGCAGGCATGCACCGGATAGCGTACCATGATATCCCGGGCATATTTGTTCAGCGTCATCATCAGCTCCTCCACAGGTCGGATCTCTTCGCTGTTCAAAAGTCCGCCCTTCGCGGCGGTCGTCAGCACGCCGATCCCGATCGGCTTCGTGTAGAGGAGAATATCGCCTGCCTTCGCACCGGCATTGGTCAGCATTTTCTCCGGATCCACGAAGCCCGTCACCGCCATTCCGTACTTCGGCTCCCGATCATAGATGCTGTGTCCGCCGGTAATGATGGCCCCCGCCTCATAAACCTTGTCATAGCCGCCCCGCAGGATCTCCTGCACCTGCTCCTTCGGCATATCCTCGGGAACCATCATCACGTTCAGCGCCGTCTTCGGCTCGCCGCCCATCGCATAGACGTCCGATAGGGCATTTGCCGCCGCGATCGCTCCGAAGGTATAAGGATCATCCGCGATCGGCGGAAAGAAGTCCACGGTCTGCACGATCGCCAGCGTCTCCGAGATCTTATATACCGAGGCATCGTCGCTGCGCTCAAAGCCCACCAGCAGGTTGGGATCTTCCCGTACCTTGAGATTTCCCAGCAGCTTCGCCAGCTCTCCGGCTCCCACCTTCGCGCCGCAGCCGGAGCATTCCGTGAGCTTCGTCAGTTTGATATTTTCCTTTGCCATCCCTTCTCCTGCCTTTCTTTTCTCGATCTGCTGCCTCTTAGGGAAACTCAGGGGGACGTAAAGTGCAGCATCGCTTCCAGTACGCCGCCGCCGATCGCCAGCGCCTTGTCCGATGCCTCGCGGAAGTTCACGCCCTCCCCTCTCGGATCCACGTCGCCGCTCTTCATCCCCTTCGTCACCGCTACACCGTCCTGCAGAAGCCCGCGAACCATACCGTCGATCTCCGTCCGCATCGGGATGCCGTCCACCATCCCGCAGATATCCCCGCTATGCACCAGCGTCCCGATTTCCAGCGTCGGATGGAAGGTGCCGTCCGCCGGCGCGCGCATCACACGCTCTCTCGAGAAGCCTCCGATATTCCCCGGAACGCCGGTATTCTCGATCGCGGAGCCCTGATAGAGCACCCTGCCGAGGCTGTGCCCCCGCTTCGTCTCCACGACGGCGTGGCAGTCCTCCCCCGCGGTGAAGCCCGGCCCGATCCCGATAACGAGCGGCGCATCCGTAATCTCTGTCCCCAGATTTCGCTTCGCAATGATGGCATCCACCAGCATGGCGGGCTGCATTGTGCGGATACTCTCCTTCGTCGGATCGGCAAGCACCGCGATGTCTCCCTCTGAGAGAATCCGCTCCGCCTCCGCGATATCCCTCGCATATCTGCCGCGAATCCCCTCTATCGTCATCTCTCCGAGCCGGATCGCCTCCGAGAAGGCGACCGTCCGCCGCACGGCAGTCGGTATCGGCAGATCCGCCATGACGATCCTCTGCCTCGCACGATACAGCCGCACGGCGATCCCGCTGGCGAGATCGCCCGCCCCGCGGATATAAACCAGATTTTCCATTTACTCCTCCCGTTTCCCCTGCGCCGTATACAATCAATCCCTCTTCCGCAAACGTTCAGGTCAGACATTTATAATTTTACCAAGCTGTACACAGCATACTACAAACAGCTCCGGATTTGTAGTATGCTTTCCCTGTCAGGCACTGCGCCGTCGGTTTCCATCCTGATTTTATATGGAGCTTCCTTATATGAACACAGAAATCACAAACGCTTCCTTCTCTTCCGCCCTGCAGATCCGAAAGGGCATCAGCGCGGTCATCGGCAGCGGCGGGAAAACCAGCCTGCTGCGGGCGCTCTCTCTCGAGCTGTCCCGAGAGCACACGGTTATCCTCGCCACGAGCACGCATTTTCTGCCCTTCCCGCACTGCCCCCTCCTCCTCTCCGAGGAGCCGGAGCCGGAAATGCTCCGGGCGCGGCTCGCCGACTCCCCCGCGGGAATCCTGTGTGTCGCGCGTCATGCGGAAAATGGTAAGCTTCGCTCCCCTGCGCTCCCCTTCTCTGTCCTCGCGGAGCTCGCTGACTATGTACTCGTCGAAGCGGACGGCTCGAAGCGGCTGCCGCTCAAGGCGCACGCCGCACATGAGCCGGTCATCCCTGAGGGAAGCAGACAGTGCATCTGCGTTGTCGGCGCGAGCGGCTTCTACCGTAAAATAGGAGAGGTCGTTCATCGACCGGAGCACTTCCTCTCCCTCGCAAGAAAACGCTTCCCGGAGCTTACGATAGACAGTCCTGCCGAGCCGAAGCACGCCGCCTATGTTCTCACGAGAGAGGGACTTGCGGATCGGGTTCTTCTGAACCAGATGGAGCTTTGGGGAGAGCGCGTCGGCGAAATCCTCCGGGAATTCGCCGCACACTGTCCGCTCCCGCTGACCGCCGCCTCTCTCCTGCACGAAGCGCTGTAAAATGGCAGATGCACTGCCGAAGCTGCAAGCCGGAGTGCCCTCAGTAGCGCCGCAGCAGCTTCTCCAGCCGCTCCTGCGCCTCCTCCGTGTCCACATCCCAGAGCTCGAACTCCCGATCCGCACTGACCAGACAGATATCCGCCGCAGGAATCATCCCGTTTTTCAGGAGGACGCCGCCGCCGTGATCTCCGGTCAGATTTCGCAGATTTTCGAAATATTTCTCCGGAAAAATCACCGGATTGCCTGCTTCCCCATTGAAGCTGAGACGATAGACCCTGTCCGGGTTCTGCCGGAAGGCACGCACGAGTCGGAGGATCGACGCCTCAGAGAGCATCGGCTGATCCCCGGTCAAAAACATGCAGCCGTCCCAGCCCGCGCTTTCCGGCGCGCTCAGTCCGTGACGAACCGTGTCGCTCTGATCCGGGTCACTGTGAAAAATGCAGCGGAAGCCATACGCCGCCGCGAGACTCCGCACCTCCGGGAAACGTGTCACGACAATCGGCGTATCCAATGTCAGCCTTCGGTCACCGTACTGCTCCCTGCGGTCGCTCGGAAGCTCCTCTGATACGATCTCACTGAGGGAGCCGCGGCGATTCTGCACTGCCACCGCACCGGAGAGCTCCCGCAGGACATAGGAAATCATCGGCTTCTCAGCGAGCCGGTCCAGAAGCTTATTCCTGCCGAAGCGCCGGCTCCAGCCGGATGCCATTACGATCATCCCGAGACGAAGTGCCGGCTCTCCCGGCACAGCTTCCCGCATGCGGGTATGCTTCCCCTCCCGGTCGCTCTTCCCCTCTTCCCTCATCCCATCACCTCTCCTGTCTCCCTGTGCCCGTCATTTTCTTTTCTCCGCATAAGGCTGCCGGAGGCTCAGCCGAAAAGCTTCCTCCCCTGTACATACTTCGCAGAAATCCCGCCATTCTCCTCCGCCAGATAGAAGAACTGCTCCAGCCGCTCCAGCGGGCTCTGCGTCCTGACGCTCCGCTTCTTCTCCCGCAGCACGAGGAAGTCCGCCTCGTACCCGGCTTCCAGCCTCCCGACCTCTCCGAAGAAGCGTCCGCCACCCCGGGTCGCGAGGTAGAATGCTTCGGGGAAGCTGAGCGGAGACAGGCTCTGATCCTGTATCCTCCAGCGAAGCTTCGATACCGCAATCGCATCCGCCGCCGCGCGGAACATAGACAGATTGGCGCCGCCCGCGACATCCGTCCCCAGTCCCACATTGAGTCCCTGCGAAAGATAGCGCCGGATCGGCGCGATGCCGGAGGCAAGGTTCGTATTGGACTGCGGACAATGCGCAATAAAGGCGTCCGTTCGCTTCAAAAGCGCGATTTCCTCCTCCGAAGAATGCACGCAATGCGCCATGACCGCGCCCCGCAGCAGTCCGAAGCGGTCATAGGTGTCCCCATAGCAGCCGGACCAGGGGCAGAGCTCCCGCACCCAGGCAATCTCGGAAACATTTTCGGAGAGAT
Organism: Oribacterium sp. oral taxon 102; assembly: GCF_013394775.1. NCBI lineage: Bacteria > Bacillati > Bacillota > Clostridia > Lachnospirales > Lachnospiraceae > Oribacterium > Oribacterium sp. oral taxon 102. The sequence goes on from NZ_JABXYT010000001.1 coordinate 2,178,979, forward strand.
GAGACTGTACCGGAAGGGAAAGCTCCCCGCGGAGCTTCCCCAGCCCCTTCATCAGCGCATCCGTACAGCTCGGCGTGAAGCGCGGCGTCAGGATCGGCAGCGTGCGCCGGAAGCGCCCCTCGATAGACCGGAGCCACGCTCTCGTGCTCTCCAGCGACTCCTCTGCCGAGCGCTCACACAGATAGTCCGGGCTGTTTCGATCCATATTAACCTTGCCGACATAGGTGCAGAGTCCGCTCTCCTCCAGCTTCTCCATCAGAAGCGTCGTTGCCTCCCGGTGGATCGTCGCGAAGATCACGGCACGGGTCGTCCCGGAATATTTCAGATCCTCTGAAAACGCCGTATAGCCCCTTTCCGCATAATCCATATCCCGGTACTTCGACTCCTCCGGAAAGGTATTGGTATTCAGCCAGTCCAGAAGCTCCATATCCATATTCGTCCCGCGGAAGCTGTACTGCGGCGCGTGCAGGTGCAGATCCGTCATTCCCGGGATAATCATGGCATCTCCATAGTCCGTGCAGGGAAGCCCCTGATACTGCTCCGGAAGATACGAAAAAATCCCGCTGACCTTCCCATCCTCTGCCAGAAGATACGCATTCTCCCATACCGCAATCTCCTTCTCCGTCCTGCTGCTGTAGATGTTTCCCTTTACGACAAAGCGATTCTCCATATCTGTCCTCCGTTTTGTTTCTCTGAAAGCCCGGGGCTTTATGAATATCATTTTCGCACGGCTGCTCCCGCATCGCGATGACACGCGCCGTGCATAAATCAGTACTCCCTTTAACGGAAAAGAGCGACTCCTGAGGAGCCGCTCTCTGAAAGCCTTCCGATCACAGAAGGAAATACTTCAAGATGAAGATCACGGTCAGGATATACATCAGCGTCGTAACCTTCTTGCCCTCGCCCATAATCAGATGAAGCAGCGTATAGCTGATGATACCGAACGCGATACCCTCAGAGATAGAATACATGAATGCCATTGCTCCGATGCAGATGAACGCCGGAATCGCCGTCAGCATATCGCTCCAGTCGATCTTCGCCACCTGCTGCATCATGAAGAAGCCTACGATAATGAGCGCCGGTGCCGTCGCAAAGGACGGAATCGCAAGGAAGATCGGAGAGAAGAACAGCGCCAGCACGAAGAGGGCGCCGGCTACCACTGCGGTGAGACCGGTGCGTCCGCCCTCCGCGATACCGGAGGAGGACTCTACGAAGGTCGTAATCGTCGAGGTACCGAGACAGGCGCCTGCCGTCGTACCGATCGCGTCCGCAAGGAGCGCACCGCGGATGCCCGGGAGCTTGCCGTCCTTATCCAGCAGACCTGCCTTCGAAGCACAGCCGATCAGGGTTCCCAGCGTATCGAAAATGTCCACGAAGAGGAAAGCGAATATAACTACCAGGAAATTCAGCGAAAACACATTACTGAAATCCAGCTGCAGCAGCGTCGGCGCGATGGGTGCCGGAGCGGAAACGATCCCGCTCGGGATCAGGCTGTAGAAGCCCGCCTCCGGATTCGGCACATAAAGCCCGAAGAGCTGACAGAGAATGCCAAGCAGCCAGGTCACGAGAATACCGATCAGGATATTGCCCTTAATGTTCTTCAGCACCAGAATCGCAGTGATCAGGATACCGATCATGGCAAGCAGCACCGTGATCCCCTCAGACTGGAAGGTACCTGCCGCGAGAGAGCCCTTGAAGGAGAACATCGTCACCAGCGTCGCACCATCCACTACAATGTGGGCGTTCTGCAGGCCGATAAACGCAATGAAAAGCCCGATGCCTACGGAAACCGCAATTTTCAGCGGCACCGGAATCGCGTTGAAGATCGCCTCACGCACATTGGTTACCGAGAGAACGATGAAGATCAGTCCCTCGAAGAAAACGGCTGTCAGCGCGGTCTGCCAGCTGTAGCCCATGCCCATAACCACAGTATAGGTGAAGTATGCATTCAGTCCCATGCCCGCAGAAAGCACGAACGGCATATTGGCGAGAATCGCCATCGCAAAGGACGCGAGTGCCGAGGCGAGTGCCGTCGCCGTAAATACTGCGCCGGAATCCATTCCGGTCGCCCCGAGGATGTTCGGGTTTACCGCCAGGATGTAAGCCATCGTCATAAAGGTCGTGATCCCTGCAATGACTTCTGTTCTCACATCAGTTCCATGTTCTTTGAGCTTAAAGAACTTCTCCATTTGTCGTCCCCCTTTTTTTTGAACGATAGATGCCGGATTGCATCAACCTATGTAAACGGCAATGACTTCACGACTGTTCTGCCGTAACATACTTATCATCGGATCCATTTTATTTTCAATCCGTTTCTAAGTTTCAGCTTTATCATACAACATAACGTTCTCAATAGCTAGACCTAAAAAATAATTTTTTGCCAAAATTTAAAATGTAAGTTTTTTCTTAAAAAAACAATTCCCATTTTTTCTCTTTTATGAGATAATAATCTAAATAATTATTCGTATGAAGTCTGTTCATTTAAAAATCTAAATTTTTTTTAGGAGGTATGCATTATGAAATATCAGGACTATAAACGGCTTTCCCCGTACACGCTCGGGAAGAAACGCGCGGAGCTGGTACTGAAAAATGCCCATGTCGTCAATGTCTTCACAGGTGAAATTCTGGACTGTGCGGTCGCGGTGCAGGACGGTGTCATCGTCGGCGTCGGCGACTATGAGGGAGAGCAGGAGCTGGATCTCGGGGGACAGTACCTGCTCCCGGGGCTAATCGACGCACATCTCCACCTCGAGTCCACGATGGTCAGCCCCAACGAGCTGGTCAGCACTGCGGCGCGCTTCGGCACGACGACCTTCGTCGTTGACCCGCACGAGGCGGCGAATGTCTCCGGCGCTGCCGGCATTGACTATATTCTGGATCAGACCGCCGCTTCTCCTGCAAATGTCTATGTGATGATGCCCTCCTGCGTCCCCGCGACGAAGGTGGACGACAACGGCGGTGCCTTCACCGCAGGAGACATGGAGCATTACCTCTCCAATCCGCGCATCCTCGGACTCGGCGAGGTCATGGACGACGACGCCGTCGTCCGCGGTGACCGGGAGATGTTCGAGAAGCTCGACCTCTTCCAAGACTATCCTCTGGACGGTCACGCCCCCTACCTGCCGCCGAAGTCGCTGAGCGCCTACTCCATGGCAGGCATCCGGACAGACCACGAGGCGACCAGCTTCGACTACGCACTGGAGGAGCTCCGAAACGGCATCCATGTGCATATCCGTGAGGGCAGCGCCGCGCGGAACGAAACGGCGATCGTCAGCGGCATCGTGAAGCACCATATCGATACGACGCACTTCTCCTTCTGTACGGACGACAAGCATATCGAGGATATCCTCCGCGAGGGGCACATCAATCACAATGTCCGGCTCGCCGTCTCTCTCGGCATGGAGCCGGTCGCCGCGATTCAGATGGCGACCATACACACGGCGCGGCACTACGGGCTCCGCACCCTCGGCGCAATCGCTGCGGGCTATCAGGCAGATCTCGTCGTCGTAGATAACCTCAGGGACTTCCGGGTTTCTCGGGTCTTTCATAAGGGCGTTCCGGTAAGCACAGACACGCCGAAGATCTACCCCTGCCCGAAGGCGCTGAAGCAGACCGTCCACCTGAAGGAGCTGCACGCTGCGGATTTCCTGCTCCCGATCCGGAAGAAGGAAAGTGCAGTCATCGGTCTCACACCGGGACAGATCACGACAGAACGACTCCTCGAGCAGTTCGAACAGACGGAGAACTTCGACTGCAGCACACACCCAGGCTTCCAGAAGATCGCCGCAGTGGAACGCCACAAAAACACCGGTCTGATCGGTGTCGGGATCTGCCGCGGCTACGGCATCCGCGGCGGCGCGATCGCCTCCTCCGTTTCCCACGACTCTCACAACATTATCGTGATCGGGGACAATGAGCGGGATATGGCACTCGCGGTCAACGAGATCACCCGGGTACAGGGCGGCTACACGGTTGTAGCGGACGGTGCGGTCTATGAGACGCTCCCGCTCCCGATCATGGGGCTGATGAGCGACGCCGGCTTCACCGCCGTAGAGGAAAAGCTGCAGAGAATGAAGAAGAAGGCGATGGAAATGGGTGTCACGCCCGGCATCGCCCCGTTCATCGCCCTTTCCTTCCTCGCGCTTCCGGTCATCCCGGAGCTTCGCATCACCCCGAGAGGACTCTGTGAGGTCACGGAAAAGGGCCCGAAGCTCTGCAAATAACCCGCGTAAAACAGGTAAGCTCCAGCAAAATAAAAGCCGCGTGCCTGCCCCCAATCAGAGATCGGGGGCAGGCACGTATTGACAAACCATGCTGCTTACCTTATTCACATCGCTTTTTGCTTATACCTCTTGCCCGGCAATTCCATCTACAGATCCTGTTTCAGTCCTACATCCTCCGGAGGCAGTGTGACGCTTCCGTTCTCCGGCACGAAGCATGGGATTCCGATGCAGCACCAGCACATCCCCCTCACGCAGCCTCGTCTGTCCGTCCGGGATGATGATCTCACTGCCTCGCTCTATCATGACCACCAGTCCGATATTTTTCTTGCCGCACTCCATCACCGTTCTTCCGTCCTGCTTCTTCCCTACAGTTTTCTCCGTCAGATGGACGCCCTCGATGTCCGATGCACTCTTCGCTGCAAGGGTGATCCGATCCCCCGGAAGGATCTGCGTATCTCCCTTTGGCACGATATTCTCATAAACCATATATCCCCGGTCCCGCAGGCTTCCCGCAATGCCTGCCCGCATTTTCTGCCGATCCAGCCGGAATTCTCTCTCCCTTTGCAGAAGCACCAGCAGCGTATCCGGCGGGAAGGAGAGCTCCCGAAGCGCCTTTCCCGCCCACTGGTGTCCCTCGGGAACCGTAAACTGGATGAACTGTACCGGCTTCTGCTCCGAATAGTCGTTGAAGGTTTTCAGCACATCCTCATCTGCACTGATCATATCCAGCCGCTCCGCCAGGAAGGGCAGTGCCGTCCCCTGTACCAGTATGGAAAAGAGCACCACAGTAAGCACCAGATGATAAATGTCGGTTCCCGATCCTTCTACTGCAAGGATCGCCATGATCGCAAACACAATGGACGCGGCACCCCGGAGCCCCGCGAAGGAAACCAGCAGAACCTGGTTCCACCGGGCTCCGAGGGGGCGGAGCAGTCCAAGCACGACCAGCGGGCGAACCAGAAAGCTCATTACCACAGCGATCACCACAGCAGGCAGCAGCACCGAGGGAATGCGGGAGGGCGTAGCGAGGAGCCCTAAGAGAAAAAAGAGAAACATCTGCATCATCCCCGTTATGCCGTCGAAGAAATTCACCAGCTCCTTCTTCCCCGGTATCTCGGCATTTCCCAGAATGATCCCCACGAGATAGGCGGAGAGATAGCCGTTTCCTCCGAAATAGGCGGGAAGCGCATAGGCAAGCAGAGCGATCGCCACCACTGCCACCGTCCCATAGCCTCCGGTCGCGAAGGGAAAGCGCTTCAGAAAGGCTATGGCAAGTGCCGCGATCAGGAGCCCGCAGCCCACGCCGAAGCTCAGCTGCTTCCACAAAAGCAGGGGGATGGAATCCCCCGACGTCCCGCTGATCACTCCGATCATAATCATGGTCAGCATATAAGCGGCAGGGTCATTGGAGCCGGACTCGATCTCCAGAAGGGACGCAGTGCCGTACCTGAGATTCAGCCGCTTGCTTCGCAGGATAGAGAATACGGACGCGGCATCTGTTGATCCCAGAATCGCGCCGATCAGGACGCTCTCCGCCAGCTGCCAGCCCAGCAGCAGATGTGTAAAAAGCCCCGTGAGAAGCGCCGTCAGGAGAACGCCCGCCGACGCAAGCAGGGACGCCTGCCCCGCTACCGGCCTCGCCAATTTCCAGTTGGTGCCGAAGCCTCCATAGAACATGATAAAAATGAGGGCAACGCCCGCTCCGATCTCCGCGAAGCGGTAGTTCTCGAAGTCGATCCGGAATATCCCGTCGATCCCGAAAAGCATGCCGATAAGCATGAAGGCAAGCAGAGCCGGTATACCGATGCGATCCGCAACCTTGTCGAAGAGAATGCAGGCAAGGATAACGATCGCGATAAATATCAGTAAAAACTCCATCTTTCCTCCTGTGAGCCTGTCTCTCTGTCTATCCCCGCACTCCGCGCTGCATCCAGCATTTCAGGCATCCCCTTGATTTATCGCAGCAATGCAAGAATGCCGGCTTTCAGGGAAGCGTCGATTTATTCACTACTCTTATGCCATGTACGCGGACATGGAGGAATCGGCGCTTCTTCAGAATGCGGAGCTCATGCGGTCAGGCTCTTCGCTTTTCAAGAATCTCCCGGGCAACGAAAACGCCGCTCGCGGAGGCGTGGGAAAGGGAATGCGTGATCCCACTGCCGTCCCCGATGATATAGAGCCCCTTATGCCGACTCTCCAGATGCTGATCCACGCTGACCTCCATATTGTAGAACTTGACCTCCACGCCATAGAGCAGCGTATCGTCATTCGCCGTCCCCGGCGCGATCTTGTCGAGAGCGTAGATCATTTCGATAATGCCGTCGAGGATCCGCTTCGGCAGCACAAGGCTCAGATCCCCCGGCGTCGCGTTCAGGGTCGGCGTCACAAAGGCCTCCGTGATGCGGCTGTGTGTGGAGCGCTGTCCGCGGATCAGGTCGCCGAAGCGCTGCACCATGACACCGCCGCCGAGCATATTGCTGAGGCGCGCAATCGACTCTCCATAGCCGTTGGAATCCTTGAAGGGCTCTGAGAAATGCTTCGCCACCAGCAGCGCGAAATTGGTATTCTGCGTCTGCTTCGCCGGATCCTCATAGCTGTGCCCGTTTACGGTAATGATGCCGTTCGTATTCTCATTGACAACCGCCCCCTTCGGATTCATGCAGAAGGTCCGCACCAGATCCCCATACTTCTGGGTGCGGTATACGATCTTGCTCTCATAGAGCTCGTCTGTCAGATGGGAAAAGACCTCCGCCGGAAGCTCCACCCGAACGCCGAGATCCACTCGATTTGAGTTGACCGGAATCTCCAGATCCTTACAGATCGTTTCCATCCACTTGCTGCCGCTCCGTCCGACAGAGATCACGCAGTCCCTGCATCGGAGACTCCGCTTCCCGGTGCGGATCTCATAGCCGCCGGGTATGACCTCGACCTTCTCCACCGGCTCGTCAAAGCAGAAGTCGACCCTTTCCCGAAGATAAGCGTAAAGGTTCTCGAGCACGACATAGTTAATATCCGTGCCGAGATGCCGCACCGAGGCATCCAGCAGATGCAGATCGTTCTGTATACAGAGCTTCTTGAATTTCGTGCCGCTCGTCGAGTAGAGCCTCGTCCCCTCCCCGCCATACGCCATATTGATCTCATCCACATAGCGCATCAGCTCGATTGCCTGCTTCTTCCCGATGTACTCATACAGCGTCCCGCCGAAGTCATTGGTAATATTGTATTTCCCGTCGGAAAAGGCGCCCGCGCCGCCGAAGCCGCTCATAATCGAGCAGCTCCGGCAGCCGATGCAGGACTTGATTCGCTCTCCGTCAATCGGGCACTTTCTCCGATCAAGCGCGTGCCCCGCCTCGATCACGCCGATCTTCCGCTCCGGCTGCTGTTTCGTCAGCTCAAATGCCGAGAAAATCCCGCCCGGCCCCGCTCCGATAATCAATACGTCGTAATCCATTTTCCCTCCTGATAGAGAGCCTCCCCTATGCTATGCCATGCTCTGCTCTCCTCTGCGCGCCTTTTATAGAAGCGCCGGAAGCGCCCCTTCCGCAGGCTCTCCCTGTCCTGTCCCGATCCGCTTCCCTGACCTGTTACATCATACTAAATCTCCCTTTATAAAGAAAGCGCTTTTCTCCCTGCATCCGAAAAAAACATAGTGCGGTAATTCAGGGCTTGACATCCCTCTGTTTTTTTAGTAAGGTATAGAAGTTCTGAAATACTGCGCGAGTAGTAGAGTGGTACTACGTCTCCTTGCCAAGGAGAAGGTCGCGGGTCCGATTCCCGTCTCGCGCTCGATTGAAAAAGAAGGGGAGGTGTTGCTTCCCCTTCTTTTTATTTTTCTTTGTATTTTTTCATCAAATGCCGCAGCTGCGGCATTTCCGGCGTTTCCACTATGGAAAAGCCCAGCGCCTCATAGAGGCTTCTCGCGGTCTTATTCCGATCATAAACAGTCAGAGAAATGCTTCCGATGCCCTCCTCTTCGAATACACATTCTATCAGTGCCTGCAGCGCCCGCTTTCCGAAGCCTCTTCCGGTTCGATCGGGATCGATGAGGAACCTCCCGATATGCACATTATCCTGCTCACGGCGAATTCTCTGTATGACTCCCAGAAATACATCCCCTTCAAAGATAGAGAACACCCCCTCCAATGCGCGCAGCTTCTCAGGACACAGCGGATAGGATATCCTATCCCCCATCCACTGCTCCTGAAAAGCGCTCCCTCTTTGATTAGACCAGCTGCACAGCAGCGCGGCATTCCGTTCCCCGATGCCTTTTTCGAGCCGGATTCCCATCAGCCAAGCTCCGCCCGGCTGCGCTCCAGCGCCGCTGCGATAACCTGATCCATATCATAGTAACGGTACTCTCCGAGACGCCCGCCGAAGAGGACGCGCTCCTCCTTCTCCGCGAGCGCACGGTAGCTCTGATAGAGCGTGCCGTTCTTCTCATCATTGACCGGGTAATACGGCTCGTCTCCGGGCTTCCACTCCGAGCTGTACTCCCGGCTGATTACCGTCTTCGGGAGCTCCCGTCCCTCCCTGTCCTTCCCGAACGTGAACCATTTATGCTCAATGATCCGTGTCCACGGCGTCTCCCGGTCGGTGTAGTTTACAGCGGCATTTCCCTGGAAATTCGGGATATCCAGCGTCTCCGTCTCGAAACGAACGGAACGATATTCCAGCGTGCCCAGACGGTAGCCGAAGTAGGCATCCACCGCACCGGTGTACAGCACTCGGTCTGCCATAGCATTCCACCGCTCCCGATCCGAGAGATAGTCCGTATTCAGACGCAGCTCTGTATCGCCGAGCAGATTCTCCACCAGCGCCGTATAGCCATCCTTCGGGATTCCCTGATAGAGCGCATTGAAGTAGTTGTTGTCGAAGGTAAAGCGCACCGGAAGCCGCTTGATAATGAACGCCGGAAGCTCCGTGCACGGACGCCCCCACTGCTTCTCCGTATAGCCCTTGATCAGCTTCTCATAGATATCCGTCCCGACCAGACGGATCGCCTGCTCCTCGAGGTTCTTCGGCTCCGTGATGCCTGCCGCGCTCCTCTGCCGCTCGATCTCCGCCGCGGCCTCCTCCGGCGTCACGACATTCCACATTTTATTAAAGGTATACATATTGAAGGGAAGCGAATAGAGCTCTCCGCGGAAGTTCGCTACCGGCGCATTCGTGAAGCGGTTGAACTCTGCGAAGCGGTTCACATAGTCCCAAACCGTTCTGTCATTCGTATGGAAGATATGCGCGCCGTACTGGTGAACCTGTATACCCTCTACTTCCTTCGTATAAACATTTCCGGCAATCTGCGCTCTTTTGTCAATAACAAGCACGCGCTTTCCCGCCTTCCCCGCCTCCTGCGCGAAGACGGCGCCGTAGAGTCCCGCACCGACGATCAGATAATCATAATGTTCCATGTTCTCCGTCCTTATCAAAGCGCGAATAGATCATTCAGGCTCTCCGACATCGTCGGATGCGTAAAAATGAAGTCCCGCAGCACCGTGTATTTCATCCGCTGATCGATCGCCAGCTTCACCATATTGATAAGCTCATGGGACTCTGCGCAGAACAGCTCCGCACCGAGGATATAGCCCTCCGGATCGATCAGCGCTTTCAGCATTCCCTCCGTCCTGCGAAGCACCTTCGCCTTCGGAATCGACGCAGCAGGCATCGATACAACGCGGTAGGAAAGCCCCCTCTTTGTTGCCTCCACTTCATTGAGACCCACCCGGGAAAACGGCGGAGTCAGAAATACGGAATAGGAGAAGGCGCCCCGGTTTTCCGTCGTCCGCCCGCCCTCACTGAGCAGCGCCGAGAGCACAATGCGGCTGTCATCCAGCGAAATATAGGTGAACTGCAGCTTGCCGCAGACATCTCCGGCAGCCCAGATATGCTCTGCCGTAGTCCGAAGATGTGCGTCTGTCTCCACCGCGCCGCGCAAAGAGAGCTGCACGCCCGCCCGCTCCGCGTGGAGCGCCTCCGTGTTCGGGCGGCGTCCGGTCGCAAGCAGGATCGCATCACTCTCAAGAGAGGCTTCCGCACCCCCTATGCTATAATGCAGCGTCCCGCCCTCTATCCGGTGAATACCGACGCCGCGGAGGATCCGGATGCCCTTTGCCTCCAGCACTGCCTGAATGCTCTCCGCAATATCCCTGTCCTCTCTCGGCAGGAAGAGATCTCCGTCCTGCAGGATCGTCACACGGCTCCCGAAATCCGCATACATGGAAGCGAATTCCAGCCCGATATAGCCGCCTCCCACGATACTGAGCCGCTCCGGAAGCTCCGAAAGTGCCATGATCGTCTCCGACAGGAATACCTTTCCGCTCTCCCGCACCCCGGTGATCTCCGGAATCACCGGTACGGAGCCGGTATTGATCAGAAATTTCTCCGCCGAAAGCGTAAGACACCCGCCGGCGCTCTGCACCTCGATATGGTGGCTGTCAGTGAAGGAAGCGATTCCGTCAACCACCTCTACCCCTGCCTGCAAAAGCTTCTCATAGTTTGCTTTCCGGAGCGCCGCAGTCAATGCGCGCTTCTCTTCTATCGTCCTACGGTAATACGCCCGCTGCGCTTCGAAATCGCCCTTCGGCGCATTCTGCGCGTCGGTAATCAGCCGCTTGGACGGGATGCAGCCAACATTGATGCAGGTTCCGCCATACATCTCTGCAGACTTCTCCACCAGCGCCACATGCTTTCCCTGCTTCGCAAGCTTCGCAGCGAGCGTCTTCCCCGCCTTTCCGAAGCCGATCACGATCATATCATAGCTCTTCATCCTCTATCTTCCCTATCCTTTCCGTTTTTAATGCTGCCCGCGATTCTTCCGCGCACTCATGGCGCTAGTTTACAACAAAATTCCTATGATGAAAAGGGCATTTCCGCAGGCGAAAGCCCGGCAGAAATGCCCTTTTCTATATCCTGTTCCATTCTCTTCTCTGTCTCTGCACTTCACCGCCCTGTTCTCATTTCCCGCCGCTCCGGAGCAGTCCTATGATATAGAACAGCGCAAACACGACGATATCCACCGCCACAATAGTCGAACCGACCGGCGTTCCGCCGAGAATCGAGATCAGGATCCCGAAGAGCGCGCAGAGCACGGAGAGCATGGCAGAGCAGATCGTAACCGCACGGAAATTCCGATAGACGCGCATCGCCGACAGCGCCGGAAAGATGATAAGCGCAGAGATCAGGAGAGAGCCGACGAGATTCATCGCCAGCACAATAATTACCGCAATGATGACCGCAATCAGCAGATTGTAGCCATCGGCATTGGTTCCGACCGCCCTTGAGAAGTTCTCGTCGAAGGTAACGGCGAAGATCTTGTTGTAGAAGAACAGAAATATCGCCAGCACCAGCACAGAGAGTATCCCGCAGAGCCAGACCTCCCCGATCCGGAGCGTCAGGATAGAGGTCGAGCCGAAAAGCGTGCTGCACACATCCCCCGAGAGATTGGAGGAGCTGGAGAAGAGATTCATCAGAAGATAGCCGATCGCCAGCGCGCCGACAGAGATCATCGCGATCGCGGCGTCGCCCTTGATCCTCGCGTTCTGTCCGGTTTTCAGCAGAAGCACCGCACAGAGTATCGTCACAGGAAAGACGAAGTACAGGTCATTCGTGAGCTTCAGAATCGAAGCGATCGCCATTGCGCCGAACGCCACATGGCTCAGCCCGTCTCCGATGAAGGAGAAGCGCTTCAGTACCAGCGTGACCCCCAAAAGCGAGGAGCAGAGTGCGATCAATACCCCGACGATCAGCGCATAGCGAACGAAGGGGTAAGCGAAGTACAGCGCAAGTTTGTTAAAAAGCAGCGTCATGTTCCAGCCCCCTTCTGTAACGGTAATAGAATTTCCCCGTCTCACTCTCCACAAACGCGTCCCTGCTGCCGAAAAAGCTCGTCTGCCCGATATAGAGGATATGGCTCGCATAGCGGTATGCTGCCTCGATATCGTGAGAAATCATAATAATGCTGATCCCGTCCCTCTGATTCAGCTCCTGAATCAACCGATACATATCTGCGGTAACCCTCGGATCCAGCCCCGCGACCGGCTCGTCCAGAAGCAGCAGCTTCTTCGTCGCACAGAGCGCCCGCGCGAGCAGCACTCTCTGCTGCTGCCCGCCGGACAGCTCTCTGTAGCAGCGGTCCCTGAGCGCCGAGACGCCGATCTTTTCCATGTTTCGCTCCGCTTCCTCCTTCTCCGCCCTGCTGTAGAAGGGACGCAGACCGCAGCTTCCCTGGAAGCCGGACAGCACGATCTCCCAGACCGAGGCAGGAAAATCCCTCTGTACCAGCGTCTGCTGCGGGAGATAGCCGATCTCATTTTTCTTCAAACCGTCGCCCATGGACAGCTTCCCGCTGATCGGCGTCTGCAAGTGCAGAAGCGTCTTCATCAGTGTGCTTTTCCCTGCGCCGTTTTCTCCAATAATATAGAGGTAATCGCCTGACGAAAGCTGAAAGCTGATCGGAGCTGTTACCGTCTTCCCTTCATATCCGAAGCCCAGCTCCTCGCAAGTGATCAAAGCCATCTCCCCTGCCTCCTTACTCTTACCGGAGCGCCTCCTTCAGCACATCCAGATTCTTCTCCATAATCGACAGATAGGTCGCGCCGTTCTCCACATCCTTCGCTGTGGTCGACTGCATGGAATCCAGCGTCAGAACACTCTGGTTCTTCTCCTTCGTATTCTGGACGATCGTATCCGCGATTTTTCCGTCGGAGCTCTCGATCTTGAGCACGCTGTGCAGTCCCAGCTCGTCCATCTTCTTCGCGAGGAAGACAACGGTCTCGAAGCTCGCCTCTGTCTCGGCAGAGCAGCCTACAAATGCCGCATAGTAGTCCAGCCCGTAATCGTCCACCATATAGCGGAACGGGAAACGGTCGCCGAAAAGAACCGTCTTGTTCGGAGCTGCGTCCACCGCGGACTGGTACTCCTGATCCAGCGCGGAAAGCTTCTCCGTATATGCCGCAGCATTTGCCATATAGCTGTCTCTGTGCGCGCCATCCAGCTCCGCGAGATCCTCTGCGATCGCATTTACCAGCACCTTCGCATTCTTCAGAGAGAGCCAGACGTGCTCATCATACTCCTTTTCCTCCGCATGGTCATGCCCGATCAGCTCGTCGCAGACCTCCTCCGGGCTGAGCGCTGCCGGGAAGAAGGTCGGCCAGCGGTTTTCCGGATCCTCGATTGCATCGAAGCTCTCATTGCTCATACGAATGTGGAAGTGTTCCGCCTCTGCCGGCTCGATCATATGGTCGTTGATCTCGACATAAAGCGGCGCGCCGGATGCCTTGTCCGCCGCCTCGAAGCGGTACATCGCCGCCTTGGTGCCGGTAGACCAGTTCTGGATATAATAGCCCACATAGTTATAGTCCGACTCTACGGTCTTGCCCGCATTGTCCGTGAAGGCAATGTGCTTCCCGTCGATCCTGATTCTGCTGTATTCCGACTCGTAGCCCTTGGCATAGTAGTCCTTGTACTCTGCCGCCGTCATCTTGCCGGACTCCGCCTTATGCTCGAAGGCCTCGTCCAGTGCGCCGGACTGCAGCAGCGGATAGCCGGACTGCCACTCGCCGGCCCAATCCGAGAGCGCCCTGTCCTTTACCTCACTATCCTCAAAGGTAGAGACCTCCTTACTGTGGTCATGCTCGTGTCCGTGCTCATGCTCATCCTCGTCTGCCTGCATGCCTTCCTTCACTTCCTCTTCCTTGATGCTGTCTCCCAGCACCGAAAGAAGGTTAATGACCTTCCGGTTCGGGTTGCTGGACTCTGCCAGCGCGTCCTCTACCCAGCCATCCGACTCACCGCCGACATAGAGGAAGAGATCGCAGGATGCGATCTTCATAATGTCGTCCACGGTCGGCTGGTAGCTGTGAAGATCCACGCCATTGTTCAGGAGCAGCGTGAGCTCGGCATTCTTCGCATCCTCGCCGAGAATCTCTCTCACCCAATCGTACTCCGGGAAGATGGTGCTGACCACCTTCAGTTTCTTCCCTGTTTCTGCTTCCATGGCTGCTGTCGTGTTCTCTGCCGCCGTGCTGCTCGCCGCTGCCGCATTCTCCGCCTGCTTCCCGCAGCCGATCAGGCATGCCGCCATCATTGCCGCTGCAGCCAGTACCGATACAAATTTTCTCATTTCCTACCTCCGAATCCTTCTGTTTCTGTCATACTGTAGAGAGGCGACTGTTCGCCGCTCCCCGGGAGACCCGGCACTCTAATCATCCAGACGAACCTTCTGGCTGACCAGCGTCATCGGCGTACGATCCGTCTCCGGAATGCGGCAGCGCCTCCGCACCGACGGCAGAAGGAAAAGAAGCAGCGCAGCCCCGAGCACCGCGCCGCCGATCTGCCGCAGCACCCGCTCTGCCAGCTGCATACAGACGCAGATCGGGCAGTCCTCCCCGCTGCACCTGTGCCCCGCCTCCGCCGCGAGAAACAGTGCGGACAGGAGAAACGCAAGGAGCAGGAAAAGACAGAGCAGATACACGGTATATTTCTGTTTGTTTTCCTGCATCGCTTCGCCCTCCCTTCTCTTCCCTGTATCGACCGGCTCCGGCTGCCGCCCCTGTATCTTTTAAATTTGAAAACTGTTTTCAAATTTTACAACGCTTCCCCTGCCTTGTCAATATGAAAACCAATTTCACATTTGATATCGGAGCATACGCATACCATGCTTTCCAAAAATGTGTATCGTCGGACACATCGCAAAAATAGGGGCTGTGGCAAAACGAGAAATCGTTTTGCCACAGCCCCTATTTCCTATGCTATATCACATTTTATTTCAGTCTACAGAAATCATGACATTCGTTGCCTTGATAACCGCAACCGCTTCCTTGCCCGGCACGAGTCCCAGCTCCTTCACCGCTTCCATCGAAATGGTGGATGTGATTCCAATTCCGCCTGCCGTATCCAACTTAACAATGGAATTGACGGTGCCATCCTTTACCGATACCACAGTTCCCTTGATCTGATTCCGCGCGCTGATCTTTACGAAGTCCAGCGCCATCATTACGTCCGTCGCTTTCACAACGGCTGTCGCGTCCTTACCCGGTACGAGTCCCAGCTCCCTGATGGACTCCATGGAAATGGTTGCAGAAATACAATTGCCGCCTGCCGCCTCTAATTTCACGATGCCGTTAACAGCCCCCTCGTTAATCTCCTTTACCCTGCCTTTTATCTGATTTCTTGCACTTAACATCTGAGCTCCTCCATATCTTTTACAAAAAAAGACCGGCACACGCATAGCCTCTCGTGTAGCACGGATGCAATGCGTTCCCCGTGCCTTCGGCTTGTATTACGTTGTATGCCGGTTAAAAGCTTTTATATTATAGCATAGCTTGATCTATTATTCCATCTTCTCTTTTATTATCTGTAAATTTCATTTTAGGATTTACAGCATCAGGTGATATGCTAATCGTAACACGCTTTAATTTATGATATAATTATATTATATCCAAAGCTAACTGTGAAGGAGGCAGGCAGCTTTCCGGTAAGGTCAGTAAGCATCCCCCAAATAAAGAGCACTGCACTCGAAAGAAAAGACGAATGCCCCCAATGTATTCAAGATTGAGAAAGTGATTTAAATATGGATTACACCTATCACTATGACTCGCCGTTCGGCGGTATCACACTCGCAAGCGACGGTGACAGCCTGATCGGGCTTTGGTTCGACAACCAGAAATATTTTGCTGACACATTGGAGGATGAAGTCTTCGAGACGGCTCTGCCGATTTTTGATGAAACTGCCAAATGGCTCGACATCTATTTCAGCGGCAAAGCACCGGATTTCACCCCACCGCTCACCATGCGCACGACGCAATTTCGAAAAGAGGTATGGAAAATTATGCTCACCATTCCCTTCGGCCGAACTATGACCTACGGAGAGATTGCGGACAAAATAGCCAAACAACATGGACTTGATCGGATGTCCGCACAAGCAATTGGCGGAGCGGTCGGACATAACTCCATTTTGCTGATTATCCCCTGCCACCGTGTCGTCGGCACGAATGGGAGCCTCACCGGGTACGCCGGAGGAATCGATAAGAAAGTAAAGCTGCTCACGATGGAAAATGCTGATATGACGAATTTCTTTGTGCCGAAGAGCGGAACCGCACTATGAAACCGAGCAGCTTCGTCATCTAATCATACTGTTGTCTATTCTTACGGATTGCTGTTTCGAGCTTGCTGATTTTTTTGCAAGCGTATCTTTGCTGATTTTTCTTACCATTACTTTCTTCCCTCCCGAAGTATCTCACTGATCTGGGTTGCCTTATATGTGAGAAGCTTCAATGCCAAACGCATTCAAGCTTTCTTTCTGTGTCTTCGTTACGGCATGAACCATTCGGTACACATTATCCAGCTGCCTGCACAGCCCTTGTCTTTTAATGCCGTGCGGAACAGCTTCTCTAAGCTATCGCGGCTTTTGTACAGGTTGATCGCCTGCTTTGCATTCATCTCCTCTGATGTGATGATGGCAAAATAACCGCACAGTTTCAGCTCGTTTTGACTTTCAACATACTGGAATTTCACAGCTTCCGTGATACATCTGCTGAAACCGTTGTTGATACGACTCATGATCCAATACCTGTACAGGTAAGATATAACTGGCAACTTCATGACTCTCACGAAGCAGACTCGCTCGTATCGGCTCTAAAGACATATTAGTTGTTCCCTCTATCAAAAGGCTTACCTGTCGGAGCTTCCCTTTTCCATTTTGCGGATACGGATGCTCTGACAGCATAATGCTGTTTTCACCTCCGGACAACTCATCAGGGACAGATATGTAGAAACCACCCACACCGTGTGTATTTGCCGCAAGATCTCCGATCTCGTTGACTGCCTGTGTCTCTTCTGAAAACACAGGCTGATAATCCCAGATGTAGAATTTCTTTGAAGAGGCTTTCCAATTCTCGGGAACTTGTAACTTAACGCGTACATTTTCCCATGTTTCATCGCCACTATGTACAGCTACAAAGCGAAGCAGGAAAATATTGCAGTTCCCGCTATACAGCTTTGGCATAACAATCCCATAAGGAGCAAAGACAATCTCATTCTCAGAAAAGCTTCGTAACTCTGCCTCTTCTATCTTTGGTTCCTCTGACATGAGCGTTTCTGTCCGATAGGAGCGTGTCGCCTTTTTTCCCGCCGGTATAAGCACAGAATCTGTCTGCATTGTCTTCGAATTTCCCTCGGCTCCAGCACCACATCCACGGACGATAAATCGTAACCGGAAATCTTCTGCGTTGTGATTGACTACTTGAAATGTAGTCTCATTTTCATTCTCTACGTAGTCAACATCAAAATAAAACGCACCAATTCGGCAATCGGTTAATGCATAGGAAGTGAGAAGCCCCTGCGGCATAATGGTTATCTCATGATCCAATGCATTAAGTCGTATCCCGAACCACTGTTCTACGCTCTGCTGTATCCAGGCTCCCTGTCCTTGACTGCAGCGAGTCAAGCATCTCTTTTTGTTGTATGCTCGAGGCCACCAAAAAAGTGAACCCGTCTCATCCAATTTTGAATACAGTAATGCTAATGTTTCCTTCATTTCCTGTCTGGTATGACTTCCTCCCAAGCGAAGAGTGCATCCTGTCGCGGATGGATTCATTCCAAAGTGAAGCTCTCGCATCGTCTGAAATTCCGGGTCGTAGCTTGTAATATAAAGAGACTTCGCAAAGCGGTGAAGGTTTACATATGGGACATAATCGAAATCATATAACCCGTACAATGGTGCCAAAACTGTTGCTGTGTCTTCACCGCCGTAATAGAATAATTCCTCCGGTATATAAAACCTATCCTGATCCTCACCAAGATTTGTTCCGCCGGTGATTTGCTTACCAAACGGTCCATCTCCCTCCATCGTTGCTGCCATATCGACAGGCATCTGTGAAATCAATTGCTTAACATCCGTGTTATCCTGCCCGGTCACAGACAGAATCATGCTCCAGCTCTTCAATGCATAATAGCATTGTACATTGCATCCATAATCGTATTTTCGGAATACAATTAAATCGCTTGCATAATGACTGCTGAAAAGCACATAATCTTTATGCTTATGAGCAAGTATTCCCTGATACACGCGCGCAAGATCCTCTACAATTTCCGGATTATCGCAGAAATAGCCCTTATTTCCCGTTAACTCCAGATATTTCCCTGCTATGAGTAATGGCGCAATATAAAAGAACATGCTATGATCTGAATAAAGGCTAAACCTCGGGGTATTCCTTTTTAAAAGATATTCGATCGCTCGCGGTCCAACTTCAGGGACAGAATACATAACACTGACCACATCCGGTTCAATATCAATGCCCCACAATCGAGACAACGAGTGAGAAGGTGCTCCCTGCCAGTTCGTAAGCAAATCACCAGCTTCATTAAAAGACAGGCAATTAAAATTATCTAGGATAAAGCGAATATGCATGTCGCTATATTTGAGCCCCATTGTCGTATCTTCTCGAATGCCGGATACGATTGTTCCAAGTCGCTTCTTCCAGAAATCCGCCGTTACATTAAGCCATTCAAACGCGGTGTGCTGATAAAGAATCCCCAGATTTCTGTGTATTTCATCCCTTTTGGGGGTCAGTGCAATAACGGTAGTAAAAATCCTGCTTTCTCCAGCTTTTAGTACGAAAGGGCAATAGATACGAGGATTATTGGCCTCTCCTTCTTGCGTTCCTCCTAATAACTGAACAGCAGCACAGGCCTCCGGGTGCCATAGAATCAGAAGCTTTTGGTCCCATTCGGATTTATAGGGACCTTGCGTATAATCCTCGAATCGTTTTCCATAATGCTCAAATTGATTAACAAAGCGCTGATCGAAGCCGAGTCTCACCTTACCCGTCAACGTGCAGCCGGACGTATTCGCAACTTCCATACAAAACATAACTGCAGCCGGACCGGGGATCGGATGGATAGAGGAAATTGGCGCGGAATCCTTTTCCATTACAGGTGCAAAAGAAAAAACCTTGATAGTGGCTTCAGGATAGCTAGTTCTTGTTGTTGGGAGAAAATGATCTGTGTAAGCTGTCACAGAATTCTTATTGGCCGCGCTAAGCACAAGACCGTTTGCCATTTCCAACTCATAGCGCATTTTCCCCAGTAACAATGCAGTGTCATTCTGATAATACTGCCCGATATGGCCGCCAAACTGCCCGCATATATTTTCACCGCCGGAAGGAACGGCATATATCCTATCATGCGGCGTACATATAAAATGCAGCCTTCCCATGGTATCTTGTCCAAGCAGTATTCGGCCGTTCGATTGAACAAAAAGCTGTCTTTCACTTAAAGACCAGTCTGTCTGTTCAGAGGTTTCATCATACACTGCTTTAAAATATGGCGAGACATAGGAGTTCTTCCAGAACTCCCTCCAGTCTTTATAGATAATATCTCCACGCAAATACATTTTATTTTACTCCTTATCCCTTGACACCGGTCATCGTAATACCTTCAATCAGGTACCGCTGTCCAAGCATAAATACGAGGATGGCGGGCACTACGACCAGACACGCCGCAGCCATCATAAGTTGCCATTCTGCCCGGTAACTTCCAATGAAAAGCTGTAAGCCAAGTGCAACTGTATATTTAGAATCACTATTTAAATAAATCAGAGGGCCAAGAAAGTCATTCCATGTGTTCATGAAGGCGAAGATACCCACAACGACAAGTGCTGGTTTTGTGAGCGGCAGCATGATTTTAGTAAAAATCACAATATGTGTAGCACCGTCCATATATGCAGCTTCATCAAGGTCCTTTGGTATCGAAAGAAAGAACTGGCGAAGAAGGAAAATATAGAATGCACCGCCACCCAACCATGCGGGAATAATCAGCGGTGCCAGACTGTTTGTCAGCCCAATGGTTCGAAACATAAGAAAGGTGGGGATAATGGTTACGGCTACCGGAAGCATCATGCTGCCCATAATGCAGGCAAAAACAATGTTTTTTCCTCCCCAATCAATTCTGGATAGTCCATAAGCGCAAATGGAACTGGTGATAACTACACCGCTGACAACACCAATGACAAGCTTTATAGAGTTTGCATAATACGTCAGAAAGGGGAGCGTTGAAAAAATATCTGCATAATTTTTCCATTGACAAGCTTTCGGAAGCCAATGAATCGGCACCATGAAGATTTCCACATTCGTCATTAGAGAACTTCTAATCATCCATAGCAGCGGCATCAAGCACATAATGCTGCCAATAATGAGCAGCAAATATAGGAAAATTCGTCCTGTTAATTTCTTCTTCATCCCGCCTATTGACCTCCGTAATAAACCCATTTCTTTTGCAGCTTAAACATCGCAGCTGTCAACAGCATAATAATCCCAAACAGAATCCACGCAATGGCGCATGCACTTCCCATTCGCATAAACCGAAAAGCTTCACGATACAGATAGTAAACATAAAATAGGCTAGCGTTATTCGGGCCTCCTTGCGTAATGACATAGGCTTGAGTAAACACCTGGAATCCATTGATAATTCCCATAACTAAGTTATAAAAAATCGTTGGTGTCATCAAAGGAATGATTACGTGAAATAGTTTGGCAATTCCTCCTCCGCCATCAATCTCAACGGCTTCCATTAACTGCTTGGGAACATCCTGAATCCCTGCAAGGAAAATGACCATGGTGGACCCAACTGTCCATAAATTGGTGAAGACAAGTGTTGGAATAACGGTCTTCTCACTGGAAAGCCACTGGCACGTCGGCAATCCAACAGCTTTTAGAAGCATATTTACGAGACCAAAATCCGAATTGAAAATCCAGAGCCATACCGCAGACATAGCAACAACAGGTACAATCGATGGAAGATAGAAGATTGTTCGAAAAACACCCTTTCCCTTTACATCCGCATTGAGAAGTAAAGCGATCATAAACGCGACAATAAGCGAAGATGGCACAGAAAGCGCAACGTAGATACATGTTACGGTCAGCGATTTATAGAAATATGGGTCTGTTCCGCTGAACATATTTGCGTAATTACCCGGTCCTATAAAG
The DNA here is from genome assembly GCF_013394775.1 of Oribacterium sp. oral taxon 102. Lineage (NCBI taxonomy): Bacteria > Bacillati > Bacillota > Clostridia > Lachnospirales > Lachnospiraceae > Oribacterium > Oribacterium sp. oral taxon 102. The sequence continues at coordinate 2,200,181 of NZ_JABXYT010000001.1, forward strand.
TTGCATTTAGAAATGACATTGTAATCTGTAAAACTGTAATACAAGCTTGTACACATCGGAATAAGCGCAAAGAAGATGAACCCGAGAATGCAAGGCAGACAAAATAGCACTCCCCAAATGTTTTCTCTTCTCCTACGTTTTTTATTGGTCAATAGTTTTTTCACAATATGACCTCCTCTTAAGAAGAGCCTGATGAACCTCGCTTTGAGATTCTCCAGGCTCAGCATAAACCGTGTTTACGTTACATGCAGATTAGGAACGATCTCCGTTGTAGGTTCCTTCTACAAGCCTGTCTACATTTGCCTTGATAGAATTCATCGCTTCCGCTGAAGTTTTAGTCCCTGCAAGCACCTCATCCATTGCGGCGGATACAAGAGTATCAATTTCGCTGAAGTTTTTAACATTGATTTCCGTAGCAACTGTCAAATTGTTGACAACAGATTCCACGCATGCCTGCTTAAAACCCTTTGGCCTTGCAGAAAGATCTTCCGAAGCCCAGAAATTCAGCTTATCCTCATCGTCGTAGTAGATCTTCTGTACAGGCATCCAGATGGTACGAAACATTTCTGTAATCTCGTCTGAAGATTCCGGATTGGTAATCCACTTATACAGCTTAATTGTGGCATCCAAGTGTTCAGTAGACTTGAAAATGATCAGAGAGCCGCCATCCAGATAGGTTGTGTAATTTTCGCTGATCGGAAGTACGCCAACTCCCCAATTGCACCCTGCTTCAGACAGATCCAGATGATTCCAGCTTCCGTCCAGGTACATTGCTGCCTGTCCGGATGCAATCGCAGAAGCTGCAGACGGCATGGAATTAGAAGCAATTGAGCTTGGTGCTACATGATATACATTGATAAGATCCGCAAAATTCTGCAGAACCTCTGCCGCCTCCGTTTCCTGTAATCCAAATTCTGTGCATTCTTCGTTTAAATATCCGCCTCCATTAGAGTAAATGAAGGACATATAGGTATTCCAGCTGGGTGCAAACATTACACCGTATTGCACGATATTATTGGAATCAAAGGACGGATCTGCTGCATTTTTTCCGTTCCCATCCAAAGTCAGCTGTTGCGCAACGGAGACAAATTTGTCCCAAGACCAGGCATCATCAGTGGTTGTAGGTACTGTAATATCTGCCGCATCCATGATGTCTTTGTTGTACATCAGAGAAGGGCAAACATTCGCCATGATTGGTCCGGCAGATTCTGTTTCTGACCACATCCACCAACAAGTGTCCAAATAATTTTCTGCTGCAAGATCCGGGTCTTCCTGCGCAAGATCAAAGAAATTGTAGATCAGTCCTTCTTCACCGAACTGGCATTTCCAAGAGGCCGAATAGCTGATATCCGGTGTCTCTCCAGCCGCAATCATGGAATTAATCTTTGTCAAAAAGTCATCGCTTGGAATATGAATCGCGTTGACTGTAATTTCCGGATAAGCCTGTTGAAACGTCTCAAGTGAAGCTTCAATAGCAGCTTGTTCTGCGCCACTGCCCCAATAGGTGAACGTAATCGCGCAAGGCTCCTCGCCATTGCTGTCCGTAGCCGCAACGCTGCCATTTGACGCCTCGTTCTGCTCGGCTGCTGCGGTGCTATCGGTTGAAGTTGAACCACAAGCAGTAATTGCTGAAATTACCGTTGCAGCTGCCAATAACGTTGTGATTAACTTTTTCTTCATAGATCCCACGTTACCCCCTTTCTTGTTCAGGACTCTCTATTTTCACTATGCTGTGGTTCTTCTGCAGAAGAGTTTTTCTATGCCTTTATTATAAGAAGGAGACGCCGTATGTTCTATCGCATATTAATGAGAAAGTAGGACTTTTTTAAGAAATACAAGGTCCTGTGAATGTATTACACATTCACAGGACCTTGATATCAAAGTGCCGGTTTTTTTATTCACTTTTCTCCATCTCAGCCGGCACTGTTCTCGGAATCCGAATTATTACCATAGTTCCGTCATTGAGCTGGGAATGATATTCCACACCGTATTCCTTACCGTATATTATTTTAATTCTCTGGTTCACATTTGCGGTACCGATAGACTCGGAGTCATTCTCCAAAATTTCATGAATTTTATCCTCCGTCATGCCGCAGCCATTATCTTCAACATAAAAGATCACTGTATTCCCCTCACATTCTGCACTGATTTCCAGCATTCCATCCTCTTGGAGATTTTTAAAGCCGTGCACCAATGCATTTTCTACAAAAGGCTGCAGAAATAACTTGGGAACCTTCATCGTTAAAAGTTCTTCTGGAATGTCCACTTTAACATCGAACTTATCTGCATAACGGATTTTCATGATATACAGATAACGTTCCATCCATTCCATGTCGTCTTTCAAAGTCTCATATATTCCGGAATGATAACAGGAATATTGCAGCATTCTGGAAAGGTATACCAACATCTTGCTGGTTGCCTGCATATCTCCATCCAGGCAGGTCCAATTGATAATATTCAACGTGTTATAGATAAAATGCGGATTCAGCTGAGCATTGAGTGCTTTGATTTCTGTGTCTTTTTGCATCAGTTTGACCTCATAGTTCTCATGGATCAATGACACAATTGCATCTCCCATCTTCTCTATTTTTTTATAGAAGAAAGAAAACTCGTCCTTTTCATTATAATCAATTTTCTGTCGAAATTCCCCCTCTCCAATTCGCTTGATGACTCCTACGACGCTATAAATCTTTTGATTGATACTGTTTGCCAGCAGAACACTCATGGCAGCCAGAACAACCACCATCACACCAAAAGCCACTACGAGGGAGAGCATGTAACGCCTTTGAATGCCACCAATCAAACCGGATACAGGAATTTTCATTACCACATTCCAATCTGTTACGGTGCTTTTGCTACAGCTGCAGATATATTTGCGTCCATTCTCCTTCATCACGAAACTTTCGCCGTTCTCACCGAATTGCCGATTTTTAAGGAGCGTCTCCGGATACTTCGCACCAGCTTCATAGTCTTCATCTGTGCAATAGACAATGGTACAATCATCATCAAGGATATAATATTCTGCATCTTCCAGAATCCCGTTTGTGTTATATTTTGTTAATACCCTCTTCATGTATTGCGGCTGGAAGTTCACAACCAACACAGGGTTTTCCGTATAGCTGCTAAGCCGATCTACACGTCCGCTGGAGATATCGTTCAAATTCAAATACCTTGCCACAGAAAATAGTTTTCCATATGGCAGATTCGCATCATCAATGTTTTCTATGTGATACATCTTTGTGTAGCTGTAGGTCGGAATCCAGACACACCTTCCGCCTGCTTCATATGCTTTCTGCGCAATCTCACTTTCTGAAAAATCAGGATAATAATTCAGGCCTTCGGCACCAAACCTGTAAGTAGAAGTGACAAGATGCGCTGAATATATATCACTGTACCATGGGATAAAATCTCTGAGAATTGATGTCACCTCCTGACTGGCCCTCTTTAATGCAAGTTCGTCTGACACGTCCAGATTTTTGAATAATTCAAACAAACGAGTATCCAGATTCAACTTTTCGGATGCCTCTCGGATAATATCCAACTGGACGTCCAGTATATCACTAGTCTTTTGCACATTTTCAGCAAAACTTGCCAACGCCTCATTTTCTATTGTACGTTGAGTGTTGTCATACAGCGTGATTGTGACAATTCCAAGCAAAATTCCGATCGTAAGAAACGTTGTCAGCAATATCTGTGTTCTCAGCTTCAGGTGACTCCGTATCATTCTCTTCCTCTTAATCTCTTGCCGCCATCCTACGGTATTCTTCTGGTGTATAGCCGTAAAATTTTTTAAAAGCACGAATAAAATAGTTAGAATCCTTATATCCCACACGTCTGGCAATATCCTTGACCCTTATCGGCGACTTATTCTCAAGCAGCAGCTCCTTGGCTTTCTGCATACGAATCTCTGTCAGATATACTGAGAAGCTTTTGCCAAAATGACTCTTAAACAAGGTACTGAAATACGCAGACGCAAAATAGTATTTTTCAGCCATCTGTTCCATTGTGATCTCATCCGCATAATTACTGGCAAGGTATTCCTTGCAGTGCTCAAATACATCATCACCCCTTGTTTCTCTTTGAAAACCGACTTCTTTTCCAATCATCAAAAGAAAATGATACACAACCTCTTGTAAATTTTTAATGCTTTTCGCTTCGTGAACACCTGTAAGCATTTGATCCATCTCATTGTGGATATCATTGACAAGCATTGGCTCCAATGCCTTTACAACGCGAAACAATAGCAACATAATCGCACGGCACAAAATCTTTGGCTCCGGATACTTTAGAGAACAATTCTCTGTCAGATATTTTTTTATCAAACCGAACGCAGCAATGATATCGTTTTTCTTTATTTTCTCCGTCAACGGTAAGAGCAAAGTGTCAGTTTCGGCTATATCTCCTTGAATTCTTTCGCAAATTGAACGGAAATTGCAATAACGTCCAAAGTCATAGAAACTATATTGCCATACACACAGGGCCTCAGCATACGCTTCTACACTTTCCTGATAGATGTTTTGATGTACCTCACCCAAATAAAAAGAAAAGGAGAATCCCGGAAAAATATCCGTAAGAGAACACGCAATGCCTTCAAACCATTGCTTGTCTCCAAGATGCCCCTGCATAACCAAAACACCAAACAAGTTCTCACTCTGTGTAAAACAATAGATGGAAACTCTTTGTACTGCCTGCTTCAGTGCCATACGAAATTCCCGAGGGCTAAATCCATGCCCTCTTGAATCGACTTGGCATAAAAAGAAATACCCTTCACTTTCAATGGGTAAAAGCTCGCGTATTCTGTTTTTCTGGTCAAAATTCTTGTCCAGCACAAAGCGCTGCATCAGATGTTCAAGATAGACATCTGCTGTTTCCTGCAGTTGGCTCTTCATATCTATCCTAATTTTTCTGTCTGCGTGTTGACTTATAACGTCCGCACGCACCTTATCCAGACACCGTTTGACTTCTTCTCTGTCTACCGGCTTCAAAAGATAGTCTGATGCGCCATAATGAATCGCTTCCTTCGCATAGGAAAATTCTCTGTATCCGCTCAAAATGATGCTTGCAACATTTTCATACCTGGAATGTATCTCCTTCAGTAATGCCAAACCACTCATTCCATTCATTCGAATATCCGTGATCACAATGTCGTAATCAAGTATCTCCATTGCTTCCAACGCTTGTTCGCCGCCCTCAGCCTCCAAGAAAATGTCCTCCGGATAGAAGGTATATAACATTTTAATCAATGCTGAACGATGCGTTTTTTCATCATCTACAATCAATATTCTGAGCATATTTTCTTGTATGATAATTTCAGAAGCTAAATCAACATTTTCCTTTCTTTTTGATTCTGTGGTTCAATACATTCAGATACTGTGGGACTTTTAATGTTTTCCTGTAGCTTTAACTACTTAACAGGAGTGTATTGCCGCTACCTTTATCTGAATTGTTTATCAGCTGGATGTGCCGGAGCTCTTTGCTCCTGAGTACTTATTTCAATCAAGTCTACGATGATAATCGCTGGTGAATGCTACAGTATCAGGAACCCGAAATGAGCTTTCCCTATGTATTATGTAGGCATCGATATTGCCAAACTTAATCACTTCGCCTCTGTTGTTTCTTCAGAGGGAGAGGTACTCGTCAAGCCGTTCAAATTTACGAATGACAATGATGGCTTCTGTAAGCTGCTTTCCGTGCTCGCTTCATACGGACGCAGCAGCCTCATCATTGGTCTTGAATCAACGGCACATTATGCTGACAAACTGGTTGAATTCCTCGTGTCTAAACGCTGCCAGGTCTGCGTTATCAACCCGATCCAGACTTCCACGATGCGTAAAAACAACATCCGGAAGACAAAGACCGATAAGGTGGATACGTTAGTTATTGCCAGAACATTGATTACTCAACCGCATAGATTCTTCTCGCAAGAGGATATCAGCCTCATGCATCTCAAGAATCTCGGTCGTTTCCGGCAGAAGAACATCAAGAAGCGTACTCGGCTCAAGATTCAACTCACGACTTACATGGATCGGGTCCTCCCGGAACTCCAATACTTCTTCAAATCCGGACTGCATCAGAAGGCTGTTTATGCGCTTCTGACTGAGGCTCCCACACCTGAACTGATTTCTTCTATGCACTTGACTCATCCGGCTCATCTGCTCGAGGTTTCCTCCCACGGACACTTCAATAAAGAGCAGGCCAAGGAATTAAGAATTCTGGCACAGAACTCTGTCGGTTCCAGCGACAGAGCCCTATCCTTGCAAGTGACTCAATCTGTGGAACAGATCGAATTACCGGACAGGCAGATCAAAGATATCGAATCCCAAATGTCTGATATCATGCTTGGGCTCGATTCCGTTATTATGACCATTCCCGGCATCGGATATATCAATGGCGGAATGATCTTGGGCGAGATTGGCAACCCCCATCGCTTCTAAAAGCCCTGTCAGCTGCCCGCGTTTGCCGGACCAGATCCTTCTGTATATCAGTCCGGAAACTTCAATGCCAGCCACACCAGAATGTCTAAGCGTGGTTCCCGGGTTCTCCGGTATGCATTGATTAACGCAACGCACAACGTTGTGAAAAACAACGCGACCTTCAAGGCTTACTATGACTCTAAGATGTCCGAAGGCCGCTCTCACTACAATGCCCTTGGGCACTGTGCCGGCAAACTCGTCCGAATCATTTTTAAGATGCTGACGAGCGATGTACCATTCAACCTCGAATAAGTTCTAATTCGAGATCATGGTAGATTTTTCAAAGTACCCGTAAGGGGGCTCTGTTAGAGTTACCCTTTTTCGGTCACAGATAAAAAAGGTAATTTTCCGCTAATTCATGCTTGACTTTTCATAGCTGGTCTCCTACTCGTTTTTTGACGCAAGGGGACACGGACATTTTCCTGGACTGTCTAAACGGCAATCCCAAGCGATGTCCTGTACCCTGCAGGACTTATAAATCCCACTGATTCCTTGATTCTGTCTTCATTATACCAGCGAAGATATTTATCCAGTTCCTTCATGAAGTTTTCAAGACTCACTCCCATCCAGTCTCTGCCATAGAAGAACTCATTCTTAATCTTTCGAACAGCCCTTCACATGCCGAGTTATCAGGAGAGCATCCTCCTATAATAAAGTTGTAGATAATATATAATAAGTTTCGCAAAGCGATTGGAGCTTTCCCTGATGGTCAAAGTGCTTTGATGCTGGTCTGTGCTCGACTGCGCCATATCAGGTTTTATGAAAACATTAACATTGAGTGCTTACAATGCGGAAGTTCATATTTATACTCTTACCTTCCCCACGATCTTCAAAACGTGAGAAGTACCTTCTAGATCTTGTGCTCCACGATGAGCAATTCAGGATATATAACAATATAATCTCCCGCAACCAATGTAATCTTACTCATTCTTCTAGGCACTTTCCAAAACATCACATCTTTTTTTCATCATATTCTTCCTCGTATAATAAGTGTATAACCAGTATAAATGATGGTTATGCGCTTAGCCTTTCTATAGGTTTATAGATGATCTGAGACACCCGGATAAATCCTTTCCATCTCATCTACATTGGTGCCAGCGGATGCCAAAAAGATCTTTATAACCGTCGATGAAGCGGTAAGTCATTAACCGATCTCCTTCGCACCAATGAGAGACGGCGGTTTTAGAAACACCATACTCTGCAGTAATGCTCTTGTAGCTTCGCCCCTCTTCAAGATGCAGCCGGACGATCTTACGCTTAAATTCCGGTTCATACTTTCGTGATATAATGATTTGCTCCTTTACTAAGCTTATTATACTCATTAAGTCACTGGTGTTACAACGTTATGATATCACCTCAGTTTTTTAGTAAAGGCGCCTTGTTGCTTTGTTACTTAAAAGGATGGTGGTTCGGCTATTCAGAAAACATTTCCTGATATCTACGTTTCATTTTTACCCCATACTTGATTTCAACTTTCGGAAGCTCTTCACCCAGCAACTGTTTGATTCTCAAATACGGCAAATTCATTCCTGCTTTTTTGAAAATTTTCATGGTGGCTGCAACTCTAGGATTCACCTCCATTAAAACAGGATGTCCATTTTCATCTGCCTTAAAATCAAAATCTGCGTTCCCATCTATGCCAAGAGCCTCACAAACAGCTTTTGCAATTTCGATTGCTTCTTTATTTTCCTTGATTTCAGCCACTTGCGGAATGCTCGCCAAATTAACAGTACTTTCTCTATATCCAGCGTATATAACCTTTCCGTTGTCACCAATAATATCAACAGACCCTTCTACACCAGGTAAGTATTCCATAGCCATCATTTCTGGCATACTATTCTTTTCTCTTAATGTAGAAAGTAATTCTTCCATTGTGGTATACATGGAATTGGGCTTTTCACCAAACAAAATATCAAATCTTGATACATCTGATTTAATAATCCTTATACCTCTCGATCCTGATAAGTTTGTTGCTTTAACACATACCGATTTTTCCGGATATCCGCAATACTTGCAAGCTTCTATTAAATCATCTGCGCATCTCACTAGAGCAAACTTAGGTACTGGAAAATTATTTTCCTTTAAAAAAGAATAAAAGCGATATTTATCCGTGGCAATCTCAATGCTCTTTCTATTAGATAATGACACTTTTGTGTCTATTGCATCAAATTTCTCTTTGTTTTCTAACAACTTTAAAAGCTCATTAGACATTCCAGGAATCAGAACATCGACTTTTTCTTTCTCACAAATCTCTAGTAATGAATCTATGTATCCAGGTTCAATAGCTTTGGGTGTAACATACAGCTTATCAATAAGAGGAATCATAGTTTCGTCATACGCCATATCCGCTCCTATGACGCGAATATTTCTTTCACCATTGTCTTTTAAGCAGTCAATAAATGCAGGCGTATATATCGCTCCACACGCAGTATATAACACCGTGATATCTCTCAACTTTTCCATAATCACAACACATAAGTATCAAGTATATAATCAAAGGATTCCTTCTCTTTGATTAATTCGAGACTTTCTCCTTCCATAGAAATCATAGCGCAATTAGGTAATATGAATGGTGGCTTGTCAACATTTGAATAACCGCCAACATTTCCAAAAATAATATTATCTCCTGTGCCTAATGTTCCGTTATAGCCTATATACATCTTATCGTGTTCTAGACAAGTATATCCTACAAATTCACCATCGACAATTTGTTCTTGATTTTTGTTATTATGGATAACATTAATTGGAAGTTTCTTTAAATAGCTAATTTCGCCCAGATTATGTTTTGAGCAATCTAACACTACAAAATCTTTTCCTCTGATGTGCTTTATACTCGACACAGTAGCAATAAAATCAATATAATGATTGATTAATGTTGTGCCCGGTTCAGTAAAGAGTATAGGCTTGTTATCATATGTATAGTCCTTATAATGCTCATTTATAACCATGCCAATCGCCTGTGCATAGTCCAAATACTTTGGTAGATCCTTTCCAAATTGAATAGCAAGTTCATCATCCATTTCTCCAAACATGCCACTTCCTAGATCGATATACTTTAATTTCTTTCCATCAAAATACTTATCTATAATCTTCAGAGCTTCCTTTATCCTGTTTGTCCACGCCATAACAGTTCTCGACTGGCCTACATGTATATGTATACCTTGTACGTCAAGATTATCTGCAGTTTGAATCAATCCTAACGCTTTTTCAAAATCTCCACTTGTTACATCAATTCCAAAACGTGAAACAAAGCTTTGCCCAATATCAACATTTAATCTCAACCCAATTTTGATATTGATTTTAGAGTTCTGTTTTGCCAAGTCAACTATTCTAGTTAATTCATCCAAATTATCCACATTAAGCATGCCTCCATTCAGAAGCATTTCGTTTCCTAATTTCCCCTTAATTGGACCATTATAAATAATATGGTCATCTTCATATCCAACTTTCTTCGCTATGTAATATTCCATGTCGGATACCACCTCTGCGTACCCGCCTAGTTCCTTTACTAATTTACAAATATACGGAGCATAATTCGTCTTATATGAATAAGATAACTCATATTTTTCGTAATTAGTTTTCATAGCACTAAAAAAAGCTCTATAATTTTCAATGAAAGCCCTCTTATCAAACACATATATAGGACTTCCGTATAACTGTAAGGCATTATTGATAGTCTGTTTATTATTAATCATTGTGCTCTCCTATCTGCTGTCCTCTTTACCTCTCTATATCTTCACAAACACCACTTCCGGCTCATTATTGATTCTCGGCATTATTTCCGTCCCGGCAATACCACGGCTTACAATAAGTTTTTTATCGTGTATTCCACTTGTGTACTTAGGAAACAATCCCTGCCCAGGAGCGTATAAGCCACGACCAAGAATTCTAACCTGCCCACCATGAGCATGACCTGAAACAATCAAATCTATTTTTCTGTTTTTCAAGTGCGGCTCATAGTATTCTGGATGATGAGATAGTAGAATTTTATATCCATCTAATTTCTCAAACTCATCTATAAACTCCACATCCGGCACCTGACTGATCTTCTTATCATGATAATTGCGTCCCGATGAAAGTCCTCCAATATATAAATCTCCTGCTTTCACATAACGATTCTCTACTACAACAGCATCGGATTTATAAAGCATCTTAATTTCGTCAGCGGTAAGCCGCTTCTCATGATTTCCTAAAGAGAAATACGTGGGTGCTATTGTACTTATCCGGTTCAGAAGCCCGACACCATCATTTACAAATCTCTCATGATCTCTCGCCTTTTCAATAGCAGCACCATCTACAAGGTCACCAGGAATTAAAATCAGATCAGTTTTATTCTTCTCTATAATCGTCAGAAACTCAGTAACTCTGCTATTATGGATGTCAGCTAATACCGCCAAGACCATCCCATATTCCTTTCCAAGTTCATACCAAGTTTCCACCATTGTTAATTCGCCTTATCTTCCAATCAGCTTAGTGCCTTCGCTAAAGTCCATCTCAATTCTTAATACTTCAAATGCTTCTGCAAACTTCTTTCCAATTTCATATCCTCTGAAACCGCATCTACATCTTACACCTTCAACCCAATCTTCACCAGCGAACTTATTGTACTCAGACTTGTGCTCTCTTAAAGAATTAAGCTTCTTTTCCAACGTCTGCTCAATATCAACATAAAGATCCGGTTTAAATGCAACATAAGATCTTCCCGACGGTGTGATAGGCTCATAGAAGAATACCGTATTTCTTCTTCTCGCTGCTGCGATTGTCGCATTAGACACGCCTGCATGAGCCTGATGAGTATCAAATGGATGATGTGTAAAGATAACATCCGGATTATAATCGGTAATGCACACATCAATGGCATTTACAACATCAGAATGCCATGGAATATCTTTTGTAGGGAAGTCCAGAATCTCGATATCATGAACGCCAAGAACATGCAAAGCATTAGTTCCTTCCTTGACTGCCACATCATTGCCTCTCTGAACAACACCATTAATGTTGGTGTATCCTGATTTACTCATAATGAGCACCTTAACTTGGTGTCCATTCTCAATTGCCTTTGCAAGAGTACCTCCACAAGCAATCTCAATATCATCCAAATGTGCTCCAACTGCTAAAATTTTCATTTTATTATTTCCTTTCCAATAGTTGTTTTAAATATGTTGTTTTTTACCAAATTGTTCAGCTGACAATGTAATAATCGATATCAAGTATAAACTCTGTCTTCTGTCTGCATGAGATATAGAAATAGATTAGCAAATTCAGGATATTCCATTTTCAAAGTTTCAAAGCTTGTCCGAAAACAAGCTATATTTGAGCCCGGTCCATTTGTCCATTCTTTGAATAAGCCAAACTTAGTCTATCCACTAATTTCTCATTCTGATATTCTTTATATACACTTTCCAAGATATAAATTCGATTTTTCAAAGGAAGCATACTCAAAAATGTATAAATATTTTCCTTGTCAAATTTATGCTCATCTTGCAAGAAATACCTAAAAAATCTATTCTACAATATGTATCGCCTTGCCTATAATATCCTGCAAGTCATGATCACTTACTTTTCCACTGAAATGAGAGCTCTCTCCACCAATTTTATAAATATCCTGAATATCACCGGCTGCCTCTTCGCTGTATTTTTCCTTTATAATCTTTTGTTTTCTTCCCCAATTGCTAGCACTCTATATTCTAACTTTACCCACAATCTTCAGTACATGCTTTGTTTCTTCTAAATCCCGTGCTCCACGATGAGCGGTTTCTGGATAAAGAACTATGCAATCTCCAGCAAGCAATGTGGTTTTGCTCATTCTCGAAGGTATATCCCAGAACATTACATCCTTCTCCTCGTCATAATCTTCTTTTAGGGAAAGTCTAGATATATCAACAAAATCCATACCCTCCTCACCAAAAACTACAAGCTGAATATCTATATATTTTCTGTGTGACTCGAGTTTGCACTGCTCTGCTGTTTTTGTATCATAGCTTTGAATGCTGTAATAGAATTCGTTATCCACATCTACTCTTTTGCCAGCATCTGTTTCCGATACCCTAAGTTCCTTTAAATATCTAACGGCTTTTTCAACTCTGCTCTGAATCTCAGCTTCATCGCTTCTATCAGAAACAAGCCACTCAGCAAAATCTCTAAGAGCGCCTTCACCTGCTTTATTTGCACAGACATAATCGGCAACGGCCTTGACTTCTCTTACAGCATCGGCTGGGCAAGCCACTATGCCACCTGCTTCTTTTATTGGGTTCATACACTTCAAATCAAGAGTATCATCGCCAAAATAAGCACAGCTTCCAAGTCCATCCTCTCCTACTATTTCTTTTAAAGTAGTAAGTTTATCAAGCTTTCCCTGGTATACTTCTTTAATTCCTAATTCATCACATCTGTGTTGAACAATCGAACTGTTTCTCGCTGTAATAATAACTGGTGTGATATCTCTTGGTTTTAAAATATAGTTTATTACCATACCGTCCTTAATGGAGAAAGCCTTCATAGCCTCTCCATCAGGACCCATATATATTTTGCCGTCGGTGAGTGTTCCATCGACATCCATAATTAAATACTTAACCATCTTTAACCTCCAATGCCGATGCCTACATTTTTACGCACCGATTAAAGCATTTACTTTCTCTAACATTTCTTCATCAAGATCCGGTTTGATTGTACAGCTCTCCCACTTAATCTTAGGGATAAGGAGAGTTCCTGGAGTAATCATAATGTTCAATAAACAAGGCTCATCATCCATTAACCAATCTTTATACTCATCTAGTTTCTCATAGCTACTAACTTCAGCAGCCTTAAGGCCGTATGCATTCGCAACTTTTACAAAATCCGGAACTGTATACCCACTTTCTGCTGTCGTTATGCAATATCTATCATTATAAGAACCGTGCTGAATCTCACTTATCTTACCGAGTTCCTTATTGTTGACCACAAGAACCTTAATTGGCAGTTTTTCTCTTCTTACAGTCTCAAGTTCCTGGATATTCATCTGTAAGCCACCGTCACCAGTGATGCAGTATGCTATGCCATTTCCCGTGCTGATTGATGAACCAATAGCGTATGGAAGACCAACTCCCATTGCCCCGTAGCTTCCGCCAATAACAATTCTTCCTTCGGTTCCCTTGAATGAAAGTGACTGTGCAGCCCAACAAACTGTCTGTCCAATGTCAATTGTAACAATTGGATTTTTCGGAAGCAACTCGGAAATCTTCTTCATCAGCTTATTGCCTTCAGTGTCATCATAATCATCAAGAAGATTCTTTGCTTCTATACAGTTATTCCACCAGCCACTATAGTCTGGAATTTCTTCGGCTATCAACTGCTCCATAAACGCCTTAGCATCCATATTATAGTCTTCTTCATCATCCTTTACTACCCGTGCCAATTCATATTGATCAACGTCACAACGAATCAATTTAGCCTTTGGAGCAAACAATTCCTTTTTGTGACCAATTTGTCTTAATCCAAGACGAGCACCAACGGAGATGACTAGGTCGCATTCATTCAACATCATATTAGCAACTCGATTGCCATAGGTACCGATGAATCCAATTCTATATTCATCCTGAATCATATCCACAGTATTCATTGTGGCAAGAACAGGAATGTGTGTTTTTTTAATAAATTCATAAATAAGCTCAGATATACCAGCTGCTCTTGCGCCATTACCTACAATCAATATTGGTTTTCTGGATGTCATATGGAAAATCAATGACCACACCTCCCTTTCTTCCTGTAGTAGCTAATTTATAAGCTCTTGAAATAATATCCGGAAATGTCTCCGCAAGGTTTGGAGATACAGAATACTTTGTTATATGCTTCGTCATAGATACGATTTCCATCTCCTGGAAACCATTTTGACGAACGCCCGAAAAACCTCTTTGCTCATTAGTAGGAACGTTGCCGCTTATCCCCATAAGAGGTACACCATCAAACCAAGCATCAGCTAGACCTCCGAACGCATTCACAGCACCCGGACCGGAAGTCGTAAAATAAACTCCAAGCTTACCACTTGTTCTAGCATAGCCATCAGCCGCATAAGCGCACCCCTGCTCGTTATAACAAACGTGTACTTTTATTTCATCTTTTCTAGCGTATAAGGCATCCATAAAAGGTACAATGTAGCCCCCAGAATAGCCAAATACGTCAGTGACACCATTTTTAATGAGGTAATCAACTAAGTATTCCGAACAATTCATAAAATCCCAACCTTCCTAAGTAATCTATCAAACAAGAGAAAATTTGCCGCACATACTTGTGAATTTGTTGCCAGCTATCTTTTTTGTTTTAGAACTAAAGCTTAAAGAGAAACCAATAAGAACCATAATTAAAATCAATCTATCGGTTTTAATGTCAAGTGCGGTCAATACAATTGGAGAAATCATGCATACAGACATCAGCGCTGTAAGAAGTTCTTTTCTATCATCAAGCTGCTCTTCAAAAAACAGTCCCAAGCAATAGACCAAAACTCCAAGTGCCAGGCCTCCAATCGCTCTAAAATAGCTTATTGGTGCAAAAACAGGATATCTTCCTAAAACGAAATACCACAAAAACATAAGCCAAAGAAAGCGTGCCATACACTTTAATCGGAGTTTTTCAAACAAATATCGCCAAGACCGGCAAGATTGGCAGCATTGTAGCTAAGTGCCACAGAATGCCAAGCATCAACAACTGCGTTGCTGTGCCCCCCGATCAGTTTGGCCTTCTCAAAATAGCATACAGTAAAATATCCACTCAAAGCGAAAAACGCTTCAACAAATATTCTTCCATACATGAACGGGTATTGTTTTATTTCATACAAATGGTAAGAATAGAAAATCATAATGATAACAGCCATCAGCAAGCGATATATATATCTATCAAACCATTCCTGACATGTTCTTTCTCTACGTTCGCTGTATTCATTGCCATCACCACTTTACACAATTTTTATATTTGTCATAGATTCCATCTAAAACTGAAAAATCTGTTTTCGAGTAACCTGTTCCATATCTGGTACGCTGCTGTGGAGACAATTCCTCAACAACATCAAACATTTCGTTAGCTGTACAATTATGAGCTTTCTTTAAATGATAAACATTATCTACATGAGAATGCTTTGTCCCACACACATACATCGGAAGATCATATCCATAATCAACATCACCTAAAATTGGCGTGATATATGTATCAATCGTCTTAAGCAGTGTTTGAAGGTCATAATGACCACCGCAGTTTTTATTAATGTAATCAGCAAGAAGCTCCGTCTTTGCGTTGCCTGCTCCTCTTCCCATTCCGAAAAGAGATCCATCAACAATGATATCTCTGTCACACTCTTCGGCTAGTTCAATCATTCTCTCAGCCAAGGCGCAAGAAAGGCCAAGGTTATCGTGTGAATGAAGACCAATCTTAATACCCTTATCAAGCAGACTATCAACTTGTTTAAAAATATGTACGAGGTCAGTCATGTACATAGTGCCAAAAGTATCCACAATAGAGAATGATGCAGGCTTAACCTTATTGACCTTTTCAATTAATGCGGCACGAGCCTCATCTGTATAGCTGATAGAATCCATTGGATTAAACTGAACAAGATATCCTTTTTCCTTAGCTCCCTTGCAAAATTCAATGGAAGCATCAATCTCATGCTGTGCAAAGGAAATTCTAAGCCACTTAAATGACTTGCCATCATAGTCATCAAGATTTTCTAATGAATATCTACTGTTATCACAGAAACCAAGGAATTGTGTATGTTTTCTATCTTCTGGAAGATACTTTCTTGCATCTACTGAATTTGCATAAACTAAAGTTTCGCCAGTTACATTTGTCTGTAAAAAACCAGTCTCTGCAAAATCAATACCTGCATCAGCAAGTCCTTTCATAATTCCTTTTACAAATTCAGGATTAGAGTTCTTATTAAAAAGATATCCTCCGTCTCGAATTGTACAATCTGTTATCTGTACGCTCATTTTTTCAACATCTCCTTATAAATCGCATTACATATTTCGAAGTCTTCAGGATAGTCGATATCCATAGCTTCAATCTTATCTACTTCCTTGATGAACGGATGAGAACCAAGTCTTCTGTTATGCTTTATAAAGGACTCTTTAGTAAAGACATAGGCAATAGAAGTTTCTCCATAAATCAAAGGAAGATCCTGTGTCCGAGGGAAATGGTCTGGATCAAAGTTGATTGGCTTTCCATTCTCCCACATAAATGTTCTTAATGCCTCTGCACAAAAAGCCGAATCATATTCTCCACTCGCAACCTTATCTACGCATTCTTCAATTGTGGAAACTTTAGCAAAAGGCGAAGTGGTGTGTGCATTCACATAAATATCTGCATCAACGGTATTCATGAATTCTTTGATGAAGTCGTTGGCATTGATACCATCACCATCGAGGTACTCCGGACGTTTGAGATATTTAACGCCAGGTAAAACATATGGGATAACCGCATCATCTGAGCAATAAATATAGACCTCATCAATATTCTTAGCTTCTAAGCAAGCCTTCTGAATAAAATGCATTAATGGTGTTCCATCAAAGAATGGTTTTATGTTCTTTCCCGGAACTCTCTTCGAACCCAATTTAATCGGAATTAAAGCAACTGTTTTCATTTTATATCCCCACCTTTTATAAAAAATAAATTCAATGTATTTAATTCTTGTTAATAACTACGTGGCTTTATTTTTTTCAGTTTTTATCAATTTAAAGACTGCGCTAAAAACACTTATAATTCCGTTTTTATTCAGCCATATAATCAATAAAATAATCGGTATCTGAATTAAAACATTTATATCAAAAATTTCAACCGTGCATTGTAAAACAAGTAAGCCCCATATCAAAACTAAATTTTTTTCATCACCAATTACTCCATGTGATATTTTGCTCTTTCTAATTATATAAATAACATAACTTGATGCAGCTGTTGCTATTGTTGCTCCTTGAACTCCCAATATATAAATTAGACCAACATTCAATATCAAATTAAGCACCGCCCCTACCATAGTAGAGAGAGATAAAATTTTGGTGTTTTTCTGTGCTGCAAGAATTGATCCTAGCATGCCTGAAGCATTGTTAAACACACAGCCGAGTAAAAGGAATGGTACATATTGCCACGCTATGAAAAAATCTTTTGCATATAAAATTAATGCTAGTGGTTTTAAAAGAACAATTAAAGCAGAGCATGCTAAACACATCAATACGTTCACAAAAGAAAAAGCTTTTCCATAGAATGCTGCTGAATCAGCTTTATCATATTCTTTTATTGCTGAAATCTGCCAAGCCTGAAGAAATATATTCTGTAAAGTCCCTATAATTTGTGGAATTTTATAGGAAACAGATAAAATTCCACTTGCCGCAACACCACACATTCCAGCCACAACATATTTGTCAGAAGTATTATTAACTAACCACCCAACAACTGAAGCAATCAGCGGCATAGAGTAAATAAGCATTTCCTTCTGTATTTTCCCACTACTGCCAAATGAAACCAGACGCGCAATGTCTAGTCTAAAAGCAAGATATATTGCAGGAACTAGCAATGCCAAAGTATTGGCATAAAAGAATCCCTCCAACCCTGCTTTAACAACAATCAGAAAGAAAACATTACATAGTATCACCGAAACAGTGCCAATTAATCCGGCAATTCCTATATCGAAAACTTTTTCATTTCCTTGTGCAAGTTGATTTAAATATTGATAAATGGAATACGCAATATAGTATAAACAAATTATCCAACATAATTTCTCTATTATTTCACCACAAATTTTTGCTGCAATGAAAACGCCAACTATCGATAATGCCAAATTTATTATGATAAATTTTAGTCCAATACTTGCCACCTTAGAGACATCATAATTTTTATCTAGAGAAAATCGCATTACCGCATCACAAATATTTAAGGTCAATATTGGAAAAACAAAAGACACCGTAGTAACAACTAAATCATATGTTCCATACTCTTCAGTTGTTAAAATATTTGTATAAAGTGGAACTAACAAAAAAACAAGTATTTTGGACGCAAAATTACTAATCGTTAGTAATCCTAAATTTTTTATTAAGTACTTTAACTTATTCTCCATTTATCATCATCTCATACGTTTATATAATCTTTTCCATTTCTCGTTCAGATTCTATCACTAAAACATTATGACAATATCGCCTGCCAAAATCACCATTTATTATGGTTTGGATAGTATTAACAGTCTCGCAAGCGCTCTTATTGGCACCAAGATTACATAACGGGTATATATAGCAAATTTTTGGAGAATTACTTTGTGTCAAGCTAATTGAAAGCGCACTGCATGAATACCCAGTTATTAACACATGTTTAGAAAAATCCTTCCCCAATTGAATAGCTTCCCACGGAATACCTGAATTTTCATCCACATTGAGTCCTGCTCTTATAAAACGTTCTGGATTATCTCTTGGATGTGCTTTAACTATCAAATTTTCATTTCCAACAAATTTGGCTACTTTTAGAACAGCATCTATTTCCCCTATAGAGCCTCCGCCTTCAAAATCATATACACTGGTTAAACAGATATATTTAAATTTTTCATAATCGGTACTTTTAGTATCATTCTCAAATAAATCATTCAAGATATTAGCCATCTCGCTGCTATCTGAAATCCGCGGTATTTGAACAGCATTCAACTTTCCGTTATAAAGAGTTGGATAATAGCAATAAAAATTACTCGCAGAACATTCTAAAGGACTGAGGTTTAAAAGGGATCTAATTTTAAAAGCCAACCTAGATTTAACAGTTTTAATATTCCAATCATCATAAGATACAATACCTTCTTCATATCTTGAGGCAATAATTTTAGGATTAATTTTATACAATTTTGCAAACAGCGTATAAATTTCGTCTGTTTGAGAATAGTAAATTATTTCATCAACAGATTCATTAGGAAAATCCCTCCAGATATCATCGTTCCCATTTATATAATGCAACACCAGCTTACATTTATTGGCTATAGATTTATTCTCAACATTTTTAGTTTTGATGTAATATGTTTCGTCAAACAATCCCATGCCACGTATTTTAGGATATATCTTTGCCAAACCATTTGTATGATCAGAAATCGCAACACAAAACTTATCATCCGAGAATAATGTCAATTTCAGTTGTATGCATTCAATTAGCTGTGAATATGTGTTACATATAAATAATCTGGTACTCAAACTTTTCCCTCATTTCCTGCAATTACTTTCTTTTTAAAATCATCAAATGATTTATATATTGGTTTGCTGTCACACACATCATTTATGACATCCTGTAAACAGTCTCCATCAACCCTTGCGTTTTTCAGAATATCGCGCTTATTTTCGCATTCCCACAAAGAAAGAAACCATCCCATTTCTTCTTCTTTTAAAGGTCTACCCAGATAACAGCTTTCTCGTTCATAAAATAGTTTTGCATTACGCTCAAAATTAGACATGCATTTATTATAGTATTCATCCAAAGTACATATCACTTTAGCCGGATTCCCAGCAACAACAACATTTGAAGGAATATCAGAAGTCACAACGCTTCCCGCACCAATTACAACATTATCGCCAATATTACAATCCATACAAATAATAGCATTCATACCTATGAAAACGTTATTTCCTATCCGAGTAACCCCTAC
The DNA here is from genome assembly GCF_013394775.1 of Oribacterium sp. oral taxon 102. Taxonomy (NCBI): domain Bacteria; kingdom Bacillati; phylum Bacillota; class Clostridia; order Lachnospirales; family Lachnospiraceae; genus Oribacterium; species Oribacterium sp. oral taxon 102. The sequence goes on from NZ_JABXYT010000001.1 coordinate 2,220,281, forward strand.
TTTAAACGGCATTGAATGATATACTGGTCTCAAAACAGCATAACTATAATCGTGAGCTAAAATTTTAACCCCTTCAGTAATTCTACAATATTCTCCAATCTCAATATAATTTAACGAGCTCTCATCTACCGGATACCTGTTAGGTACGTAGAAAAAAGTTCCTTTACCAATTTTAGCCCCTCCACGTCTTAAAAAGTCTATATAAACTTGGTTATTGTAATGATTAGGCCAAATTAATTGTCTGATAGCGCCTTTAATTCCCATGTACGCCCCCTTCCTTACAGCATTCACGAATTCCTTAACTGAGATAAAGGAATTAATAGCAACAGTACCTGGCAGACAAAATAATCTGCTGTATTATCAGTCAAATACGTAACAAATAAATACAAAACCATTGCCATATATATAGTTGCTGTTCTTTTTGAAAATTTAGAGAAAAAGCGATTAGGTAGATACAACAAATAATATGCAAACCATAATATACTGCCTATAATTCCATAAGAAATATATGTTGCCAGAATATCATTGTGTAAACCCGAGATCGACTGCATATACATAACTTCTGATGCATCCCAGTTTTCTATAACTTTGCTAATTCCTGCTATACCCCACCCCATATGTGAAATGCCAAAAGTAGTTCTTCTTGTAAAATATCCAAAGATAATATCTCTACCTGATGAACTAATATTGTACTTAAGCAACATTGCAAAGAAAACACTATTATAGATTAGAGCAATATAAAGCATGCAGATTAAAATTCCGCAACTTCCCAAAGTTGCAAGACTTTTTTTTGACAATCCTCTCTTTCTAACGAATAAAGCAAAAATTCCTGCAACAACAATTGCAAATATTCCAATTCTTTTGTCCCCTAAAAGGAAACTAATAGTAAGGAAAAAAACCAATAATTTTTTATTTGATCTACGCTCTGCGTCAAAAAATAGATAATAGATTATTAGCATGCCTATAGCAAAAGTAAGTTCGTGAACTTCAAAAAAGTTTTCCTGCGTGTCAGCCAAAATGGATAGGAAACTATTAGCAATACCGGAAATACCAACTCTAATCAGGGCACAAACTAAGATAATAATTGCGTCAGCTACAACAGCTCTTGTAATGCAATCCAAACTCTTTTTACCTATATATTTCCACATCAAAAAACATGTAGTCCAGATACAAAATCTATCTATGAAAACAAACAAAGACCTTGACCAGTAATGCACACCATATATTTGAGGAACTTCACTAAAACCAAGCGCCAAACATTCTGTCAAAATCATTAGAGCAAATAAAGGAATAGACAGTTTCAAAAATCTATTGGAAACATTTTTCGTTACAGCAAAAGAGCGTCTATGTGTCAAATAATATGCAATAAACAAAAAGCATAATATATATTTAGAAAAATATAGTATTTTAAATAAAAATCCGTATGAGATTCCAAATAATCGGGTACTTTGATTGCCAATAAGGGCAAAAAGAATCACAAGGGTCCCTATTAACTCACTGTATTTTATCTTCATACGCATATAATCACCTGCCTGTCTTGAGCACAATCAAAGCCTCTGCAAGCCATGCCATATGATTTCTGACAAAGAACACAAACGCTCGTCTTGGAAAACTTTCTCCCTTGAAATTTCCTTTTTCAATTATACTTATTAGTCTATTGTCGTTTAAACATCTATAGATAACTGACATTTTGTTCTTGTAATCAGACGCATACAACTGTTTCAAATCCGCAATTACAAAAGAAATATATGGCGATACTAATCTTGACTCTATGATTGGGTTATAACCCTTTTTTCTAACTAAATTAACGCATTTAGTATAGAATTCGATATTTTTTTCTTCTCTGTCCAGTCTTATTGTATGCGATAGAGAGTTTTCATTCATACGATAATACATAGTAAAAACCGGAATTTCCACTACACACCGAACTGCACTACACAAATCTATGAACGAGTATGTATCCTCAGATATTATTTCTCTCTCAGAAGCACATCGCCAATCTTTTCTTTTTAGTAGTTTAGCCGAAAAGAAAGGTCCGCTCATACATAGACTAAATCCAACCTTTTTTTTAGAATTGGGGTCTGGAGCAATAATGTTTGGTAAAAATTCGTCAAAAATTTCCGAATCGCGATATATCTTATATTGAATTGGTAACGCATTGACTATAAGCTCTCCGCTCTCTTTAACCCCATATTCTCCACTTCCAACAATATCCGCATCTTCTTTCTCTGCTGTCTCAACCAAAAGATTGATTGCATTTTTTTCAATATAATCATCACTATCTAGAAATAAAATATATTTACCTGAGGCAATCTCTAATCCCGAATTTCTCGCTTCTCCTAGTCCTTGATTTATTTCTTTATGTAACACCTTGATTCGATTATCTTTCAAACTCCAACTATCACATTTTTGAGGACAACTATCCGGGGATTTGTCATCTACTAATACTATTTCTAAGTTTTTATATGATTGTGAAACCACGCTTTCTATACAACAATCTAAATATTTTTCCACGTTATAAACTGGGATAATAATTGTAACAAGACATTCATTCATAAATTCACTTTTTTTCTATTTCGTCTATTATCTTTTGTGAAATAATCGATGTATCATAATTTTTTGCTGTTTCCAAGCAATGAAAGGACAATTGTGTTTTATTATCTTCAACGAATTTCATTGCATCCGCGAAAGAATCAGGACTTAGTTTTTCTGCCACTTTACCCGTAACGCCATCAACTATTTGTGCCTCAAGTCCCGGAACTGAAAAGCATACTACTGGTAACCCAGACGCATAAGCCTCTAATACTGCTAACGAAACACCCTCACCCTTTGAACTAATTAAAAATGCATCGGCGTTCTCCAATAATTTGAAAGTTTCGGCATGCGGCTTTGTTCCCTCAAGGATAACTTGTCCAGTTAAATTTAACCGGTTTATGGTCTCCTCTACATTAAATCTATCCGGTCCATCACCAATCAAACACAAATTTGCAGTACTCTTATATCGATCAATAAATATCCTAAAAGCCTCTATCATTTGTGAAACATTCTTTTCTTGGCTTAATCTGCCAACATAAATAAAAGTTTCAATTCGCTCTTCTTTTCGTTTTTCAATTCGCCTAACGATATTTTCATGATTAAATTTTTCAATTCTTATTGGACTTCCAATTCCAACGAAAGTTGCTTTACTTTTTTTTCTCATAGTAGCACTATAATTCTGTGCACTTTTATCATCGGTTACTAGAAAAACTATATCCGCCATTCTTTGGGACAACCAATAAAATGGCTTTTGAATTCCAACCATCAAGGAATGATTTGTTTTATAGCTTAGACCATGTTGATGGTATACCTTAACTGTATTTCTTTCATACTTATTTCCTAAAACAGCACCAACAAAGCAACTCCCAGTATGCGCATAAATCACATCATATTTTTTTATTTTAAATTCTTTACAAGTCAATATGCTTAGTCCTAACCAATAATTTGGAATCACCTTATTCTTAGTCTGAACATTACCATATATATTTAGTTTATGCTCAACTCCACAAACGTTTATTGTTTCCACAGAAATTCCATCGACACTAACTCCCCACAAGTCAACATCGTATTCTTCACATAAATGCCCTAATATAGATAATTCATATTCCAGCATTCCACCCATTGGCCAATTCAAAAAATTAGAGTTATCGATAAAAGCCATTTTTTTCTTGATTTTGTTTTCCATAAAAATTCCCATCTAATTATTCATTTCTATATTTAATTATTTTTGCCGGGACCCCACCAATCACACAATTTTGCGGAAACACTCCCGTAACAACAGCATTTGCAGCAACTATAGTACCATCTGCAATTGTTGCTCCATCAAGAAATACTACTCCTGCTCCAATCCAGCAATTATTACCTATTCTAATGCCTTGATGTGTAACACCTTGTTCTCTAATCAATTTTGTCATATCTGAAAAATTGTGGTTTTCAGAGTGGAATCGAATAAACTGCCCAGCTACTACATCATCACCAATTTCAATTCCACCTGCTGCTCCGAATGAACAATCATTTCCAAATGTAGTTCTATTGCCGATTTTTATACCTTTACCAATATCCTGAAGACTACCTGTACATTCAATTCTTGTGTTCCTGCCGATGACAACATTTTCTCCAATATCGACACCCTCTTTAGAAAGAGCATCTATATATACGCCATCTTGTAACTTTGTTTTGTTACCTATCCTAAGATGCTTCTTTTCAATAACATTCACATGTTTTCCAATGAAAACATTCTTTGCTATTTTTTTATGTCCAAAGGAAAAAATACTCCCTCTAATCATCATCCAACCATATTTCCAACATTGCAACAATATGTATCTTTTATCAATATCTGGATCAAGTTGAAAGCCATCTTTTCCCGCGATCTTCAACAATACATCCAAAATACTCATATTGTACTTTCTTCCTCACTTTTCCCATCCATAGCAATTTATTTCAATTTGTCTTGACATATCCTCGACCTGCATAATTGTCTGTTTTTCTACAATTATACGATTCATCTCGCGAAGCTTATCCACTGTAATATCTTGCAAAATCATAGCCAACTTCGAAGCATCCATATCTTCAATAATAATGCCGGCGCCATTTACCAAAATATCTTTAGCACCTACGTTCCCACTTATAATCACAGGAATTCCATAACTAAGTGCTTCTAAAACCGTAAATCCAAAGGTCTCATACCAGATACTTGGTGCTACAAGGATATCTGTATCTTCAAAGATTTTCTCTAACTCTGCATACGCATATCTACTATGTGTTTTTATATACGGCGACATCTCTATAGGAGTAAAATGAACATCTAAGCAAAAATTCTGTTTTTTACTCCATAATTCATCAAGTGCCGCCTGGAGAAGAAAAAACCCTTTGCCCCCCCCTGTGGTCCTAAGTAGCGAATTCTAATAAAATCGTTTGAATACTCTTTTATTCTTTTATTATCTTTTATACCTGAATGCATAACTGGAATCACGCAATTATTGGGAAGCTCAAACACAGATTCATACACTTTTTTGGTTATACTACTGTTGTAATGTATTACATCCATCATTTTTAAGAGCGAATAATAGTAGTTTCGCAGTTTCTCGTAATCCTCTGTTAGTCCAATTACTCCTGTGTCATTATCCACTTTAGACTCACTCAAGAAATTATCTCTATGGCTTTTTCTTAGTCTTTTAATAATTTCCACATCTTTTAAATATCGATAAATAGGAGATTGAAGGATTTTTATTTTAACTAAACTTAACGCTGTGGTATTACATACTCCGCAATACTCGTAGCTATTAACACAATCGCATATTTTTCCTTGTCGAAACATTGTAACCTTCGGGCAAATAGGGAAGAAATCGTGTGCCGTAAATATAAGGCGAATTTTCATCCGTTTTGCTGTTTCCAGAAAACTCCTATGAAGTCCCATCAGTGTATGGACATGAATAACATCCGGTTGAAATTCGCTCAATATTTTTTCATATATATTACTATTAACATCCTTAGTGAATTCATCAATGTTAATAATCCCCTCATCAAACGAAATTGGCAATGGATTCACCAGTTCTAAGCTGAGAATACTTTGACCGTCAAAATCAACCTTACTTGTTCTTATCGATGTTTTTTTGCTTATAAACCCCATTTGCCCAGGCCAAAGTAACGCTATCGAATGTCCTTCTTTTGCCTGTTGAACCATAAGGTCGACGCAAAATTTAGTTAATCCGCCTGACCTATATGGTGGGAATCCTAATGAATAATGCATCACCTTCATAATGTTCAACTCCCGTATTGTTTATCTCCAAATCTCCGCATATCTACCACTGATATATTCCCGGCTATATGCAGTCTTAATCTTTTTTATATATCTGTTTTTTATTCTCCGCAGTAAACACTTCTTCATACTGCCCGCAGATTTTATCCCACGTGTACTCTTCAGCAACACGCTGCTTGGCTCTCCGTCCTAACTTCTTAATCTCATCAGTACTCATCTGGTCTGCCTTATCAATAAGCTCTGCCAACATTCCATCTTCACGGCTCCAATAAAGTGCACAGTCCTCAGCAACTTCTTTATTAAATCCAACATCCACGAGCAGATTCAGACCAGTACTTCCCAGTGCTTCGATAAGGCTCGGATTCGTACCGCCAACCGTGTGGCCATGGAAATATGCGTAAGCATTTTCTCTAATCTTCTTTAGCAACTCCTGGTCATACACGGTGCCAACAAACTTGATTCTCTTATCGCTCTTAAAGTGCAGTTTCTCCTCCAGCTCATTCAGAAACTTATCGTTTACATTCGTAATCAGTGCGAAATCACGTTCACTCTTACTCTTCATGAACTCACGGATCATTACTTCAAAAGAGTTCTCCGGTACAAAGCGACCAACTGCCAGGTAATACTCCTTTTTCTTCAGCCCTTTTTCTCTATACCAGTTCACTAACTTCTCGTCATCGTCTGTCAACTTACTAAGCGTTAAATCTGCTCCATAAGCAATGAATATAGTCTTCGGATCAGCACCACGCACTCCTCTGCCGTCATAACTTTGATGAATATACTTCTCGATGTTCACAGAATCACAAATGACAAGGTCAGAATACTTGACCATCATCCGTTCCGAAGCCTTCCAGTAAGCTCTCACAGGTTTCGACCACTTTGCTCTCATCCATTCATGTCCATCTGGATTCAGATAAACCTTTCCGCCTAACTTGTGGATTTCCTTGTAGAAGTGCTTCATGAACGGCCCGATACGGCATGCCATGATGTACACAATCGGATGCGGGATGTGATTCTTTTTGATGTGTTCGCAGCAGGCTTTAAGTGCTGCACAATCGTAATAAATTGCCTGAGCCGGTCCAATCTGAGGAATTTTGATTTTAAAGCAGTGAGCATTATGGAATTCAAACTCGTGGTCATTGAGCTTCGACACACCTTCGAGCTTGGTCTCATCCATGCATCCATCACCGTTTACTTTGCAGGCAACATGATACTTAATATTCTTTTTATTCTGATGATACTCTGTGAGCTTATAAACAAATGTCTCATAACCGCCATATGCTCCGAGACTTTTCGCACCGACAAGGTATACATGCTGCACTTTAGTTTCTCTCCCTCTATTTCTTGTAACCTACTTGCCAACTCATCAGGAGAGCAAAGAACCTATCCATACTTCCCGTCATCCCTAGCTCACCCTTCGATCTCTTAATAACTTCCCGACCTTAAAGCCAGGTAAAATGTACCCTTCCGGGAACCCCCTCAGCAGACCGATGGGAATTATCCCCATTTTACCCTCTGCCAATCAAGTCCACGGATTGGTACTACAACCTTTTCCCAAATAATATTAAAGAAATTCAAAAGGAATGACAGGTTTTCGTCTGACAATCCATTCAGTGATTCTATTACCTGTGCCTGTAATACTGACATATCCCGCGCTCCTTACCCCTCCGGCCCTCACCTTGACCCCTTCCGCATCACCACTACCCAGACGGTCTTCAGCAGGATCTTCACATCCAGCCACAGGCTCCAGTTTCGGATATACTCCGTATCCAGCCGCACTACATCCTCGAAATCTCTGATGTCACTCCTGCCGCTGATCTGCCAGAGCCCTGTGATGCCCGGCTTGATCGCAAGCCGCGCCCTGTGATGAATGTCGTACTGCTCATACTCTTCGAGTGTGGGCGGGCGCGTCCCGACGAGGGACATATCGCCCCGCAGGACATTCCAGAACTGCGGGAATTCGTCGAGACTGCTGCTTCGGAGGAAATGGCCGAGCCCATGTCTCGTCCCATCGGGACCGCTGCCGATGATGCGGGGATCCGCTTCCAGCTTGAACATAAGGCCCTTCATCTCGTTTTTCGCCATCAGCTCCGCCTTGCGCTGCTCCGCGTCCTGATACATGCTGCGGAACTTATAGATAGCAAAGATCCTTCCGTTCCTGCCGACACGTTTCTGACGAAAGAGGATCGGTCCGGGATCCGCAAGATAGATCATCGGCGCCAGAAAGATGCAGAGGATACCGGTGAGCAGCACACCGAGAAGCCCTCCCGTGATATCCATCAGCCGCTTCAGTCCTTCCTCTACCGCTGACACATCATTGGTATAGCTGGTCAGGACGTCAATCCCCGCAATCTGCTCGTGGTACCTCGCCCCGGGAAGATCATCCAGTACCGCGTATTCGATATGCACCGTCAGCCCCATCAGCGCGCAGTCATGAAGCAGCGCTTTCGGCAGCGCTTCCCGCTCCGAAATGCTGAGCAGAACCTCGTCCACGACATTCGCCGCAAGATAGGCAGGCAGCTCCTCGGCCTTGGCGACGATCGGAACATCCAGGATATATTGTGTCGAAGCCGCAGGAGAAGCTGCTGCATCATTCCATGCAGCCTGCTCTCCGACATCCTCCTCTCCGAGGAGAACCACGCCGCAGACCTCGAAGTCAAGCATGCGCTTCTTCAGCTTCTCCAGCACCCGTTCCGCGTTCTCCCTGCCCGCTACGAGCAGGAGCTGTCTGGAAGTACTCTTCATGTGGCGCTTCAGAATCTGCTTCCATAGCAGACGCTCGGCATAAACCGTCAGGAAGGACAGCAGCCAGGTATACACGATGACCAGCCGCGACAGGATATCGCTTGCCTTGATGAAGAACAGCAGGATCACAGTGAAGCTGAGAACCAGACCGATATGCTTGAAAACTGCGACGAGCTCCTCCAGCGGTCCTCTCCGGAGCACTCCGCGGTAGGCGGAACCGAATACGGCGATCAGGATGTGCATCATAGCGATCAGCAGGAAAGCGCTGCGATATGCCTCCTGCCCCCACAGCCGCATATTGTTCTGGCGAAAATAGAAACCCAGAAGCAGCGATGCCAGCAGACAAAGCAGATCCAGTATGAGAAAATCAATATGCTTTATCAGGCTTCCCGGTCGTTTCCGATACATTGCAGTCCTCCCCGAATATCATCTTAGTATATCATAGGAGATTTTTGCCGTCACCTTAATATTCCCTTATCTCTATCTGTCGTCTCCGGGACAAATATGCAAAAGCCCCCGGAAACCCATACCTGCATGGATTCCCGGGAGCCTTTCCCGAAAGCTTATTACTTAAGGGTAACCTTCGCGCCCTCTGCCTCAAGCTTCGCCTTGAGCTCATCAGCCTCTGCCTTGGAAACACCCTCCTTGAGAACCTTCGGAGCTGCCTCGACAGCCTCCTTCGCCTCCTTCAGCCCAAGACCGGTAGCCTCACGAACGACCTTGATGACCTTGATCTTGTTCGGACCTGCCTCGGTGAGCTCTACGTCAAACTCGGTCTTCTCCTCAGCTGCCGCTGCGCCTGCACCACCCGCTGCTGCCACTACCACGCCTGCAGCTGCAGATACGCCGAACTCCTCCTCACAAGCCTTAACCAGCTCATTCAGCTCGAGAACAGAAAGCTCCTTGATCGCTGCGATAAACTCTTCCGTTGTTAACTTAGCCATTTTGATTTCCTCCATTTTTAGATTTATGCCTTCAGGCACAGATTGTGAAATGCTGTTTCATGATATCATCCGATCGGAAGCGGATGAAAGGACTCATGCCGCGTCGCCGCTCTTCTCCGCGATCTGATTGAGAACACGGGCAAGATTGGTGATCGGAGACTGCATGGAGCCGAGAAGCCTTCCAAGCAGCTCCTCTCTGGATGGGATCTCCGAGAGAGCCTGTACTGCCTTCTCATCGTAGTAAACGCCCTCTACCACAGCTCCCCGCAGCTCCAGCGCCGGGGCGGTCTTCGCGAACTTCGCAATGATCCTCGCCGCGGCTGTAGCATCGTCCTTGCAGACTGCGATCGCATTCGGTCCCTCAAGGATACCGTCAAGCTGCGCGTAATCGCTGCCCTCTGCCGCTCTCTTGACCAGCGTGTTCTTGAAGACCTTGTACGCTACGCCGGCTTCTCTCAGCTGCTTACGGAGCTCCGTATCCTGTGCAACAGTCAGACCGCGATAGTCTACGACGGTTACGGATACCGCGTTATCAAGGAGTCCCTTGATCTCGTCGATAATCGGCTGCTTAAGTTCTACCTTTGCCATTTCGATTTTCCTCCTTTTTTTGAATTTCGTATTATAACCGCGAAATAAGATACAATCGCAAGCGATTGTTCTGAACCGCTTAAAGCTCCTCTCCGGAGGGGCATCACGGGTCTGTGACCCGCGGATGCCCCGTGCGGCTCTCCCCTGAACATAGTTCAGGGACAGAAAAAATCCCATATCCGAAGATATGGGATCTACAAACAAACTCATGTCTGTATCTGTCCTCGGCAGGCGCATCCTCTGTCTTACAATACTTTACCTGCTGTCTTCGGGTTAATACCTGAGACAGGATAGCACAGAGAATGCATAGCTGTCAAGGTTTTTCGTATTTTCAGCGCAAGCTTTCAGCACAGCCTGCACACAGCAGGCCTCGAGGCTTACGCGCCGAACTGGAGCGGATCCAGCTTCACGCCGGGTCCCATGGTGGAGGTCAGGGTAGCGGACTTCATATAGGTCCCCTTCAGGCTGGACGGTCTCGCCTTCACGATCGCCGCCATCAGCGCGTCCAGATTCTGCTTCAGCGCGTCCTCGGTGAAGGAAGCCTTGCCGACCGGAACATGGATGATATTCGCCTTGTCCAGTCTGTACTCTACCTTACCTGCCTTAGTATCTGCGATCGCCTTCGTGACATCCATGGTAACCGTACCGGTCTTCGGGTTCGGCATGAGGCCCTTCGGGCCGAGCAGACGTCCGATCCGTCCGACCACGCCCATCATATCCGGCGTCGCGATCACGACATCATAATCAAACCAGCCATCCTGAATTCTCGGGATGAGCTCCTCTGCTCCTACGAAATCCGCACCGGCTGCAAGTGCTTCGTCAGCCTTTGCGCCCTTTGCGAATACGAGGATCCTGACCTTCTTGCCGGTTCCGGCAGGAAGAACGACGGAGCCGCGAACCTGCTGATCGGCATGTCTGCCGTCACATCCGGTTCTGATGTGGAGCTCCACGGTCTCGTCGAATTTAGCGGTTGCATTCTTCTTTACCAGCTGAATCGCATCAAGCTCTGCGTATCTTGCCTGTCTGTCAACAGTCTTTGCTACTTCAGCATATCTCTTACCAATTTTCATATCAGTTCAGCCTCCTTCAATTACTGTTCTACTGTGACGCCCATGGATCTGCAGGTACCTGCGATCATTGACATAGCAGCCTCAAGAGATGCAGCGTTCAGATCCTTCATCTTGGTCTCTGCAATCTTCTGAAGATCAGCCTTGCTGATGGTTGCAACCTTGTTCTTGTTCGGCTGGCCGGAAGCCTTCTGAAGCTTACAAGCCTTCTTGATCAGAACGGCTGCAGGAGGAGTCTTCGTGATGAAGCTGAAGCTTCTGTCCGCATAAACTGTGATGACAACCGGGATGATCAGATCACCCTCATTGGCTGTTCTCGCATTGAACTCCTTCGTGAATGCAACGATATTTACGCCGTGCTGTCCGAGTGCCGGACCGACGGGGGGTGCTGGGGTTGCTTTACCAGCGGGAATCTGTAACTTGATATAACCTGTAACCTTCTTTGCCATCTTAGGCACCTCCTTGTGGTAATTGCGGGTAAACCCTCCCACGAGCCTGAAATCCTTTCAGGCGGTGGCTATACTGTAATCCTCGGGATCACTCCCGTCGGGTATTACCAATCTGTCATCTCAGCTTCTGAACCTCTCCGTAGGATAACTCTACCGGAGTGTCCCGACCGAACATCTCAACATTGATCGTAACGGTCTTCTTCTGCTCATTGATTTCGATGATCGTACCGATCGTATCCTTCCATGCTCCGGAAGTGACATTCACCGTATCTCCGACCACGAAATCAACCAGTACCTCGGATTCTCTGTAACCAAGGGTGAGAATCTCCTCCTCTGAAAGCGGAACCGGTTTGGATCCCGGACCGACAAAACCGGTCACGCCGCGGGTATTCCGCACGACATACCATGTTTCGTCGTTCATAACCATATTCACCAGCACATAGCCCGGAAACATCTTCTTGTCAGTCTTCTTCTCGACGCCGTTCTTCATCTCAATCACCGGCTGCATCGGAACGCTGACCTCCAGAATCACATCCTGTAATCCGCGATTTTCAATCGTCTTTTCGAGGTCCATCTTTACCTTGTTCTCATAGCCTGAGTAGGTATGCGCCACATACCAGCGAGCCTCTGAATTCTTCTCTGACATTGAAACCACCTTTACTTAAGAATATATCCGAGTCCTGTCTTCATAACGAGGTCGAGAGCAGCAATCAGTCCGCCAATCAGGAAGCTGGCAATGATGACTGCAGCGCTCTGCTTCACAACATCCTGCCTGGTCGGGAAAATAATCTTGTTATATTCCGTCCTTAAGCCCCCGAGGAAGCTCTTGAAAAAGGATGTCTTCTCGTTTTGCATTACTTTGTCTCCTTGTGCAGGGTGTGCTTCTTGCAGAATCTGCAGTACTTGTTCACTTCCATACGATCCGGATGAAGCTTCTTTTCCTTCGTAATAAAGTAGTTCCTCTGCTTACATTCTGTACATGCTAAAATAATCTTTGTACGCACGGCTTTTCACCTCCAATGATTTTAACTTCGCATGACTACGAAATTAATGCAATAAAAAATAGGGCAACGCCCCTAAATACCACTGAACTATACCATGCCACGCCGCCTGCGTCAAGCAGCTTTCCTTGGAGCATAAGGGGAAATTGCGTTTTTCCCATATAATTTTTTTGCATTTCTCTATAAAAAAGTTTATACTATCTACATCAAGAGTATAGTAGCATAGAGAAGGGAATCATCGCAAGGAGAAAGGAATCACTATGGATTTAAAGCGAATCGAAAATATCATCCGAATTGCAGAGGAACGAAATATCACACGCGCAGCGGACAAGCTCTTCCTCTCCCAGCCGGCTCTGAACCTGCAGCTCCTCAATCTGGAAAAGGAGCTCGGCACGAAGCTCTTCTACCGGAGAGGCAACGAATGGTCCATCACCGAGGCCGGCCGCATCTATGTCGAGACCGCCCGCAGGATGCTGGCGCTGAAAAAGGACTGCTATTCCAGAATCTCCGATATCGCGAAGCTGCACAATGAGGAGATCGCCATCGGTGCCTCCGGCATTCAGGGAGACCATATGATGACCTCGATCTATGGGAAATTTCACCGGCAATTCCCGAATGTCAAGCTGCAGCTGAATATCATGAAGGGACTGAAGGCGCAGGAGCTGGTGCGGAACAGCACGATCGATCTCGGCATCATCCTGATGGGCGATAAGCAGAGCTATCATTTGCAGTATGATCTCCTCGCGAGGGTCGAGGTGCTGCTCGCGATCGCCGCGGACAGCCCTTATCTCTCGCATCTCGAGCGGGAGGAGAACGGCGAGGAGGTCATGGATCTCCGTCATCTGCAGGATGTCCCCTTCGTACTCGGCGCGAAGGACTCTACCGAGCGCTATGTCTCCGAGCAGGCGTTCGAGCGGGCAGGCGTCGATGATCCTGCCGTATATATGGAGGCGGAGGGCATCAGCTATCCGATGGCGATGGTCGCCGCCGGAGAGTGCTGCTCCCTGATCGGCGCTTACAACAAACCGGTCATGCCTGTCGGCATCCGCCTCGTCAAGCTGAAGAGCCATCCCATGATGAACGCGCTCGCCGTGAGAAGGAAGGATACGCATCTCTCCGAGCCGATGGAGCTGCTGATCCGGCTCGCGAGGGAATACTGGGAGCAGTTCAGCTGAAGCCTAAGAGCCGTGAGACGAAGCATCGCTTTTGGCGCAGAGGCAGAAGCTGTAGATGCGCTCCGCCCCTGCCGCACGAAGCGCATTCGCACAGCTTTCCATCGTCGCGCCGGTAGTGAGAATATCGTCCACGAGGAGCAGCGCCCGCGCATTCTCCGGGAGCTTGCCCGGGAAGATCGCCGTACGGAGCGCCTGCCGTCTCTGTCCCGCGTCCAGCTCCTTCAGCGCCTGTGTATTCCGCCTCCTGCGAAGTGCCTGCGGGTAAACCGGCAGCCCCAGCCGCCTGCCGATCCCCCTCGCCAGGAGCTCCGCCTGATTGTAGCCCCTCTGTATCCTCCTTTTCCGATGCACCGGTACCGGAACCAGTCCGTCCACCCGCAGCCGCCTGAGCTGCTCTCCCAGCCTCCGCACCGTCTCCTCTGCGTAAAAATCCAGATACTCCCGGCGTCCCTTGTATTTGATATCCGCCATGGAACGCATCGTCTCTTCATTATAGTCCAGAAGCACCAGCCCGTATTCGAAATGAAAGCTGTGCCGCCGGCAGTTCCCGCAGAGCTCCTCTGCGCTGTCTGCGATGCGCCGCCCGCAGCCTCTGCAGCGCGGCTCCGAGACGAAACGGAGGCGGCTGTAGCAGTCCGGACAGATTTTCCGGCTCCGACGGCAGTCCTGCTCTACGATTTCCGCGCAGACCGGGCAACGGCGGGGAAAAACCCATTCCAGCGCCCGCATATACAGCGGCTCTTCCTCCATTCCTTCCTCCTCTCCGGCGTCAAAGCTCCTCGAGCTCTCCGTTTTCCGCGAAATAGTCCAGCATTTCCTCCATGCTCTTTGATTCCGCCTCCTCTTCCCCCGTACCCGAAAGCCGCCTGAGCTGCTCCGCGAGTGCAGAGTAGCGCTTCGCCTCCGATTCATTCCGGCACATCGCCGCAAAAACCTCCGGGCTCCCGACGAGACAGACGCAGCGCTTCGCACGGGTCACCGCCGTATAGAGGAGGTTTCGGTTCATCAGCATTCTGGGGCCCTGATACATCGGCAGGATGACCGCCGGATACTCCGAGCCCTGCGACTTGTGTATCGTAATCGCATAGGCAAGCTCGAGATTCTCACAGTCCTTGAAGGGGTACTCCACGAAGCGCTCCTCATACTGCACGGTCAGCGTCTCCGAGAAACGATTGATCTCTGTGATAATGCCGATATCGCCATTGAAGACGCCCTCGCCCCGCTCCGTCGGAATCCCGTACTTCCCCCGGATCTCCCAGCTCAGATTATAGTCGTTCCGCACCTGCATGACCTTATCGCCGACACGGAATACCGTGCCGCCGATCTCCCGCTCCGCCCTGTCCGGGGTCTTCGGGTTCAGCTGCTCCTGCAGAAGCCGGTTCAGGTTCTCCACGCCGAGCGCGCCCTTTCGCTGCGGAGTCATCACCTGCATGGAGAGCGGCTCTGCCCCGAGGTATTGCGGGAGCTTATCGGTGAGCAGCGCCGTCACAGCGCGAAAAATCTGCTCCGGCCCTGCGCTCCGGATGAAGAGGAAGTCTCTGGATGGCTTGCCGAGATCCACCGGCTGTCCCTCATTGATCCGGTGGGCATTCACGACGATATCCGACTCCATCGCCTGTCGGAAAATGTGCCGGAGCCTTACCGTCGGGAAGACCTCCGCGCGAATCAGGTCGCGGAGCACATTCCCGCAGCCGACCGAGGGAAGCTGATCCGCGTCCCCGACGAGAATCAGCCGCGTCCCCGGCACGATTGCCGAGAGCAGCGAATGCATCAGGAAGAGATCGACCATACTCATTTCATCAATGATGACGACGTCCGCCTCCAGCGGCTGCTCCGCATTTCGCTGGAAATGCCCCTTTGCCGCGCCTCTCTCTCCCTCGCCGTCCTCCGGACGCCCCTGATATTCGAGCATCCGGTGAATGGTCTTCGCCTCCCAGCCGGTTGCCTCCGACATTCGCTTCGCCGCCCGTCCGGTCGGTGCCGCGAGCAGTATCGTCCTGCCCTCTCTCTCGAAGAGCCTGAGGATCGTGCGGATCGTTGTGGTTTTTCCGGTTCCAGGGCCTCCGGTCATGATCAGGAGCCCCGATTCCGCCGCGATACGGACAGCCTGCCGCTGCAGGCTGTCCAGCGTGATCCCTTCCTCCGCAGTGATCTCCTCGATCTCCGCGTCCAGCTGCGCCGGATCTGCCGCGTCCTCACAGTCCTGCAGGCGGAGAAGCTGCGCTGCCGTCTGCAGCTCCGTGTAGTAAACACCTGCCCGATAGACTCTGTCCTCCGAGACCTTCAGCTTCCCACCAAGCTGCAGCGCGGAAAGCTGCCCGCCGAGCTCCGAGATCCGAATCCCCAGCAGCTCCTCCGCCGCGCGTGAGAGGCTCTCCATCGGGAGATAACAGTGTCCGGCGAGCTCCGCCTGCAAAAGCGTATAGAGCAGTCCCGCCTGAATACGAAAATCGGAATCCGCCCCGATACCCGCTCTCCGTGCGATCTCATCGCATTTCTGGAAGCCGATCCCCTCAATGTCCTCGGCAAGGCGGTAGGGATTCTCCCGGATCTGTTCATACATCCGGCTGCCGTAGGATGCGAAGATCTTTCCCGCCAGCCGGACGGAGATGCCGTAGTTCTGCAGAAACATCACCGCGTCCTGCATATCCCGCTTCGCGTTGACTGCCGCCGCGATGTCCATCGCCTTTTTCATGGAGATGCCCTTGATCTCCGCGAGGCGCTCCGGCTCCTCCGCGATGATGCGCATCGTATCCGTCCCGAATTTCTTCAGTATTTTCTCAGCAAAAGAAGGCCCGATACCCTTGATGGCTCCCGAGCCCAAATACCGCTTCACCGCCTCCTCTGTCTTCGGCTCCACCGCCTGATAGCTCTCGATCACGAACTGCTTCCCGTAGATCGGATGCTGCGTCTCATGCCCGGAGGCGCGGATCGTCTCTCCCGCGGAAATCTCCGGAAGCGTCCCCACGAGCGTGCGCTCCTTCCCGTCCGCAACGCCCATCATCACAGTATAGCCGCTCTCCTCGCTCCGGAAGATAATATGGTCAATATAGCCCTCGAACTGCTCCAATCCTACTCCTCCCTCCGGCTGTGCAATCTGCCGCACAGCGCGCCGAGGGCCTACAGATCCTCATCCTCCCCCGCGGTATAATCGATAAACCTGCCGGTTCCGATCGCGACCGCGGTCAGCGGATCCTCTGAGATCACGGTATTGATCCCGGTCTTCTCCTGCATCAGACGATCCAGCCCGTAGAGAAGAGACCCGCCGCCGGTCATCACGATGCCCCTCTCATAGATATCTGCCGCGAGCTCCGGCGGCGTACGCTCCAGCACATTGTGCACGGCGTTCACGATCATCATCGCCGGCTCCAGCAGCGCGTCCAGAATCTCGTCCGCGCTGACGGTCACCGTCTTCGGCAGCGCTGTCACGAGGTTTCTGCCTCGAACATCCATCGTCACATTCTCCGGACGCTTGCTCGCGCAGCCGATATTGATCTTGATGTCCTCCGCGGTACGCTCTCCGATCAGGAGGTTGTGCTTCTTCCGCATATACCGCAGGATCGCCTCATCGAAGTCATCCCCCGCCACCTTGATCGACTCGGAGACCACCGGCCCGTCGAGGGCAATGACGGCAATGTCGGAGGTGCCGCCGCCGATGTCGATAATCATATTGCCCTGCGGCTTCGAAATGTCGATGCCGGCGCCGATCGCTGCAGCAACCGGCTCCTCAATGATGGTCACCTCTCGCGCCCCCGCGTGATATGCCGCGTCCTCCACCGCCTTTTTTTCCACCTCCGTCGCGCCGGACGGGATGCAGACAGAGATGCGCGGCTTCCGAAGCGTCCTCCTGCCCACAGCCTTATTGATGAAGTATTTCAGCATTTTCTCGGTCAATGTGTAGTCCGAGATCACGCCCTGCCGGAGCGGGCGCACTGCCACGATATTCTCCGGCGTCCTGCCGAGCATGAGGCGGGCATCCTCACCGTAGGCGAGCACCTTATTCTGCTCGCGGTTGACCGCTACCACGGACGGCTCCTTGAGTACGACGCCGCGTCCCTTTATATACACCAGAATGCTGGATGTGCCCAGATCGATCCCTATATCATTCGAAATCAATGAAAACATCTTATCCTCCAAATCACAAACAAACGCATTTTAAGTATAGCGGATTCCCTGAAAATTGGAAAGCCCCGATTTCCGCCCGCAGGGTATGTTTCAAACAAAAAGACGCTCCCGATCTTTCGGGAACGTCTCTTCACCTAAGCTCTGGATATAAGGGATTTTCTGTTTTCTCAGATCGAGATCCAGCCCAACACGCTTGCCACTGAGCTGAAGAGAATGATCGCGACGAAGAAGGGGCATAGGTACTTGATCATGAAGTTGAAGACACGGCGGCGGCGGAACTTCGCCCCGTTCTTCATGAGCTCTTCCGCGATCCGGTCCACGCCGATCACACGCACCACCAGAAGGCAGGTTGCCATCGCTGCCAGCGGCATCATGACTGAATTCGTCAGGAAATCGAAGAAATCCAAAAACTGCATCCCGACCACACGCACCATCGCGAGCGGTCCGTAGCCGAGAGCGCTGAGCGTGCCGAGCAGCAGCATGACTGCCGCCACGATAATGCTCGCCTTTTTGCGGCTCCAGCCGAACTCGTCCTCGCAGGTGGATACCGCACTTTCCGAAAGCGCGATCGAGCTGGTCAGTGCCGCGAAAAAAACCAGCAGGAAGAAAATGATGCCCGCGCCGGTTCCGAAGCCCATGCTGGCGAAAATCTTCGGCATGGTGATGAACATCAGGGACGGGCCCGCCTTCAGGACGCCCGGATCGCCGCCGGAAAAAGCAAATACCGCCGGAATGATCATCAGCCCCGCAAGAATTGCGATCATGGTATCGAAGGTCTCCACATTTTCCGTCGCGCTCTCAATGGAGAAGTCATCCTTCATATAAGAGCCGAAGGTCACCAGTATCCCCATCGCGATCGACAGGGAATAGAACATCTGCCCCATAGCCGCCACCACTGTCATCCAGGAGAAGCGGGAGAGATCCGGCACGAGGAAATAGCGAACCCCGGCGAGCGCGCCCGGACGGCTCATCGAGTAAACGGCAATCACTGCCGCCAGTACGACGAGCAACGGCATCATAAAGGAGGATACTCTCTCGATCCCGTTCTGCACGCCCATATAGATGATCCCCATCGTCGTGAGCGCAAAGAGCAGAAACCAGAGCTCCACCGGAAGTCCGGAGCTGATGAAGCCGGAAAAATAGCTGTCCGCCGCCAGCGCCTGTGCCTCTCCGTGGCAGTATGCCACGAGGTATTTCAGCACCCAGCCGCCGATCACCGAATAGTACGGGACGATCAGAAGCGGGATCACGGCGTTCATCCAGCCTCCTGCCCTGAACATCCAGTCCTTTCCGAAATGCCGATAGGCACCGACCGGGCTCTTCTTCGTCATTCTGCCGATCGCACTCTCCGCGACGATCATGGTGTAGCCAAAGGTCAGCACCAGCAGCAGATACACAAGCAGGAAGATCCCGCCGCCATACTTCGCCGCAAGATACGGGAAACGCCAGATATTGCCGAGCCCGACCGCAGAGCCTGCCGCGGACAGGATAAAACCGAGCTTTGAGGAAAAGCTGCTTCGCTTTTTCGAATCGTTGTTCATACTACCTCTCTTATCATGCTTCTGATTCTCATGCGATATACCGCACTGTATCGTCCATACTTCGCTTCATCGCTCAGCAGGGGGATTTATCAGCTCTTAACTCTATCATATCAGCCCCCGGAATGCAAATCAGAAGCAATCGCAGACGATTGCTTCTGATTCACGACCATTCGCTTTCCCAAGCCATGCGAAATCCGACGGCCGGGCAATGCGAAGCTACGATTCCTGCTGCGTGCGGAGTTCCCGTACGATCTCCCGCAGACTGTCCGCTGTGAGATCCGTCTCCTCTCTCGTTGTCTCTCTCCCGAGACTAAGACGCAGACTGCCGTAGGCATCCGCGTGACTGAGCCCGAGTGCACGCAGCACATGACTCGGCTCCAGCGAACCGCTGGAGCACGCCGCACCGGAGCCGGCGCAGATCCCCTGCTGATCCAGCCGGATCAAAAGAGATTCCCCCTCCACGCCGCGGATGCAGAAGTTCACATTGTTCGGGAGGCGTTCCCGACGGTCCCCATTCAGGAAGCAGTCCGGGATTTCCCGCTCGATACGGGCAATGAGGTGATCCCGGAGCACGCTCTCCCGCGCCGCCCGCTCGCTCATATCCGAAAAGGCAAGCTCCGCCGCCCTTGCAAAGCCCGCGATCCCCGCGACATTCTCTGTCCCGGCACGCTTTCCCCGCTCCTGCGCGCCGCCGTGAAGCAGTGCCGGCAGCCGCACGCTGCGGCGCAGATAGAGGAGCCCCACTCCCTTCGGCCCATAGAGCTTGTGCGCACTCGCGGACAGAAGGTCGATGTGCATTCCCTCAATGTCGATCGGAATCTGTCCGAATGCCTGCACCGCATCCGTATGGAAGAGGATGCCGTGCCGATGTGCAATCGTTCCCAGCTCTGCGATAGGCTGCACTGTCCCGATCTCATTGTTTGCCGCCATGATGCTGATCAGGAAGGTGTCCTCCCGAATCTCCCGCTCCAATGTCTCCGGACGCACGAAGCCCCGCCTGTCCACCGGGAGGTAGCTGACGGAAAAGCCCCGCCTCTCGAGATATTTGCAGCTGTTCAATACGGCGTGATGCTCGATAGCGGAGGTGATGATGTGCCCCCCTCCCGCATTCTCCGCAGCGGCAAGCAGCGCCCAGTTGTCCGCCTCCGTCCCGCCCGAGGTGAAATAGAGCTCCATCGGGCGGACGCCGAGCAGAGAGGCGAGCCGCCGCCGGCTGTCCTCCACCGCCTTCCTCGCACGCTGTCCGAACCGATAAATCGAGGAGGCATTGCCGTAGCACTCCGTCAGATAGGGCAGCATCTCCTGAAGTGCCTCACGGGAGAGCGCGGTCGTCGCCGCATTGTCCATATAGATCATCGTCTGTCTCCGTCGAAGAAAAAGTCTCCGCTCTTCCCGCCCTGCTTCTCCACGAGGCGGATCTCTTCCAGCGTCATCCGCTTGTCGATCGCCTTGCACATATCATAGATCGTCAGAAGCGCTGTGGAGACACCGGTCAGCGCCTCCATTTCGACGCCGGTCTGTCCCTCCGTTTTCACCTCGCAGAACGCAGTAATGCAGCGACGCGCTGCATCCGGCTCGAACCAGAGCCGCGCGTTGGAGAGATTCAGAAGATGACACATCGGGATCAGCTCCGCCGTGCGCTTGCAGCCCATGATTCCCGCCACCTGCGCCACCGTCAGCACGTCCCCCTTCCTTACCTTCCGTCCCTCGATCGCCCGGAATACCTCCTCCGAGACCCGGATCCGTCCCATGGCGAGCGCGCGGCGGCACGACGCCGCCTTGCCCGACACATCCACCATCCGCGCATTGCCCTGCGCATCGAAGTGGGTGAATTCCCCCTCTGTCTGCGATGCCGGATGCCTCGCAGCCTCATTCCCAATGCTTTCCATGCCTGCTCTCCCTCTTTCTCACTGCAAAGCCCGCCGCCTGACAGGATCGCCGCTACACACTCTCCTGCAAAAAAAGCAGCTCCCTCTCCGGAAGCTCCAGAAAATCCGGAAGCCCTCTATGATCCAGCTCCTCCCACAGCTCCCGCTGCGCAAACCAGCACAGAGCATTCTCATTCTGTCCGCTGTCCTCCGATCGGGAAGGCTGTGCGGCTTCGTGCGATTCGGACCCGCCGCCCGCGGCCGCCCCCCTCTCCTCATCCTCTGTTTCCGGTTCAAAATAATAGTTTCTCTCGAACGGAAGCTCCGCGATACTGCTGAGCCGGAAGCGAATGCAGTTTTTCCGCCGCTCCCCATAGACCGGCAGGAAGCAGTGCGCGCGGAAGCCGACATGGGAAAGCCGCTCCGGAATCTCCCGCTCCGTATAGAGCGTGATGCCCCAATCGGAAGCAGTGAGCATATGCGCGTCGATTCGCTCCGCTCTGGAAATATTTTTACAGCCGGTCAGCATTGCCGTCGTTTTCGTACCCGGATCCGCGAAGAGCTCCTTCGTCGCCCCCTGCCGGTCTACCCGTCCGTCGGAAATTGTCAGAATCTCCTCGCTGAAGCGATAGAGCTCATCCCTCGAATGCGAAACCATGATAACGATGCCCTCATAGTCCGAGAGCTGCTCCCGAAGCTCCTCCTGCATCCGGTCTCGAAGGTAGATATCCAGCGCAGAGAAGGGCTCGTCCAGCAGGATCGCACCTGGGCGGTATGCCAGGATGCGCGCCAGCGCTACTCTCTGCTGCTGCCCGCCGGAGAGCTCCCTCGGATACCTCCTCCGGAGCCCGGAAAGCCTGCACCGCTCCATAAGCGCCGAGACCCTCCGTTCTCGCTCCGCTCTCCCGAGCTGTCCCAGCCCGCAGGCGATATTCTCCTCTACCGTCATGGTCGGAAAGAGCGCATAGCTCTGAAAAAGATAGCCGACCCGCCGCTTCTGCGCAGGAAGGTTGATCCGCCGCTCCGCATCGAAAAGCAGCCGGTCGTCGAGCAGAATGCTGCCTCGATCCGGCTGCACGATTCCTGCGATGCAGCGAAGACTCATGCTCTTCCCGGAGCCGGAGGCCCCTAAGATGCCGATGCGGCGCGCCTCGGAACGGAAGCGCACATCCAGATGGAAGGAATTCAGCCTTTTTTCTATTTTTACGTCCAGCGGCATCGCTTCCCCCCCTCTCCCACGGACAGCACATTCAGAAGAAAAATCGCCGCGAACGCGATCCCCAGCATAATCAGCACCCATATGCCCGCCGTCTTGTAGTTCTGATCCTGAATAACCATGGCGATACGCTGGGAAATCGTCGCCGTTTTCCCGGGGATGTTTCCCGCCAGCATGCTCGTCGCGCCATACTCGCCCATCGCGCGGGCGAAGCTCAGGATCGTCCCGGCGCGAAGGCCGGGTGAGGCGACCGGCAGGATGATCCGCCAGAAAATCTTCCGCTCCGACATCCCGAGCGTCCGCGCCGCATGAATCAGGTCGACATCGACCAGCTCGAAGGCAGCACGGGCACTCCGGTACATCAGCGGAAGCGTAATGACGGTCGCCGCGATGATGCAGCCGAGCCACGACTGCACCACCTTGATGCCGAACTGCTCATAGAGCAGTATGCCGAGCGGCCGCCGCCGGCTGAACAGCAGCAGAAGAAAGAAGCCTGCCGCGGTAGGCGGGAGCACCATAGGCAGCGTCAGAAGCCCGTCCAGCACCGCCTGCACCGTACCCCGCTGCACCCGCATGATCCGACGCGCCGCATAAATCCCCAGAAAGAAGGACAGCAGAGCGGCGACCGCTCCGGTCTTCACAGAGATCCAGAGCGGACTCCAGTCCAGCGATCGCAGAAAATCCATTTACTTTACCTCAGTACTGAAATTGTAGTGCCGGAATACCGCCTTGGAATCCTCGGAGCATACAAAATCGATGAAGTCCTTCGCTGCGGCAGCCTCCGCCTCGCTCGCCTCGTCATTCTTCACCTGTGCGATCGGATAGATCACATCGCCGGTCAGCTCGTTGCTGACATGCTCGAGGATATCCAGATCTGCCTCATGGCCATAGGTATCAGAGTAATAGCACATGCCGACCTCGCAGGAGCCCTCCGTCACAGCGGCAAGCACCTTCGAAACATTGGACTGCTCGGAGATCTCCACGCCGCCGAGCGCCTCGGAGACCTGCTGCGTCGTGATCTCCGCCGCCTCTGTGCCCTCCGGCAGGATCTCCAGCTTCTGGAGCGCGATTCTCGTATATCTGCCTGCCGGTACGGAACCGTCTGCCAGCGCGATGGACTTCGCGTCCTTAAGCGTCTCGAGTCCCTTGACCTTCGTGCCGCTGTCCTTCCGGCTGACTACAACGAGCTGGTTATTCACTACATTTCTCCGGGTTCCCTCTACGAGGAGATTATCCTTCTCCTCCAACGTATTCATCTGCTTCTGCGCGGCAGAGAAGAATACGTCGCAGGCATAGCCCTCTTCGATCTGGGTCAGCAGCTTTCCGGAGGAATCTGCGTTGATCAGGATCTTCACCTCCGGATGTGCCGCCTCATACTTCTCCGCAAGCTCCGTCATCGCTGCATTCAGAGAGGCTGCCGCAAAGACCTGCAGCTCTGCCTTCTCTCCCTTGCTTTCCGCAGTTGTCTCCGCTACAGCTGTGGTCTCCGCAGCCGTCGTCTCTGCACTCTGCTGTGCTGCCGTCGTCTCCGCGGTCTTCGCCGCGCCGCCGCAGGCTGTAAGCCCGAGCAGCAGAAGTCCTGCAAATACTGCCATACCCTGTCTGATGTTCTTCTTCATCTTTCCTCTCCTTTTCTGCTGCAAGAGTCATCCGGGGAAGCACTGATTAAATCGGCAAAGTTACGTGCCAAGGAACATGCGTCGTGAATAAATCAGTGATTCCCTAACAGCGGCTCCTGTAAGCCATTTGCGCAATTTATGATTCAAGCCGCATCCTTTCGGCGCCGCCTCAATCCGTTTCTGTCCCCCGCAGTATCCCGAGTCCGTGCGGCAGCACCGGGAGCAGGTATCTAAGCTCCTCTCGGCATGCCTTCGGACTCCCCGGCAGATTCACGATGAGCGTGCCGCCGCGGATGCCCGCTGTCTGCCGGCTGAGCATCGCCCTCTCGGTAATATGCAGGCTGTAGGCGCGGAGCGCCTCTCCGATGCCCGGCACCTCCCGCTCGCAGACCTCCTTCGTCGCCTCCGGCGTGAGATCCCGCGGGGAAAATCCGGTGCCGCCCGTCGTGAGGATCAGGCTCAGCTGTCTCTGATCTGCCAGCCGGATGAGCTCCGCAGTGAGCTTCGCCCTGCCGTCCGGCAGCACCAGCCTCTCCCGCACCAGATATCCGTTTTCCCGAAGAAGCGCCTCGATCAGCGGTCCGGACCGGTCGTCATACTCTCCCGCGGATGCCCGATCGGAGAGCGTGATAACCGCCGCCGTGAACGGACGATCCGGTGCTGCCGGAATCAGCTCTACGGGATCTCCGGGACGGACGATGCCGCCCCTTATGACCTCGGCGAAGACACCCTCCCGCGGCATGATGCAGTCTCCCATCTTCTTGAAGATCTCACAATGACTGTGGCACGCCTTCCCGATCTGGCTAAGCTCCAGAAGGCAGTCCCCGATCCGAATGCCGCTTCCCACCGGGATCCGCTTCAGATCGAAGCCCTCCACGACGATATTCTCCCCGAAAGCGCCGAAGTCAACCACTGCCCCTCTCTTTCGGAACGCGTCGATCTGCTCAAAGGCAAGCAGGCTGACCTGACGATGCCATTTCCCGGCGTGCGCGTCCCCCTCTATGCCCCAGCTCTCCCGAAGCCGGATCTCTGCAGCCGCCTTCTTCTGCGTCCCCTTCCGTTCGCTGACGCAGACTGCCAGTACCTTCCCCACTTCAGCCTCCTATCCTTACCATTTCCTTCTCTTCCGTGATCTCTGAAATATGCTCGAAATGATGCGCCTCCGGCTTGCCTGCGACCGCCTCCCGGATCGCTCTTTCGAGTCGGCGCTGCCGTTCTATGTCACCGCTGCTCCCGCCGTCCCGCAGAATCGGCATCAGATCCACACTCTCCCCGTAGCAGAGGCAGGGCTTCAGCTTCCCGACAGAGGTCAGACGGATGCGGTTGCAGGCACCGCAGAATTTCCCATGCATTGCACTGATGAAGCCAATCGTACCCTGAAAGCCCGGAATCCGGATATAGACCGCCGGCCCGTTCCCATGCGTCCGCTCGTCCCATTCCAGTCCGCTATAGCTCTCCCGGAAGCGCTGCAGAAGCTCCTCATTGTAGACCGCCGGAAATTTTCTGCCGTAGCCGATCGGCATCATTTCAATGAAGCGAACGTCCAGCGGACGCGTGCGTGCAAGCTCCGCGAGCGCCCTCCATTCCCCGTCATTCACACCCCTTTGCAGCACCGCATTGAGCTTCACCGGAATGCCCGAAGCGACACTCTCCTCGATTCCCCTCAGTACCCGCGCAAGCTCCGCGTAACCGGTGATCTCTCTGTATTTCTCCGCATCCAGCGTATCCAGGCTGATATTCACCCCGTCTATCCCGGCGGCTCTCAGCGCCGGCAGCTTCTCCGAGAGGAGCAGCCCGTTCGTGGTGAGCGTCACCTGCTCCACGCCCGGGAGCGCCTTCAGCCTGCCGATAAACGCCTCCGCATGGAGACGCACCAGCGGCTCGCCGCCGGTCACCTTGAAACGAGTAATGCCCGCCCGTACCGCCGCCGCCGCAATCTCCAGCAGCTCCTCATAGCTAAGGAGCGCCGGCATCGGCAGCTTGTCCCGAAGTCCCTCCGGCATGCAGTAGCGGCAGCGCAGATTACAGCGATCCGTGATCGACAGGCGCATATAATTGATGCTTCGATTGTATCGATCCCTCATGCTCTCCCAACTCTCCGACGGCACGCCGCCAATCAGACCCGCTCCGCCATGACATCCAGCACGCCGCCGCAGACCATTCCCTCCTCTGCCGCCGCGGAATCCAGCAGATCTACATGGAAAATCGCGAGCCGCTCTTCTCCCAGCAGGAGCTCCTGCCCTCTCTGCACCACCTCCGCCTCGGCGCAGCCGCCGCCGATGGTGCCGATGCAGCGCCGATCCGGCAGCAGCAGCATCTTCGTCCCGATCTCTCTCGGTGCGGAGCCCTTCCGGCGGATGATCGTACAGAGCAGCTTCTGCCCCTCCTCCGCCTCTTCTCCGGCTCCCACAACGCCCTCGACGATCTCCTTCGGATAGCCGAAGGCGCGCCTCCTCCGGTTCTTCACCTGAATGATCTCCGCCATCACGGAAACCGCGATTTCCTCCGGCGTCTCCGCGCCGATGGCGAGTCCGATCGGGGTATAGACACTGTCCAGCAGCGCTCTGTCTATTCCCTCCGCTTCCAGCGCCTCCTTCACGAAACGGACTCTCCGCTTCGAGCCCATCATGCCGATATAGGCATGCGGCTTCGATGTGATCACACGGAGACAGTCCTGATCGTAGCGATGTCCCCTCGTCACAATGATAAAATAGCAGTCCCTGTCGCTCGGAAGTGCCTTAAGCGCCTCCGTGAAATCCTCGCAGAGCACCGTATCCGCGCCCGCCCGCCTCGCATTCTCTGCGAAAACCGGCCGATCCTCGATCACCGTCACCGCGCAGCCCATCAGCTTCCCGATCCGGATCATCGCGATGGAGACGTGTCCCGCACCGCAGATGATCAGACGCTTCTCCCTGCCGAGCAGCTCCGCATAAACCTGCCTGCCGTAAAGCGTAAGGATACCGCTCTCCGAGATCGCCTCGACCTCCTCCCGCCTCTCCTGGAAGAAGCCGCCCGTCTTCTCCGTCCAGAACAGTCTGTGATTGGACAAAAGCGCCTTTTCCCCCGCCTCCTGCCCGTCCAGCAGGGTCAGGACATAGTTCTCTGTATTCGGATTCAGCTCGTCGAGCTCCTTCCAAAATTCTCTCGTCATACGTCCCCCTTATCTCCCGAAGGAACAGTTCGGAAAGGTACAGACCGGGCAGTTCAGGCAAAGCCCGCCCTCTCCGAGCCGGTCGATATCCGCCTTCTCCAGCAGTTCTCCTGCGAGAAGCCGGGGGAGGATCAGGTCGAAGATCGTCCGCTTCGCATACATGACGCAGCCGGGCAGCCCCAGAATCGGAATGCTGCTCTCCCCGTAATAGGCGAGCATGAACATCGCCCCCGGCAGCACCGGCGCGCCGTAGCTCACGACCCGATCCGCCGCGGTTCGGATCGCGAGCGGCGTCCTGTCATCCGGGTCCACCGACATCCCGCCGGTACAGATCACCATATCCGCACCCATAGAGAGAAGCTTCCGGATCGCCGCGGCCTCCATCTCCGTATCGTCGGAGCAAAGCTCATGCCCGATGATTTCCGTGTCAAACTCTGAGAGCTTCTGCCGGATCACCGGTGTGAAGGTATCCTCGATTCTGTGGTAGTAAACCTCATTGCCTGTTGTCACGATCCCGATCTTCCGACGCTGAAACGGCAGCAGCCGGAGGATCGGCGCGCCTGCCGCGGCCTCCCGCGCCCGTTCCATTTTTTCCTTTTCAATGATAAGCGGGATCACCCTCGTCCCCGCGAGCTTGTCTCCCTTTTTTACCGGGAAATCTCCGTGTCTTGTCGCGATCATCATCTCTCCGAGGGCATTTACGGCGCGAAGACGCGCGCGGTCGATCTTCAGTACGCCGTCGCAGTCCGCGATCAGCTCGACCTTCCCCTCCCTGATCTCCGAGGGGTGCATATTTTCGCCTGCACAGAGCGCATAGAGCAGCCCCGCCGCCTCGTCCTCGTGCAGCATATCCTCATTGACCTCCCAGATATAGATGTGATCCTTGCCGACCGAGAGCAGAACCGGCACATCCTCCTCCCGAATGATGTGTCCCTTCCGGAATACCGGCCCCTTCTTCACATCCTTGATGATCTGGGTAATGTCGTGACAGAGCATCTGCCCTACCGCATCCTCCGTGCGCATCAGCTTCATAAACTCTCCCTCATTTCTCCTGACAAAGACTCATACCTGCCGCACCGCTGAAAATTCCGACAGGGGGATTTATAGTATCATCCCACTTTTTATAGATATTATACTATTTAAGGCAATAAAATGCACTGATTTTTTTTTATATTTCAAAAATCATTTTAGGTTCACAGGAATAGTCCGTATCTCTTCAGGAATTGTCCGCTCCGGAAAATCCCCTGCAGGGGAGAACTACCCCTGTGGAATGCCAGTGTGCTCTATATAAAGGGGACTGCCGAAGCAGTCCCCCCTGAAAATCTCACAGCGCCCGCAGCCGGAACCTCTGCGCGTCCCGCTCGCTGTCCGCGAGCTCGATCTCCGCACCGAGCCCCCGCAGCTTCTCCTCGAAATGCTCATAGCCTCTCTGGATATAGCCGATTTCATTCACGGTCGTGACGCCCTCCGCGCAGAGTCCCGCGATCACGAGCGCCGCACCTGCGCGGAGATCCAGCGCATTCACGCTGGCGCCGCTCAGCCGCTTCACGCCCTCGACCACGGCGACATTCCCGTCAACCTTGATCCTGCTTCCCATCCGCGCGAGCTCGTCTACATAGCGGAAGCGATTCTCGAAGATGGACTCTGTCACGACAGAGCTGCCTCTCGCGAGCGCCAGCGTCACCGTGATCTGCGGCTGCATATCTGTCGGAAAGCCCGGATAAGGGAGCGTCTTCACATCCGTCGGGCGCTGCATCACACTGCCGATGACCCGAACTGCCTCGTCATATTCGATGATGGTATTGCCCATCTCGAGCAGCTTCGCCGAGATAGACTCGAGATGCTTCGGAATCACGTTTTTGATCAGGACGTCGCCTCGGCTCGCCGCCGCTGCACACATGAAGGTGCCCGCCTCAATCTGATCCGGAATCACGGCATAGCTCGTCCCATGCAGCCTGCGCACGCCGCGGATACGGATCGTATCCGTTCCCGCACCGCGGATATTCGCACCCATACTGTTCAGGAAATTCGCAACATCGACGATATGCGGCTCCTTCGCCACATTCTCAATGATGGTTCTGCCCTCTGCGAGCACCGCCGCCAGCATAATATTGATCGTCGCCCCCACGGAAACCACATCCAGATAGATGTGCGCGCCCCGGAGTCCCTCCTCCGCTTCTGCCGCGACACAGCCGTTCCGGATCTGCACCTCGCTTCCCAGTGCCCGAAAGCCCTTGATATGCTGATCGATCGGCCGGGAACCGATCGCACAGCCTCCCGGAAGCGGGACATTCGCACGCTGATACTTGCCGAGAAGCGCCCCGATGAAATAGTAGGAGGCGCGGATTCTCCGGATGAACTCGTCGTCAACCGAGACGCCGCTCACCTCCGAGGCAAGAATCGAGACAGTGTGCCGGTCTGTGCGGCTCACCCTTGCGCCGATCTCCCGCAGCGCCTCCAGCATGACGTTGACATCGCGGACGTCCGGCAGATTCTCAATGATGACCTCCTCATCCGTGAGAAGTGCCCCCGCGATAATGCCCAGCGCCGCATTCTTCGCGCCGCCGATGGTGACCTCCCCATGCAGCGGTCTGCCGCCTCTCATGATAAACTGTTGTTCCATCTCTCTTCCTTCTATAACGATACGCCGGAGTCTGTCCGGAAATCCCATGCCTGCTCTGCACCGCCTAGCATTATAAGACTTCGCCTCTGAAAAAGCAAGCCGGCCCTCGCTATGCATCTCTTAGCCAAAGAGCGCCAGCATCTCCCCGGAGGTCTTCTGCCCCAGCGCCATGATATTGTTCAGGAAAAGCACCTCGCCCACCTGATGCTCCCGGATAAAGTCTGTGAGCTTCCCGCCGTAATAGCGGTAATCGACGACATAGACGTGCTGGTAATGATCCACGAGGAAGGGCGCGAAGGCATTGCCGTAGGATTCCTTGACGAGAAGGATGGACGAGCCGTCCTGTATATTCGGGTTCTCGATCTCCGTATAGGGATTGTCTCCCAGCAGGAAGGTGTTGTAGCGGTTTCCCGCCAGCATGGCAGAGCCGTCATTCACCACATGTCCCTGCAGCTCTGCACCATCCTTGTTCCGATAACGCATATCGTTGGTGCCCATCGGGATCCACGCTTCGATCCGATCCGGGTTCTGCCGAAGCGCTTCTGCACGGTTGGTCGAGAAATAGAAGGTTCCGTAGAATCCGTCATACTCTGCCTTCTGAAATTCGGAGAGTGCATGCGGAGAAATCCCTTTTTCGCGGCAGAATTCTACGTATGCATAATATGCACCAAGCTGTGTCCAATGATGATCCGTATGGAAATAAATATATTCATCCCTGTGCATAGAAAGCGCCGAAAAGACCGAAATCCTGTGTATATCCGGATGCATCAGGCTGTAGGTGAAGTCAATCGCCGTATCCATGCCGGAGGAGGCAAGCTTCGCCTGCACCGCCGGATCCAGCTGCACCCCGTAGGAATTCGGCACAATCATGTCATAGACCTTCACCTCCGGGAGCAGGCTCTTCACGGTATTCAGCATGGAGGCGTATGCCGTCACATTCTTCTGGCTGAAATAGAAGAGCTCATAGGCGCGGCTGTCCGCCACATAGATGTTCCCCGCCTTCTCCCCGCTGACCGCGATATCCGTATCCGCCGCCTTCGGGAGGAGCAGATTGCCCTCCGCATCCGTCTCGAAGAGCTCCGCCTCGCTCTCCACAGCCGTTTCCGCTGCATTCTCCGCCGCATCCGCATTCCCCGAAAGCGCCATCGTCGGCGCAAGCTCTGCCGCCGCGCTCGGAATCTCCTCCCGCTCCTGCTCTCCGCTGATATAGACCGCCTCACCCTTCAGCCCGTAGAGCCCCATAAGCTTCGCGCCGTAATCCAGCAGCCGCTCCCGAAACGGAAAGCTGTCCGAGAACCAGCTCGTGAGATCCCGAAAATACTGTCCCGACCAGAGCCCCTCTATCCGCATCACCGGAAGCGTCCGAAGCGCCCGTTTCTCCGCGTCTGAGTAATGCGGGCGGAGCGGCAGCGCGAAGCCCAGCGCACAGAGTCCCAGAAGTGCCGCCACAAGGGCTGCCGCCATCGTCTTCTGCCAGACAGACTCCGGCAGCTTTTCTCTCTTCTCTTCTTCGGTTTTTTCTCTCTCCTGCATCGCTCCTCCACTTCCATACAAGCGTAAGTATTTTTAAGGAAACACGGATCCCGCATGCCATGGCATCGCAGCTGCTTCGGTTCCATCCATGTTTCCCTGAATCGCAGACCCTCAGCCTCGGAATCAAAACTGATTATAGAGGAATGGCACATAGCTGCTCCCCACCATCTGCAGCACGGAAAGCGCCAGCAGGCAGAGTGCGATCACGGTTCGCTCCAGATAGTACACCGCCTCCGCTCTCTCTGCTTCCCCGCGCCGCCGCCGGATCTTCCGCCTGAGCCTCTGATACGCCTGCGAATGGGTATCCGCGGAAAACGCAGTCTCTGCCGGAAGCTCCTGCGGCAGGAGCCCCTCCAGGCTGTCATCCGCGAAGTCCGCTGTCTCCTGCGTTTCCCGCTGTCTGCGGAGCGACTTCCGACGGAGATCCTCCGCTCTCTTCATCGAGCTCCGCATCCGGTTCCCCAGCAGCCTCATAAGCGGTGTCGCCGCGATGAGACAGAGCAGGAGGAAGAAGAGATTGTTCCGCAGCATAAGCCACGTGAAGGAATCCAGAAATTCACCGCCCCCGAAGCCGAGCATCCGCCCAAGCGCCGCCCTGAGCGCTCTGAAATCCGAGAAGCGGAACAGCACCCAGCCGAAATAAACCACCAGCAGGGTATAGCAATGCGCGAGAAGGGACAGCAGCTGTTTCGGAAGATGCGCGCCGAGCTCCCGAAGCCTGCCGCCCCGCGCAGATCGGCTCCACCTCCGAAGCAGGCTCTCTATAGTAAGAAAGAAAAAATAATACAGACCCCAGAGTACGAAATTCATACTGCTTCCGTGCCAGATGCCGGTCAGCAGCCAGACGGCAAGTGAATTCCGGAGCATCCTCCCGAAGCCGGCCCGGTTGCCGCCCAGCGGAATGTAGACATAGTCCCGAAAGAAGCCGGAGAGCGAGATATGCCATCTCCGCCAGAAGTCCCGCACGGAACGCGCCGCATAGGGATAATTGAAGTTCTCAGGAAAATGGAAGCCGCAGAACCGTCCCAGTCCGATCGCCATGTCGGAATATGCCGAAAAATCCAGATAGAGCTGAAGCATATAACAGAGCGCAGCGAGGCATGCCGCGCCGCCGGAAACCGTGCTTCCCGCCGAAAGGAAGTCCAGCGGGAGCAGCTGCTCCGCCAGCGCTCCCGCATGATCGGCGAGCAGCGTCTTCTTTCCCAGCCCGACCGAGAAGCGGAAGAGCCCCTCCGCGGCATCTCCCCAGCTCTGGCTGCGTTCCGAAAGCTCCTCCGAAAGCTCAGAAAGCCGCGTGATCGGCCCCTGCGAGACCTCTGGAAACATCAGGACATAGAGCAGCAACTCCCGATAGCGCTTCGCCCCGCAGCGCCCCTGCCAGCAGTCCGCGAGGTAGGACAGGAGCTTGAAGCTGTAGAAGGACATGCCGAGCGGCAGAGCAAGCCGCGGGAGACGGCTCTCTCCGAGCAGCTCCGTCAGCGGGTTGAAATATTTGAAAAAGGCAAGAAGCAGCAGCACCGGGAGAATCCCCAGCCAGAGAAGCCTGCTCCTTCGCCGCTCCTCCTTCGCGCTGTCCGCTTCCGCTGTCTCGATTTTCTCCCCGGAGCGCTCCGCTTCCGATGCCTCTTTCCCCTCTGTGCAGCGCTCCACTTCCGATACTTCCTTCCTCGCTGTGGAGCTCTCCGCGTTCCGCTCCATTTTCTTCGCGATCCAGAAGACCAGCGCAGTCTCTGCAAGGAGAAGCAGAAGATACGGGATGCCCGCGAAGAGATAAAAGAGTACAGAAAACAGAAGAAGGAGCGTATTCTTCCTCTCCCCCCCCGGAACCAGCGTATAGCTGACGAGGAACAGCGGCAGGAATGCCGCCACAAAAATCAAGCTTGAAAAACTCATGGATACTCCCGTATTCTCCCTTTGCCCCGACCCTTCGGGTTCCTCGGGCGTGCTTCTTCTCCCTTCCGAAAAAAGGCTTCCCTTTTCCCCGGATTTACGGTATACTCAATTTTGCCTTTGAGATGGCGGTGAAGTCTGGGCCCCACGCAATGGGACGCCGCGAACCGTGTCAGGATGGGAACATAGCAGCACTAAGAGGATGCTCTCATGTGCCGTGAGATTTCCTGGGTGGAGCCGTCTCAGAGGCTTGTTTGGTTTTTATGCAGCGGCGCTGTCCACGGACAGCGCCGCTCTTTACTGTATAAGTCCCCTGTCAAGCGGGCGAACGCGAGGCAAGCTTGCTTTTGCGAGCGTTCGGACATTTGACAGGACAACAGGTATGAGCACGAAGCGATGTGCAAACATCGCGAAAGTGCGAATACCTGTCAGCGATGCGAGAGCTTCGAAGAAGCGGAGCAGCGCGCAGGACTTATAGGATTTGTGCTGCCGAGGTTTTCATGGGGATACTGTATAAGTCCCCTGTCAAGCGGGCGAACGCGAAATCCGGTACACCCTCCGTGCATTCTCCTCTGTAATCCGCAGCACCTCCTCCGAAGAGACACCCTTGATCCGGGCAAGCTCCTCTATGACATAGCATAGATTGCCCGGCTCGTTTCGACTGCCCCGAAGCGGCGTTGGCGCCATATACGGGCAGTCTGTCTCCAGCACGATAGAGGAGAGCGGAATTCGCGCTGCGACCTCCTTCAGCCTCCTGCCGTTCGGGAAGGTCAGCACACCGCCCACCCCGATATGCATCCCGAGCTTCACATACTGCTCCGCCACCTCCGGAGAATAGGAAAAGCAGTGTACGATACCGCCGTTCTCATAGCCCTTGTTCCGGACGAGAAGCTCATAGGTGTCCTTCGCCGCGTCCCGGGAATGGAGCACGACCGGGAGCCCCAGCTCTCTCCCGAGATGAAGCATCTCTGTATAGCAGCGCCGCTGCGCTTCCGGTCCCGCGCTGTCGGTATAATGATAGTCCAGCCCGATCTCGCCGATTGCCACCACCTTTGGCGATGCCGCGAGCCTGCAGAGCCCGGAGAGCGTCTCCTCCGACACCGTCTCAGCACTGTCCGGATGCAGGCCGATCGCCGCGTAAATCTCGAGCGTTCCCTCCCATGCGGGGGCTTCCGCGAGCGCGCGCGCCCGTTCGGAGCTCGGGAGGTCGTAGCCGATCTCCGTAAAGGCGCCGACCCCGCGCGCCGGAAGCTGCCGGAGCAGCTCCTCCCTGTCGGGATCGAAGCACGCGTCATTCAGATGTGTATGCGTATCAAAAATCATGTGGTAATCATCGCTCCTACATAAATCATCAGGTACATTATCAGGAGATGCAGCGGATAGTAGAGGTAGAAGAACCAGCGGCTATGGAAGCGTCCGCGCTCTCCGTTATAGAAAAAAATCAGAATGTACGCCAGCGCCCCCAGACAGCAGCTCTCATAGGAATTGAGTGCCGCGCCCAGCGCCCCGCTCAGCATCCGAAGCCCCTTTTCCTTTCGGAAAAGGTAAAGAAGCCCCGCGGACAGCACCGCGACCGCGCCGTACTCGAAATGCAGGAGCTCCGCTGCAAGCGCCGCGAGAAGCAGTGCGCCCCAGCTGAGCAGCGTATGCCGGCGAAAGCGCTTCATCCCATAGAGTCCAAGCAGGGTCACTGTGAAGGTCCAGCCAACATTCTGCACCGCGAAATGATAGGTTTCATTGAAAAAGGCAAGGTCATAGGGAACCTCTGCAGCAAGTGCCATCAGCAGCATCCGCCGGAAATAGCGCCAGAAATCGGAGGTCCGCAGGAAGCCCTCGACCAGCAGAAAGGCGAAGAGCGGGAAGGCGAGTCTCCCGATCAGCCTGCAGATCCGGTATACAAGGAGCCAGCGCTGTCCGAGAGGCGTCGCAATCGCCATCTCATAATACTCCGGCACATAGCCGTAGAGCTTGCCGTTCTGTATGATAATGACAGCGAAATGATCCGCAGTCATGAAAAGCAGGGCCAGAACCTTCAGTCCTGTCCCTGACAGCCCCATGCCCTTCCGGCTGCTCAGAACGCTCTGGTAGCTCGCCATAGGCTCAGCAGATCTCTGCTCCCGCCGGCATCGCCCGCTCCGGCGTCATCACGCTGAGTCTGCCCTCCGCATCCTCCGCGCTGAGGATCATGCCCTGCGACTCGAAGCCCGCGATCATACGCGGCTTCAGATTGCAGAGTACCATCACGCGTCTGCCGACCAGCTCCTCCGGCCGATAGGAGGACTTGATCCCGGAGAGGATCTGCCGGATCTCCGTGCCGACCTGCACTCTGAAGAGGAGCAGCTTCTTTGACTTCTTCACCTCCTCCGCATGCAGGATCTTACCCACGCGGAACTGAAGCTTCTCGAAGTCCTCATAGCCAAGCTCCGGCTTCGCCGGAAGCACAACCGCGTTTCGATCCGGCAGCACGTCGCCATCCTCTCCGATCCCGGACGGCATCTCCGTCTCCGATGTCTCCCTGCTCCCTGCCGCTTCCGTCTGCGATCCGATGCTCTGCTGCTCTGAAAGCTTCTCTGCCGCTGCGAGCACCTCGGAAAGCTGCTTCCGCTCGAACAGCGTCTCCGGTTCTGCCGAAACCTTATTGCCGGAGGGATAAAGTCCGAAGCGGTCAAGCTCCGACAGCTTCCGCGCGGATGCATGGAGCTCCGACAGGATCGCCTCACTGGTCTCCGGCATGAAGCTGGAAAGCAGCGAAGCACCGATCGTGATCGCCTCGGTCAGCTGGTACAGCACCGTCTGAAGCCGCGGCAGCCTCTCCTCCTCACGGGCAAGCACCCACGGCTCGGTCTCATCGATGTACTTGTTAGCACGGCGGAAGATCTCGAATACCGCAGTCAGCGCATCGGCAACCCGAAGCTCCTCCATCCTTGCTGCAGCGGTCCGCACTGCCGCGAGCACCGTCTCCCGAAGCTCCGCATCCACCGGCTCGGAAATGCCGGCGTTCGTGACAACGCCGCCGAAATACTTGTTGCTCATGGAGATCGTCCGCTTCACGAGGTTCCCGAGAATGTTGGCGAGCATGGAATTGTAGCGCTCTGCCATCAGCTCCCATGAAATCACGCCGTCATTCTCGAAGGGCATCTCATGGATCACGAAGAAGCGCACGGCATCCACCCCGAAGAGACGCACAAGGTCATCCGCATAAATGACATTACCCCGGGACTTCGACATCTTCACGCCCTCCTCCGACTTCCCTGCAGCGGTCAGGAGCCATGGATGCCCGAAAACCTGCTTCGGCAGCGGAAGCCCGAGGCTCATCAGGAAGATCGGCCAGTAGAGCGTATGGAAGCGGATAATGTCCTTGCCGATCAGATGCAGGTCTGCCGGCCAGTATTTCTCGAAAAGTGCGTCGGAATTGCCGTCTACATCGAATCCCAGCCCGGTCGCGTAATTGCTGAGCGCATCCAGCCAGACATATACGACGTGCTTCGGATCGAAATCCACGGGGATTCCCCATTTGAAGGAGGTTCTCGAAACACAGAGATCCTGCAGCCCCGGCTTCAGGAAATTGTTCACCATCTCGTTCTTGCGGGAAACCGGCTGGATAAACTCCGGATGCTCTTCAATGTGCCGCATCAGACGATCCGCATATTTCGACATTCTGAAGAAATACGCCTCCTCCTGCGCCTTCTGCACCGGCCGCCCGCAGTCCGGACATCTGCCGTCCGCCAGCTGCGAATCTGTCCAGAAGGACTCGCAGGGCGTACAGTACCAGCCCTCATAGGCGCCCTTGTAGATGTCCCCCCTGTCATACATCTTCCGGAAGATCTTCTGCACCTGCTTCTCGTGATCCGGGTCGGTCGTCCGGATGAAGCGGTCGTAGGAGGTATTCATCATATCCCAGATCGTCCGGATCTCTGCGGCAACCCTATCCACATATTCCTTCGGCGTCACGCCGGCTGCCGCCGCCTTCTCCTCGATCTTCTGCCCATGCTCATCGGTGCCTGTCTGGAAACGCACGTCATAGCCCTCGAAGCGCTTGAAGCGCGCGATGGCATCCGCCAGCACAATCTCATAGGTATTGCCAATGTGCGGCTTGCCGGAGGCATAGGCAATCGCTGTCGTAATGTAATAAGGCTTCTTTTCCATACTTCACTTCCTTCTTCCGCCCGAATGAAAGACAGATTCTCAAGATACCTGGGCGCAACGCGCCTCTGCACCGCCGCGGCAATGCGGCGATAAGCTGCAAAACAATGGCTATTATTTTAACACAAAAGGAACCGCTGTACAACAGCGGCTCCCTGTCCCTTTGCGGGCAGCTTCGTCCCGCAGCAGCGGCGCCGCGGCACTTCTACTGTAAGCGAAGCTCTACCGCTCCCAGCTCGAAGTTCTCCCGGAAGGTATCGATAACCGCCTGCTTCGCGGTATCCTCACCGAGCCCCGCGCCCGGTGCGAAGCCGGAAAGCGTTACCGTGCCGTTTTTGATCGAAGCGGCACTGTCTGCACCCGGTCCCGCCGCAGCTGTCTCGTCGCTGTCCTTTTCCTCCAACGAGACGAAGCGCGCACCCTCTGCGAGCGTCCCCTTCTCCACCAGAAGTGCCACGACATTTTCCCCGTTCAGCTCCTCCGCCGCTTCCATCTGTCCCTTGATGCTGCCGTCTTTCTCCGGTGCATATACGATGATGGAGGCAAGCACCGGCGCGGTCGCATCCGGCTGCTTCGACAGAGGCAGTCCGTTCTCCGGATTCGTCTCCTCCGGCACGGACGCGCTCGTCTCCATCGGCTCTCCTGCCGCACTCCCCTGCGGATTCCCCGCCGCATTTTCCCCGCCGCAGGCGCTCACAGAGAGCGCCGTCATCATTATCATCGCCAAAACGATCGCAAACCGTCTCATTCCATTCTCCTCTTTCCGCATAGGGCGGCCTCCTTTTTTGCAAACGCTAGTATAGCGAATGCCCCCTGACATTGCAAGCCAATGCACAAAATCTTCACAAAATACACGCTTTGATGCTATAGTAAGGAAGTCCTGTACCAAGGGCGCCGTGGCACATGGCTTCCCCGATGGAATCGGCACTGCCCTAAGGAAGCATTTCTGGAAAAAAGGAAAAGGAAAGGAAGGCGGTATGGAAACCGGAACTCTGTATATCTGCGCAACTCCGATCGGAAATCTGGAGGACATCACTCTCCGGGTACTGCGCTGTCTCCGGGAGGCGGATCTGATTGCGGCGGAGGACACCAGAAATTCGCTCCGGCTCCTGAACCACTTCGAGATCCGGACGCCGATGACGGCATACCACGAATTCAATAAATACGACAAGGCGCGCGCCCTCGTACAGGAGCTTCTGAGGGGAAAGAATATCGCGATCATCACCGACGCGGGCACGCCCTGCATTTCCGACCCCGGCGAGGAGCTGGTCCGGCAGGCGGCGGAGGCAGGCGTCCCGATCACGAGCCTCCCCGGTCCCGCAGCGGTCGTCACCGCTCTGACCCTTTCCGGTCTCAGCACACGCCGCTTCGCCTTCGAGGCATTTCTGCCGCAGGATAAAAAGGAGCGCGCCCGCATCCTCGCGGAGCTTCGGGAGGAGAGCCGCACGATACTGCTCTATGAAGCGCCCCACCACCTCCGGCAAACACTCCGGGAGCTCTCCGACGTCCTCGGCGGAACGCGCCGCCTTACCCTCTGCCGCGAGCTCACGAAGCGTCATGAGGAGGTGCTCCGCACCACGCTTACCGAAGCCGTCGAGAGATACCGCATTGAGGAGCCGCGCGGAGAATATGTGCTGGCGCTTGAGGGGAAATCCCTGCGGGAGCGCCGCGCGGAGGCGATCCGAAGCTGGGAAAATGTGCCGCTTTGCGAGCATATCGAGCGCTACCGCTCTCAGGGTATGTCTGAAATGGATGCCATGAAGGCGGCGGCAAAAGATCGCGGCGTCTCGAAGCGCGAGATCTATAAGGAATGGAAAAGCCGGCGCGCTTAAGCCCTCATCTGCCTGCCCAGCGCGATCATACGGAACATCCGCACCGCACCCTTGTAGTAGAGCTCGTCCGCATTTTCCAGCGCTGCCGAGAGAGGCATCGGTCCGTCTACGGTCGTCAGGATAGAGCCGATGCCGTGCGCGTAGATCCTCTCATACTCCCTGCCGAGGGAGCCGCAGAGCGCCGCCACCGGTACATTCCGCCGCTTCGCGCGATCCCCCACACCCTGCATTACCTTGCCGAAGCAGCTCTGCCAGTCAGTCCTGCCCTCGCCGGTGATGACCAGATCGACGCCGGCAAGACGCGCGTCGAAGCCGATCAGATCCAGAACCGTCTCGATCCCGGACTTCATCTCCGCATGGAGAAAGACCTGCAGCGCAGCACCGAGTCCGCCTGCCGCGCCGGTTCCCGGGTATTCATCCGGATTCACACCGAACTCCCGGATGAGGACGTCCCGATAGTTCTGCATCCCCCTCTCCAGGCGCTCGAGGATCTCCGGCGTCCCTCCCTTCTGCCTTCCGAAGGTATAGGTCGCGCCGTCCGGTCCGCAGAGCGGGTTTCGCACGTCGCACATCACGGTGAAGCGCGCACGCCTCACCGCCGGATCCAGTCCGCTGCTGTCAATGTGCGCTACTCTCTCCAGCTCCTCTCCCTTCCCGGAAAGCAGCTCTCCTGCCGCGTCATAGAAGCGGACACCAAGCGCAGAGGCGAAGCCCATGCCGCCGTCATTGGTTGCAGAGCCGCCGATCGCGATGGAAATGTCCGTATAGCCGGCGTCCAGCGCCGCCTTCAGCAGCTCTCCGGTGCCATAGGTACTCGTATACAGCGGATTCCGCTTCTCCTCCGGCACCATCGGAAGCCCCGATGCCGCCGCCA
Source organism: Oribacterium sp. oral taxon 102 (assembly GCF_013394775.1). Classification (NCBI taxonomy): domain Bacteria; kingdom Bacillati; phylum Bacillota; class Clostridia; order Lachnospirales; family Lachnospiraceae; genus Oribacterium; species Oribacterium sp. oral taxon 102. The sequence goes on from NZ_JABXYT010000001.1 coordinate 2,260,459, forward strand.
TTTCGAGGATCGCCTCCGTCTCCGAGAGTCTGCCGTAGAAGGCGTGCTCCGTCTCCAGCAGCGGTCCGTGCACCGTCACCGGGATGATCTCTCCGTTCCTTGCCTTGACCACCGCCTCCGTCGTCCCCTCTCCGCCGTCAGCGACCGGTACCCCGTCGGTCTCGCAGTCTCCGAAGACCTCCCTCGCCGCCCTGCCAAGGAGCTCGATGGTTCTGTCGGAGCGCAGACTCCCCTTAAACGAATCCGATGCAAATAAAAGCTTCATAGTCTTCCCCTTTCCACGGACGGATCGCCCGTATTCTCACGAAAAATCATAGAGCTTCAGTCCTGTCCCGGAGAACCAGTCCGCTCTTCGGGAAACATGGCCTGCCGCCTCTGTCAGGAAGAGCTCGCAGGTGCCGCCGATACGGCATTCCCTGAGATGCCCGCCGTATGCCCTGCCCGAGGCGTCCGCCACATTGATGTGGAGATGCAGATAGGGCTTCCCGTCCTCCTCCGTTACGCTGCCGGTCAGCGAGGTGATCTCCAGCGGCTGCTCCAGGGTAATCCCCTGATATTCCTGCTTTTCCACATCATAGAGTCCCATATCCACATAGTCCGCGGCGCCCAGCCCGCTGACAGCCGCAAGACGGATCCGCTCCCTTCCGCAAAGCGTGCGGAGCTCTGTCATGAGCTCCTCACCGCGATCAATCCTGACGACCAGCTGCTGCCCGAATCTTCTGTATTCCATCCTCTCTCCCTTCCGGCCTTCCCGACGGAAAGCGCCTATACTATCTTATATTCCCTGAGCTTTCTCCACAGCGTCGTCTTCGAGATCCCGAGCTGCCGGGCGGTCTTTTCCCGATTCCCGAAATTCTCCGAAAGCACTGTGAGAAGACGCTCCCGCTCTCTGTCCGCGGCGGTATCCCGCTCCCGTGCCTCCCTCGCCGCATGAAGCCCTGCCTCGCTGTCTTCCCCATACAGCGCGTAGTACAGCGTCTCGACCTCCCGATCCCGTATGCTCCGGCGTTCTGCCGTAAGTAGCAGACGCTCCAGAAAGCTCTCGAGCTGCAGCCTGCCTCCCTGCCATGGCAGGCGCTCCAGCGCCCGCTCCGCGCTTTTCGTCATCACGAGATATTTCCCATAGCGCTCCATCCCTGCTCTGAGATAGACCTCCGCCAGATAGAGAATGTCCTCCGGCGTCTCCGAAAGGGAGGGAATCCGGATACAGAAGGCGCGCAGCCTCTCGTAGAGCTCCGGAAGCAATGCATCCCCGTAGTCCGGGCGCTTCGCTACTGCGATGATGTTTCGCAGCAGCAGAAGCTGAAAGAGCTTTTTCTGCGAGCGCGGATCCAGATTCTCAATGAAATTAAGCTGCAGAGTCCCCTTTGCAGCCTCCTGCGCGAGCCCGCCGTTCCCGAATAATGCTCCGTATGCCGACTCTCCCTCGACGCAGTCGTATTGCAGCAGACGTTCCCTGCCATACCGCGAATGGTTGTGCATCGCAGACGCGAAGGCATGGTACAGCGTTCCCCGCTCCTCGAGAAGCAGCTTCGGACAGTCGGTCTGCGCGAAACGCCTGGCTGTCTCCACTGCCTCCCGCATCCTTTCGCTCCGATAGGGGAAATTCACGAAGGGCTCCTCCCGCAGTGCGGAAGGCCGCGGCACTCCGTGCCGGCCGCCTGCCTCGCCTCTCTTCGTCCCTTTCCCCTCGAAGACATCCGCCAGACGGAATGCCTCCATAATCGCCTCCGCGACGGCATCCTCCGTATTCGCGAGGTAGAGTGAGGGGAGTCCCGCTTCCTCCGCGGCACGCAGCGCCGTGGCACCGCCGATGATGAGATCTGCCTTGTCCGAAACCGCCTGCACTGCGGACTCCCGAAGCAGCTCCGGATTCTGTACATAGTATTCGCGGAGGCGGACGCCGCACTGCTCCCCGAGCCCTGCCGTATCGCAGCTCATATTCCGGAACATCACCAGCGCGATCTGCGGCTCCTCCTTCCTGACGATTCGTCCGGCGCGCTCCAGCATATCCGCGATTCCCTGCCGGGTCTGCACGATTTCCACCACCGGAACATCTGTATACTGCTTGATGATTGTCGCCTGCAGCCCGCGGGCTATGATAATCTCCGCGCCCTGCGCGATCGCCCGCCGCGCCTCGGATACCGCTGCCTCTGTCTCTATAATCTTCATATAATCGATACGCTTCTTCAGCTCCTGCAGCACATCATGAGCCTGTCGGAATATCTCCTCGTTCGGAACCAGCAGCGCGATATTTGCCATAGAAAAGCTCTCCTGTCAGAAACGTTTCAAAATCATTCACATCTTGAAATTATAGCACAGCCCCGCTCCCCTTCTCCAGCCCTTCCGCACCGCTTTCTCTCCCGTATTGCCTCTCCCGCATTTTATATCCTCCTGCCCTCTTCCCTGTCCCCGCGCTCCTCACTGCATATCCAGATACTGCTTTCGGGTCGGCGCAGGGTACGCCCAGTCGATGGCGCGAAGCTCCTCTTCGCACAATGTGATCCTGTCGGCGGCAGCATTTTGCAGCGTATGCTCCGGACGAGAGGAGCGCGGAATCGCAATCGTGTGCCCATCCCGGATATTCCACGCGAGGAGGATTTCCGGCACGCTCGCCTGATGCGCCGCCGCGATTTCCCGCAGCACCTCATTCTCGAAGAGCCCGCGGCGAAGATTCCCTGCCTGCGCCAGCGGACAGTAGGACATCAGCGCCACCTCGTGCTCCCGCATCCACGGCAGAAGCGAATACTCGATGCCCCGGGAGCCGGTGTGATACAGCACCTGATTTACGAGGCAGTGCCGTCCCTCCGGAAGCGCCCACAGCTCCTCCATATCTTCGATGTCAAAGTTGGAGACGCCCCAGGCGCGGATCAGCCCCTCCCGCCTCAGCTCCTCCAGCCTTCCCACCGTCTCCGAAAGCGGATACTGCCCTCGCCAGTGGTAGAGGTAGAGATCCAGCTCCGATACCCCCATGCGGGAGAGGCTGCCGGCCAGTGCGCGGCGCATCCGCGTCCCTCCGGCATTTCCGGGCAGCACCTTGGAGACGAGGTAAAGCTTCTCGCGGTTCATACCCCGCAGCGCTTCTCCGAGCAGCGACTCCGCCGCGCCGTTTCCATACATCTCCGCGGTATCGAGCAGCGTCATCCCTGCGCCGATCCCCTGCCGTATCCCCGCGAGCTCCCGCTCCCGTACAGCGCGGTTCTCTCCCAGATACCATGTCCCCTGCCCGATCGCCGGAGCCTCTGTCCCATTCCGCAGCTTCACCCTGTGCAGCATACTGACCTCCTCTGTATTCTGCAGATATCTCCGCATTCTGATAGAATTATAATTTATCTTTCATGTTCAAGAAGCTCTACTTGAGCAGTCTCACTTTTGAGCCAACAATAAAAGATTCCGCTGTCAAAGGATCGCTCCTGACAACAGAATCATCTTATCCGATTTCCGCGGCTTTCCATAGACGCAAACTGCCGAAATACCCGAGCATAAATCCACAGATCCGATAAATTGCATTTCCATGATCCTTTTTCTTTCAAAATCGTTCAGTATCATTCTTCCCTGCATATACCGCGTCCCAGAAGCGCAGTTCGAAAAGGCAGCATTTCTCGAAGATTTCACAGAGCTGCCGCACCCTCTCCTCACGGATGTCCCCCGCCATTCCGTCGATCCTGTCAATGAGCGCCTGGTTTGCCTGCCGGTACGATACGGAAAGGTAAGCCGAAAACCACGCGCTGTAGCTCTCCCTCCCGACTGCCCCGGCATAGCGCTCCGCCATTTTTTCCGCGATATAGGCATAGCTCCAGGAACAGTTCAAAAGAAGAACCAGCCCGGTCAGCACGTCGCCCGCCTGCGCCGTACAGAGCATATACTGCGTATAGGCGCTGTTATCGATATGCGCAGCCGTTTCCCGAAGCTCTGCTTCCGGAATGCCGAGCTGCTTCATATACGGGATATGCGTCCGAAAGGTCTCCTCGATCGTATTCGACATTTCCCCGCACAGGAAGCGCATCTCCTCAAAATCATCGGATTTAAGGAGGATCGCCGCGAGGATCTTCATGTAGTCTCTCAGATAAATGGAGTCCTGCAGCATATAGAAGCGGAACTTCTCGACCGGCAGCGTTCCCTCCGCCATCTCCCTGACAAAGGGGTGCTGTAAATAACGCGGCCAGAGTGTCTGCGCGCACGCATAGAGTCTCTTCGAAAGCTTCATGGTATCTCCTTACTTCTCTGCGATGATCGCGACATAGCCTCCGCTCCGGTAGCCCTCGACTACCTCCTCCGCCTCTTCGTTGGTATACATGGGATTCCTGAGGAGCGTCTGATAAAATGTGAAATCATGGAAGCCGAGCGCCCTCAGCACGCCGATCTTCTCCTCGGTGGAATGCCATACGCCCGCGCTGCACAGCTCCAGCGGATACGGAAGACCCGGCATCACATCTATGAGATCCGGATGACGGAAGCTTCCGACATTCTTCGCCAGCAGATACATGAAGCCGAAGGCGCTCTCCTTGGGGACATCCAGTGAGATGAACCGTCCGCCCTTTTTCAGCGCCCTCCTGCAGATCGAGAAGGCACGCGGGAGATCCTCCATATAACTGGAGCTGCCGTTCAGATAGATCACATCGTAGGCATTCCGCTCCAGCTGCGCTTCCTCAATCGCAAGATAGCCAAGGAGATGCACGCCGCGCTTCTCCGCGATAGTGCCCATATCCCGGGACGGCTCGATGCCCTCGATGCCGCTGCAATCAATCATGCTCTCGAACAGACCGCTCCCGCAGCCGACCGAGAGCACCCGCCGCCCCTCGATCTCACCCAGTGCCCTCCTGAGGAGCCTGAGCTCACTCCGGAACAGGTTTTCATTCTCCATAAACCAGGCATCATACTGCGCTGCATAGCCATCAAACTTCTGCTTCGTCATAAAATTCCCTTCATTTTCCATTGCCTTCAGTCCCTGAATTCACCGCACAGCGAAAACGCGTGATTCATCGGTCCGCTTCCCCTGCCCAGATCCAGCATGTCCGAAAGCGCAGCGGAAATATAGTCCTTCGCCTTCCTGACAGCCTCCTCCAGCGTGCAGCCCTTCGCGAGATTTGCGGCGATGGCGCTGGACAGCGTACAGCCCGTGCCGTGGGTATTGGGGTTCTCGATCCGCCTGCCATAGAACCACTTTGCGCGTCCCCCGGTATAGAGCAGGTCATTCGCGTCGTTCACGCTGTGCCCGCCCTTGCACAGCACCGCACAGCCGTAGCGCTCGCTGATGTGACGCGCCGCGTCCGTCATATCTGCTTCCTCCGAAATTTTCTGTCCCGAGAGAATCTCCGCCTCCGGGATGTTCGGCGTCAGCACCGTCGCCAGCGGCAGCAGCTCCTTCTTCATCGTTTCCACCGCAGCAGCGGAAATGAGCTGTGCGCCGCTGGTCGCGACCATCACCGGATCCACTACGATATTCTCCGCCCGATAGAAGCGGAGCCGCTCCGCGACGACCTCAATCAGCACAGAAGAGGAAAGCATCCCGAGCTTCACCGCGTCCGGACGGATATCCTCGAATACCGCGTCGAGCTGCTGCCGCAGGAATTCCGGGCTGACTTCGTGGATCGCGCGCACGCCGGTCGTGTTCTGCGCCGTCAGCGCCGTGATTGCGCTCATGGCGAAAACGCCGTTCATGGTCATTGTCTTCAGATCCGCCTGGATCCCTGCCCCTCCGCTGCAATCGCTGCCGGCGATGGATAATGCTGTTTTCATTTTTTCTCCTTGTCTTGGGGCATGGAAATGCAGCGCGCGAAATGCCCCGGATGCCGCGCCTTCCTCTCTGCGCGCTCAGCAAAAGCTTTCCGCGCGAAACGGAAGCCATTCCCGGAAGGCTCGAATATAAACGTCCGAAATGCGGCATAGCTGCTCCTGCCGCTTCTCCGAGGGATCGAAGACCGCCGCGACGGAAAAGCCGTCCCTCTTTGCAGTCTCTGCCGCGTGATATGCGTCTTCGAAAACCCAAGTATCCTTTTTATCCGTCCCGAGCCGCTCCTGTGCCGCGCGGTAAATATCCGGCTCTTCCTTGCTTTTCCCGACGGAGGCACAGGTGAAAATACCAGAAAACAATTCGCTTAGCCCGAGACGGGAAAGCGCCGCCTCTATCAGCTTCCGATCCGTCGCAGTCGCGATGCACAGCCCGATCCCGTTTTCTCTGAGCTCCCGCAGAAATTCGGCGGCACCGGGCTTCAACGGCGCCCTCTCCCGATAGAACGCCGCGAGCATTCGCTTCACACCGTCCACGATCTCCTCTGTACGTAAGCTCACCCTATATACCGTGCGGTAATACGCTGCGGATTGCTCCAGACTGAAGGATCTGAATCTCTCGCTCAGCTTCTCCGCCGGCTCGATCCCGAGAGAACGAAGGTAGTCCTCCGCGAGGGTATCCCAAACCGGCATGGAATCAAGCAGCGTCCCATCCGCATCGAAAATGGCGCCCCGGATCATTTCCCCACCATTTTCCGTGAAAGCGCCGAAAGCGCCCTGCAGGAGGACTCGATATCCTCCGCACCGAAAATGGCGGATACGACGGCGACACCATCCACCCCGGTTCCCGAGAGCTCCAGAATATTCCCCTGTCCGATGCCGCCGATCGCCACCACCGGGATCTGTACGGCCGCGCAGATCCGCCGAAGCGCCTCATGGGAAACCGCCTCCGCGTCCTGCTTGGTGGAGGTGGCAAATACCGCGCCGACACCCAGATAATCTGCGCCGGCATCCTGCGCGGCGAGCGCCTGCTCCACCGTCTGTACGGAAACGCCGAGGAGCATGCCGTCTCCTATCAGACTGCGCACCTTCCCTGCATTCATATCGGACTGCCCCACATGCACGCCGTCCGCACCGCACCGTATGGCAAGCTCCACATTATCATCAATAAGGAAGGGGACGTGATATTTCCGGCACAGCCGCTTCATTTCCAGCGCCTCCTGAAAAAATGCCTGCTCGTCCAGCTGCTTTTCCCGAAGCTGGACACAGGTCACGCCGCCCCTGAGCGCGCATTCCACCTGCTCCGGCAGACTCTGTTTCCCGACCCACGCCCGATCCGTCACCGCATAGAGCAGCATATTCTCTCTCTGACAGCGCATCCTTTTCCCTCCTTCCTGCTCACATCTCCCGGAGCTTCGCGCTCTTTTCCAGCGTATCGCCATCCAGGTTGAAGACTGCATCAATGATGTAGCCGCGGTAGCTCACATTGCCGTCCAGTGCGCCGAGCCTGTCATGCGCAAGCTGACCGCAGACGCCCATCACAGAAACGGCAGCAGCAGTAGCAGAAAGCGCCTGCCGGGGATTCGCCGCGAGATAAGCGGCCGTCAGCGCCGAAAGCTGACAGCCGGTGCCGGTGATCCTGCTCATCATCGGATGACCGTTGTAAATGCAGTATGCCTTCTCTGCGTCGGCAACGACATCGATCACGCCGGTAATGGCAATCACCGCGCCGGTTCTCGCCGCGAAATCCTTCGCGAAGCGCACCGTCTGCGGCAGGGTCTCCTCCGTAACGGCATCCAGCGCATCGGCGTCTACTCCCTGCGTGCTGCCGCTGCCGAAAGCCAGCGTTTTGATCTCCGAGATATTTCCGCGAATCGCGGCGAAGCGCAGCTCCTCCAAAAGCCGCTGCGCAGTTTCGGTGCGAAGCGAAGAGGCCCCTGCGCCCACCGGATCCAGCACCACAGGGTGCCCCAGCGCATTCGCCTTTTTTCCTGCTGCTATCATGGACGGGATCGTCCGGGCGTTCAGTGTGCCGATATTAAGGTTCAGACCGGCGCAGAGAGCGGTGATCTCCTCCACCTCCGCGATCTCATCCGACATAATCGGTGAAGCGCCGCAGGCAAGAAGGATGTTCGCGCAGTCATTGACCGTTACATAGTTTGTGATATTATGGATCAGAGGCTTCCTCTCCCGCACATGGTCCAGCATTTCCTTCAGCATGATACATTCTCCTTTCAAATAAAATGGGAGCTGCCCAAATCCGGACAACTCCCATAAACATAAACACATTTCCTCGTGTATCCCTACGTTGGCATTACCCAAATCAGGTTGACGGTCTCAGGCAACACCCGACTCTCAGCTCGTCCCGCAAGCTCCCGTTCACTCTATTCGATTGAATTTCATTGTATACCGCTCCGGAGCTGCCGTCAAGCCCTGCAGGATGATTGCCCCTACTTCTTACCCGCGTATGGCTTTCCCCATCGCATCCGGCTCCCGACGGTTCCCTGATATATCTGCCGGTTTTCTCAGCGGCTACGAATACTCCACAAATTCAGGCGAGCGGATAAAGCAGCTGCGCGGATACGGCGCAGGACAGCATCGCCAGCAGCATATAGGGAAGCGTGAATCGGAGAACCTTGGCGGGATTATAGCCTCCGGCAGCAAATGCCACCGCACACTCGCCCGAACCGGACGGAAATCCCACAGCGAAGTAGTTCGCCGTACCGATGATGAGCACGAGCCCCCTCGGGTCCCAGCCTGCTGCCAGCGCCACCGATGCTGCAATCGGAATCAGTACGGACTGCGTCCCCATATTGGAAATGAAGGTCGTCATAATAACGGTTGCAGCAGAGAAGATCAGCATAACCCTGAAGGAGCTCGGGTTCTCGCCGATCAGCCGCAGAATGAAATTTCCGATCACATCGGCTGCGCCGGACTGCCCGATCGCATCCGCTACAACCAGCACGCCTGCCAGCATCCAGATCATATCGCAGCTCATTTCCTTCGATGCCTGCTGCGCTGTAAGACAGCCTGTCATGATAAGGAGAAGCACCCCCAGTGCCGGTGCAAGATACAGCCACTGTCCTGTATATTTGTTAAAGATCATAGCCAGCATAACAAGACAGAATATGATATAAACCAGATTTTGCTTATTCTTCGGCAGCAGCTCTGCCTCTCTGTGCTTCAGCTTAGAGGTATCCACTGTGCTGTCCGCCTCCTTCGGCATCAGCCTCCAGCAGAATACGCAGTAAAGAGTCAGCACCACGATCGGAATGACCGCAAAACGGAACGGGTCCAGCAGCCGAATCTGAAATGCAGGGTCGGACAGGATTCCCTCATAGAAGCCGTTCAGCGTCGCAAAGGTGGATGCGCCGAGTCCGACCGGCAGCCGGAACTTCCATGCAACCATGACTCCCAAAAGCGGCAGAATCAGTCTCTTTGCCGTAATCTCTCCGGCATCGTCCAGCGTCGTCAGAAATACCACGAGAATCGCCAGTGCCGCCGTAGATGGCACAAACTGCGAGAAAATGGCGGCAATCCCGAAAAAGGCGAGAATCAGCAGCATTCCATTTTTCCCCTTCAGCCCGTTTAACCAGCCTGAAATCTTCCCAACCAGCTCCGTCTTCGTCAATGCCGCAGAGAGTGCGAGCGTCGGCGCAATCAGAACCACCGTTTTGTTTCCAAATCCGGTGAACGCCTTATTCAGTTCGACAACTCCGGCAGCAGCGAGAATCAGACAGCAAAGCATTGTCGTAACGCCAAACGGCACCTTGTGCCAGATGAACATGATCATCATAAACAAGGTGACCAGCAGCACGATCGTTAACTGTGACATAGCAATCTCCTTTTTAAACCGGCTCCGCTTTCTCCTGAAAAGGCGAAGCTTACATAAGTGCTCTTACCTGCCGTACCCGTTCCCGGATGAAATCCGCCCATACCGTTTCGTCGCAGTAAATGTTATTCTCATTCGTATAGGTTCCGGCACGATCCACAATCTCAATCTGGTTCGGGTGACTCGGCAGCGCGATATCCACATGGAGCGCCGTGAGCTTCTCCTCGTCTGCCAAGAAGCGATCCCGAAGCGCCGGTGTCAGCCATTTGCTGGTGCTGTAGTATCGGTCATTCATCGTATTGGCTCCGACTCCGCCATGCATGCCCAGCGTATAGGTCTTCCCATCCGCCGGATTTTTCTCCTCCCAGAAGAAGGAGGTGCAGCCGATCGTATGTCCGGGCGTCAGCATCGTACGAATCCGGATATTTCCAAGCTCGATCGGCCGATCATCCTGATAGAAATGATCCGCTGCAAAGTCCTGTGGATGAGAGTCCTTATCCAGTACCAGTGTCTCCTCCGGCACATTCCGATAAAATTCCCAGTCCTCTCTCGACATCCAAAGCTCTGCGCCGCACATCCTCCGGAGCTGCTCCGCTGCACCGCAGTGATCGAAATGTGCATGGCTAAGAAGAATCTTCCTGATATCCGTCAGCCTGTAGCCCAGCTTCATAATCGACTCTACCAGCATTGCCAGGCTTTCCGGTATCGCCGTATCGATAAGAATGCAGCCGTCTCCGGTATCGATCAGATATGCGCCGACCCATGTCTGTCCGGAAACATACCAAGTCTGCGGTGAAAGCTGAAACGGCTCGATGGCGAGCTCCCATGGACGGTACGCCAGTGTGGCGACCGGATCCGGCGTCGGTTTTGTACATCGAAATGGCATTTTCCTCCTCCTTTTCTCCCTCTCTCCTGATCCCCGAAGGGAATTGTATCTTCCTCCGGTCTGACAGCTTCTTTTTAAGTCTCTGTTTTTACTATATATCCACACACTTTATCAGTTCAACTTATTGATATTTATATTTTCTCTTATTATAATTAAGTCATATAAAAAGGGGGGAATGAAAGTGGATCTGCATCAGGTTGAATATATCCTTGCTATCGAAAAGGAAAAGAGCATTTCCAAGGCAGCTCAAAAACTATTTATCACGCAATCCGCGCTGAACCAACAGCTTTTGAAGCTGGAAAAAGAAATCGGGACGGCACTTTTCGAGCGCCGGAGCCATATGATGCTCCCCACCTTCGCAGGAAGCGTGTATCTGGAAAACGCCCGCAGGCTGGTCGACATCCGCGACAGCACATATAAGCTTCTCCATGATATCACAGAGGAAAAAACCGGCGAGATCTCCATTGCCTTCACTCCGGAGCGCGGCTCAGAGATGTTCTCGAAGATTTACCCCGCCTTCCATACGCTCTATCCGCAAATCACGTTTCGGATCAAGGAAGCAAGAAACAAGGGAATGGAACAGGCGCTCGCCCGGAAGGAGGTCACCCTCGCCTGCACCTCCTATACAGACAGCTCTCTGAATCCGGACTTCACCTATGTTGCCGGCGTTCGGGAGGAAATGGTGCTGGGGCTCCCACGGGAGCATCCCCTCGCCCCTCTCGCCGGAGAGGAGAGCTGGCGAACGCTGCCTGAACTCGAGCTCTCCTGCCTGTCGGATACGCCCTTTGTCACCAGCGGTCCAGAGACGCTCAGCCATGATATGGAAAATGCTGCCTTTGCCTATGCCGGAATGCAGCCGCATGTGCTCTTTTGTACCGGCAGCAGCCGTACCAAGCTCAATATGATCTCAGAAAACCTCTGTGCCGCCTTCTTTCCGCAGTCCTATATTGACAAGCGCGCACCCATGGTCTATTTCTCGGTAAAGCCGCACCCATGCTGGACCACCGCAGTCGCCTACCGGAAACGCACCTACCTCACGATCCCGGAAAATGTACTGATTGATATGATCCGTTCCTACAATCTGCGTGCAGCATATCCTGCCCGCAATACAGAAAATGTGCCGCCGATCGAAACAGAACGGCAGCACCTCTGATATCGATAAAACGCATTTAACAGCTGAAAAGAAAAACGGCAGGAGATCTAAAAAGACCTCCTGCCGCTTTTGCACCTTACCCCTCTTAACTTGCGAACAGTCTCAGAGCAGTCCCGCATCACGCATCACGCTCCGGAAGAGCTCGAGCGTCTCCGCTTTTACAGTCGGAAGTGACGGAAGGTACGGCGATCCCGCCGGAATGCCGCGGAGCGCCGCCATATCCTTCGCGGCAACAGGGAATGACGCCTTGTCCATCGCAAGCCGCACCGGGTTCAGCCTAAACTGCGCCTCCAGAGAGCCCTTGAGATCACCCTGTATGAACCTCTCATAGACCGCGCCGATCAGCTCGGGCATAAAGTTCCCGGCGGTACATACGCCGCCTACCGCGCCCACACAGAGGGAGGCATAGAGCAGTGTATCCTTCCCGCCGAAGACCTTGAACGAAACGTCCCGGTTCCGGCGCACGCATTCCTCGGTCAGCGTGATATCCCCTGAGGTATCCTTCATTCCGACGATATTCGGCACATCATGGGCAAGCGCCGTCACGAGCTCGATACTCAATCCGTAGCCGACCCTGCCCGGATTATTGTACAGAAGCACCGGTGTCTCCGGAACCGCCTCCGCGATCGTCCTGAAATGCCGGTACAGCTCCTCATACGTCGGCTTCAGGAACATCGGCTGAAGGACAGACACGCACGCGGCACCGTTCCGTACCGCCATCTGTGCGAGACGGACGCACTTCCTCGTATTGATCGCCCCGATCCCGAAGTAGACCGGAACCCTCCCCGCCGCCTGCTCTGCCATGATCCGGAGCCCGCGCTCCATCTCATCCTCCTCGAGCTCATAGAACTCGCCGTTGGAGCCGAAGGCGAGGATGCCGTGCATCCCGTTCTCGATGACATAATCTACCTGCTTCCGCATCCCCGCCTCGTCAATCCGCTCCTCTCCGTCGATCACGGTGATAATCGGTACGACAACGCCCTTGATAAAATCTGTATTCATCCTGCCGCCTTTCGCCGCTTACTTCGCGATGGAAACCCCGGTCATTCTCTCATAGTAGCGCACGATGTCGTCATGGTCGCAGCCGCCCTCATCGTGGTTCTTCAGCTCCTGCATAACCTCCATCATGTGTGCGGTCATCGGCACCGGCATATTGATGGCATGAGAAGCATTGAGCGCATTGGTCAGATCCTTGATATGAAGGTCGATACGGAAGCCCGGCTTGTAGTTTCCGGAGAGCATCATCGGTGCCTTGGCATCCATTACTGTAGAGCCTGCGAGACCGCCTCGGATCGCCTGATATACGAGCTCCGGATCCGTGCCTGCCTTCTTTGCGAAGGTGAGCGCCTCTGCCACGATGCCGATGTTGGCGGCAACCACCATCTGATTGGCGAGCTTCGCGACATTGCCGGAGCCGATCGGTCCGACGTAGACTACGGAGCCTGCCATCACCATGAGCATATCATAGAACCTGTCCCAGGTCTCCTTCCTGCCGCCGCACATGACGGACAGGGTGCCGTCGATCGCCTTTGGCTCTCCGCCGGATACCGGGCAGTCCAGCATATCCACACCGATCTTCTCAAGCTCAGCCGCGATCTTCTTGGACTCAACCGGGTCAATGGAGGACATATCAATCAGCACGGACTCGCCGGCACGGAAGCCCTCCGCGAGACCATTCTCGCCGAATACCGCTGCACGCACATGCGGAGAATTCGGCACCATCGTGATAACCACGTCAGAAGTGGCTGCGACCTCTCTGTTGCAGCCTGCCGCCTTCGCGCCTGCCGCCACTACGTCCGCAACGGAGTCCGCATTGAAGTCAAAGACAGTCAGCTCATAGCCCGCCTTCAGGAGATTCTTCGCCATCGGGCGTCCCATGATTCCCAGTCCTACGAATCCTACTCTCATTTTGTTTCCTCTCTTTCTTTCCTCTCGGCGACAAAGACCGCCTGTATTTCCCCGCCGCGGTGTCTGTGCCGCAGCTCGTTTTTCCTGTCACGGCACTATGGTATGCGATATTTCCCGCCATGACTACGCTGAATATCGCCAAAAAATATCTTTATTCTGCCGGATCCGTCAAATGGCAGGGATTTTGAATGATTTATTTCAATTCATTCCATTTAATTCCATTTAAGGAAACGCCGATTGATTCCTGACGCACGTGCCATGGGCGTGCTTTCCCGGATTTCATCCATGCTTCCTCAGACCTCAGAGCAGCAGCATCAGAAGCGGTGCGGTGAAGAGCGAAAGCACCGTGGACGAGACCACCAGCCGCGAGGCGAAGCGCTCGTCCGCCCCATACTGCGTCGCAAGCAGCACCGCCGTAGAACCTGCCGGCATTCCCGTCAGTGCAAGCGAAACCCCGCTCACCAGCGGATCACAGTGCAGAAGACGCAGGATGCCCAGCGCTGTAAAGGGCAGCGCGAGCAGCCGCACGAAGGACTGATAGAAGATCGCCGGCTCCAGCAGCTCCCTCCAGCGCACGCCGAGCAGCATCGTCCCGATGAGCATCATGGAAAGCGGCGAGGTCAATGCGCCGATCCTGCTCACCGCCGTATCCAGAAAGGACGGAAACGGCAGATTCAGCAGCCGCCGAAAAAGCCCCAGATAGACGGTGACGATGCAGGGGTTCAGCAGAATATTGCGGAGCCGCGTCCGGAAGTCCGACTGCGTAAACAGTGAGAGTCCCGCCGTCCACATCAGAATTCGATTCGGGATAATGAAGATCGAGGCGATCAGCAGTCCCTCCTCCCCGAATACAGAGGAAACCAGCGGCATTCCCAGAAAGCCGGAGTTGTTGACCAGCGTACAGTATTCGAGGATACTGCGCTTCTCCCGCGGGCAGAAATTGTAGAGAAGCTTCCCGAGGAGGAAGGACAAAAGGGCAATGCAGAGCGCTACCAGAAAAGCAAGCCCCGTCCGCCGCAGCACCTCCGCTGTCAGCGGCTTATTGAAGGAGCCGAAGATCATGCAGGGCAGCGTAAGCTGCAGAATCAGCGCCGTCAGCTTCTTCCTGCTCTGTTCATCCAGAAGCCCCTTCCGCTCCGCATAGACCCCCGCCGCCATATAGACGAAGAGGACGAGCTGCGAATGCAGCATGCTCAGCAGGCTTTCCATCGTTCAGCGTACCAGACAGGGCTTCCTGTGGTCGTATTTCCAGCCCGGGATCAGGTACTGCATCGCCTTCGCATCGTCCCGATCGTGGCTCGGAAGCCGGCGGTAGAGACGGTTCGCCTCCTCTACCCGCGCCATGTCGAGATGCACCCCCAGCCCGGAGCCCTCCGGCACCCGCAGTTTTCCGTCCCTGATCTCCGGCGTATCCAGAAGCAGGTTCTGCCCGTCCTGCCAGATCCAATGGGTATCCAGCGGCGCAGGCTCTCCCACCGCGGCTGCGCCGACCTGTGCGAAGGCGGCAAGCGTGATATCGAAGTGGTTATTGGAATGTACCCCCCATGTCAGCCCCCAGGAATGCAGGAGCTGGGACATCCGGATCGCTCCCTCAAAGCCCCAGAAGTGCGGATCCGCGAGGATGATGTCGCAGGCGTTCAGGCTTACGGTGTGATAGAACTGCCGCCAGTCGGTCGCGATCATATTGGTCGCCACCTGGAATTGGGTCGCATTCTTGAACTCCCGCATGATTTCTCTGCCGGAATAGCCCGCCTCCGGACCGCAGGGATCCTCCATATAGGTGATGACATCATGCATATCCCGGCAGAGCTCGATCGCCTCTGCGAGGCTCCACGCCCCGTTTGGGTCAATGTTGATCCGTGCCTGCGGGAAACGCTTCTTCAGGGCACGGAGCGCCTCCATTTCCTCGCTGCCGCGAAGCACGCCGCCCTTCAGCTTGAAGCTCCGGAAGCCGTACTTCTCGTGCAGCGCCTCCGCCTCCTCCGTAATCCGTTCCGGGCTCAGGATCTCCTCCCGCCGCAGCCGGAACCACGGGTCGTCGCTGTCCCGCTCGTCGAGATAAGGCATCTCTCCCGCCGGTACCCGGCTCTTGTCCGAGACATAGAAGAGATAGCCGAGCATCTCGACCTCTGTGCGCTGCTGTCCCTCGCCCAGCAACTCGCACATCGGCACACCGAGGAATTGCCCCAGGAGGTCCAGCATCGCACACTCGATCGCCCACTCGCTCTTCACGACGAATTTCAGCTTCGAGATGTCCAGCGTCTGTATGCCCTCGCCGTCATTTCCCGCATCGGGGGCGGAGAGCCGATGAATCGTCTGCAGGATATGCCGATACCTGGAGACCGGCTGTCCCTCCACCAGCGGGCGCACGGCATTCAGACAGTCGCAGGTATAGTCCCCGCCGTGGATCTCGCCGATCCCCTGATGTCCGGCGCTGTCGGTCAGCACCACCAGATTTCTGGTGAAGGCAGGCGCATGACAGCCGGAGAGGGTCATCAGCATACTGTCATAGCCTGCCACCGGGATGACCTGCATTGTTTTGATAATCGGAGATTCCGTCATACTATCCTTTCTCCCGGCATACCGGGCATCAGCGCACCATGCAGGGACGCTTGTTGTCGAACGTCCAGCCCGGGATCAGGTACTGCATCCCCTTCGCATCGTCTCTCGCGCCGAGGCAGTTCTCGATATACAGCTTGTGCGCCTTCTCCACCTGTGCGCGGTCTGCCTCGACACCGAGCCCGACCGTCCTGTCCAGATCATGAATGCAGCCGCCGACGATCTCCATCGGCTTCTTCGTCAGACGTTCCCTACCCTCCTGCCAGATCCAGTGGGTATCGATACCGTTCAGCTTCCCCGGCACGGCTGCCGCGCACTGTGCGACCATGGCGAGGGAAATGTCGAAATGGTTATTGGAGTGACAGCCCCACATGAGCCCGAAATCGCTGCAGAGCTGTCCTACCCGGACAGAGCCCTCCATCGTCCAGAAATGCGGGTCGGCGAGCGGGATATCCACACTCTTCAGCGTAATGCAGTGCCGCATCTGCCGCCAGTCGGTGTCGATCATATTGGTCGCGGTCGGCATCCCCGTCTCCTGCTTGAACTCCGCCATGATCTCTCTGCCGGAGAAGCCGTTCTCCGCACCGCAGGGATCCTCGACATAAGCGAGCACCTTCTTCAGCGCCGGCGCGACACGAATCGCCTCCGCGAGGCTCCAGCAGCCGTTCGGATCCAGATCCACGCGGGCGTTCGGAAATGCCTCCTTGATCGCTGTCACGGCTCTGACCTCCTCGTCCGGTGTCAGCACGCCGCCCTTCAGCTTGAAGTCCTCAAAGCCATACTTCTCTGCCGTCGCCCTTGCCAGCGCGACGATATGCTCCGGATCCATCGCCTCCTCGTGACGGAGACGGTACCAGTCGCAGTCCGCATCCGGCTCCTCTTCATACGGGAGGTCGGTCTTCTTACGGTCTCCCACATAGAAGAGGTAGGAGAGGAAGCGCACCGAGCTCCTCTGCAATCCGTCCCCCATAAGAGATGCCGCCGGAACCTCCAGAAACTTCCCCAGAAGATCCAGAAGCGGTGCCTCGATCGCCGTCACGACATGCACGCCGGTGCGGAGGTCGAAGGTCTGTAAGCCCCGCACATCATCCTTGATGTTCTTCTCCAGCCATTCCCGGACACGGTTCAGCGTATTTTTATAGTCGGAGAGCCTCGTACCGAGCACCAGCTCCTTCACTGCCTCGAGCGCTGCGGTGATCTTCTGTCCGCCCGGCACCTCTCCGACGCCCTCGACCCCATTGGAATCCGTCAGAATCACGATATTCCTCGTGAAGTACGGCGCATGCGCGCCGGAAAGATTCAGCTCCATGCAGTCATGTCCCGCTACCGGGAAAACCTCCATCTTCGTAATTACCGGAATCATCCTTTTCTCCTCTTCTTTCTTCTATACTACTCATCTCTTTCGCTGAAATTCTATTTCAAATTCATAGCAATCGTTTCTATTTCAGTGAATTGCAAATACCTGTTGGTGACGCGCTCTGAAGCGTTTCCGCAAGCGCTATAATATGCAGGAGCTCCGGAAACGGGTTCCGGAGAAGCTGCTCCCGGCTCACGCACTGCTTCGCCGAAAACGGCGCGGACAGGAAGCGATCGCGGATATAGACATCCAGCACGCTGTCCCGGAGACTGAGCCCCAGCTTTCCCGGCGTATAGGCGGAGAGTGCGCTGAGCGCCGACAGAAAGGCTGCCGGAAGTCTGTCCCCCTCCGTCCCGTCCCTCCCATAGACAGGAAGCCGCTTCGGATAGCCCGGCGGGAGAGAGAGCTCCCGGAAGCCCTGCTCCCGGAAAAAACGTTCCCGAAGCGCCTCCGGAAACAGTCCCTCCTCTGCCGCACGGAGCGACAGCCCTGTCGCGCCGAAGCCCTCCACTCTGACCCAGCAGCCGGTATTGATCTCCGCCGCAATCCCCTCCTCCGCCTTCCGTTCCGCGAAGGAGCAGTCGCTGAGCTGCACATATAGACTTCCCTTCCTGCCGGAGAAGCCGCGATAGAGAGTCCCCGCCCCTTCGATCGACGGGAGCAGCGAGACCGCTTCGAGCTCTGCCGCGCTGAGCCCCCCATGCATAGCCTCCCCAAGGTCGGAGAGCTCCCGATACAGCGTCAGATCGAGATTTGCCTCCTCACAGCGCCGGATGTACCGCTTCTGCACTTTTCGGAAGAGGAGGAAGCGGAAGAGCAGTACCAGTACGAGAGAAAGCAGCATCAGCATATAGCTCCGAAGGAAGCTGAGCACGAGGGACAGTCCCAGTAGTCCGATCATCCCGTACGCCGCATATCGCACTCTTCGATATGCGGCCTGCAGCTCCGTCACATAGCTGTCCGCCGTTTTTCTCTCTCCGCCCACATTTTCCCCCTTAAATATTACGGGAACGGGCGCTGCGCCCGCTCCCGATTTCTGCTCCTCAACGCTTATTTCTCTACAGAAGCGGCAACCTCCTCAAAGGTCGCGAGGTACGCCTTGTCATTTGCCTCGGAATCCGCCGCAGAAAGATAATACGGCTTGATCTCCATATTCTCGAGATCCTCTACGCACTTCTTGTTTGCAAGCACAGCCTGTACCGTATTCTCGTACCATGTGATGACAGACGCATCGGTGTCCTTCGGGAAGTAGAAGGAATAGTCCAGATCCGGGAATACGAGGTCGATTCCCTGCTCCTTCAGCGTCGGGATGTCCGGCATCAGCGCAGACCTCTCCGCCGTCGGAATCCCTACGCAGAGGAACTGTCCGGCATCGATATAATCCTTGGTGTTGACAAATGCGCCCGGCATCATGTCTACCTGTCCGGAGAGCATCGCAGTCACCTTGTCCGAATTGGAGCCGACATCCACGAGATCGAGATCGATGTCCGCCACCTTCTCGAACTTCAGAAGCTCATAGTAGGTATACGCACCCACCTCGGTGCAGGCCTTCAGCTTGCCCGGGTTCTCCTTCGCCGCCTTGATGAAATCGTCGAGGCTCTTGTACTTCTCCGGGCTGACATAGAGTCCCTGCGCATCATTCTTCGCGAAGGTCGGTCCGAGAGTAAATGCCGTATAGTCATAGTCCGTGATTCCGGCAACCCTTGCCACATTGACGAGGTTATGCCCGTAGAGCACGGTCATGCCGTCATTTGCCGCGGAAAGCACCTGATTCGCTGCTACCGAGCCGGATGCGCCATTTGCGTTCACAACGACGAAATCCACACCGGTCGCCTCCTTGGCATACTGCGCGAAGATTCTCGCGGAGAGATCCGTATCTCCGCCCGCACCTGCCGGGAGCACCAGAGAGACTGCGCCGCTCGGCTTCCAGTCCGTCACGGCAGTCTCTGCCGGAGCGGAAGCATCATCTGCCGCACTCGTATCCGCTGCACTCGTATCGGCTGCCGTCCCCGCAGGTGCCGCGCCGGAGCCGCACGCCATCAGTCCCAGCGCCATCGCACCGGCAAGCATTGTTGATAATACTCTCTTTTTCATGATTCCTCCTTTGGGGATCTGCCCCACCTCTGACGATTTCCGTCGTATATATGCTTCTCCCGCTTTCCCGGGAGGGTCAGCCTGTTTTGTAGATTTTATTTGTTGGAAATACTTCACTTCCGTGTTCCTTAAGTGCGCCCGCCGGCACGTATTGTTTCCGATTTCATCCCTGCTTCCCTAGCCGGCAGCCTCATCCTTCCTCTGTCCGCGCAGCTCTTTCACCAAAGACCAGAGCAGCACTGCGCATGCCACGAAGAAAAAGAAGTCGAAGATCGGATGCGTGAAGAACGCGCCGAAGCTCTTGTAGCTCATAATGCCGCGCCGGAGATAGGTCTCCGTCATGGAGCCGACGAGAAAACAGAGCACAAACGGCGTAGTCGGCAGCTTCAGCTTGTGATAGAGGTAGCCGACGATACCGAAGACAATGATGGATTGTACGTCGAAGACACGGTTGTTGGTCGCATAGGCTCCGACTGCGCAAAGCACGAGGATCAGCGGCATCAGGATGTGCTTCGGAACCTTCAGAACCTGCACGAACGCCTTGATACAGGTCCACTCCACGATCAGCATAATCAGATCGCAGACCATACAGGCTGCGAAGATGCCGTAGACCACGTCCGCATTCTTGATGAAAAGCAGCGGTCCGGCGGAAAGCCCGTGGATCAGGAAGCCGCCCAGCATCATCGCCGTCACGCCGTCTCCGGGGATGCCCAGCACGAGGAGCGGGATCAGCGCGCCGCCGATCGTCGCATTGTTCGCCGTCTCTGTCGCGACGATCCCCTCCGGATTTCCGGTTCCGAAGGTCTCCGGATGCTTACTCATATTCTTCGCCGTGACATAGGCGAGCATCCCGGAGGTCGAGCCGCCGATCCCCGGCAGAATGCCGATGCTGGTGCCAATCAGTGCGGCACGCAGTGCACCCGGGAGCCACGAGACAAACTCCTTCATCGTGAAGCCGAAGCCCTTCACCTTGGAAACAGGGATTGTCTGCGCGCCCTTTGCGTTCATTTCCTCCGCGGAGACGAGGATATCCGCTACTGCGAAAATACCGATCAGCGTCGTGAGCTGATTAAAGCCTGCCATCAGATCCGGATTCCCGAAGGTGAATCGCGGCGTGCCGTCGATCGGTGCCATGCCGATGAAGCAGAAGACCAAGCCGAAGAGACCTGCGAGCAGCCCCTTCACCATGTTGCCGGAAGAGAGGATCGCCACCATCGTCAACGCAAAGAAGCAGATGCCGAAGTTCTCCACCGGCGTGAACTTCAGCGCGATGTCCGCAAGCCGCGGCGCAAAGAAGGACAGAATGAAAAAGGAGAACAGCGAGCCGAGGAAGGAAAAGACGATGCCGACACCCAGCGCCTTCATTGCCTCTCCGTTCTTCGCCATCGGATGCCCGTCGAAGCAGGTCGCGATCGAGGAGGCCGTTCCCGGCATATTCAGCAGGATCGCGGAGATCAAGCCGCCGGAGATGCCGCCGATGTAAACCGCCACCAGCACATTCATGCCGAGGGAGGACTCCATGCTGAAGGTCAGCGGGAGCATCAGCGCCACCGCCATGGAAGCAGAGAGCCCCGGGATTGAACCGAAGACGATGCCGATCGCCACGCCTGCCACCATCAGAAGCAGTGAAAGGGGCCGGCATACCGCGGCAAACGCGGAGCCCAGCTGTACAAGTGCATTCATATTTCAGCCCTCCCTCTTAGATTGCGAAGATGCCCGCCGGCAATACGATCTTGAAGCCAAAGCGGAACAGCATATAAACCACGAAGGTGAAGATCACGTCGATGATCAGGTAGCGGAGCAGATCCTTCTTCGTCCGGTTCTGATCCGGTGCAAGAATGAAGATCTGCACGAAGAGATAAACCAGCGTCGTCACGAGGAAGCCGACCGGCTTCAGCAGATTCACATAGAGCAGCGCCGCCGCGAGGCTCCCCAGCACTCGCTTGTAGTCCGCCTCATCCTTCTCGTCGGATGCCGCCAGCTCCGCAAGCTTCTTTTTCTGCTTGAGGCTCGTCTGTATCAGCAGAATGACGGCAAGGATCAGGATGATGATCCCGATCAGCGTCGGCATGAAATCCGGGCCGATTTCCATGACCTTCGACTTCGGCAGCGCCCGGGAGGCTGCGATCAGCGCGATCCCCAGCAGTGCGTAAAAAACACCAATAATAAAATCTCCATACTTTTTCAGGAACATAGAATCCCCCCTTTATCCGTTCTGTGAAGCCCGTACCGGAAATACCGGCGTCCTGTACTGTCCTCCCCGCGGACTGCCGCGCTGTCCCGCGCCTTCACAGTACTGCTCTCCCGCGTTACATCAGGTGATCGGCGCCGGGTTGAAGATACAGAGGTCATTCGCGAAGCCGTACTGCTCGGTGAAGGGCTTCCGGATGCCGGAGGCGACATCCAGGATGAACTCGAAGAGCTCCTCCCCCTGCTCGGCGATCGTCTTCTCCCCCACAGCCGCAGGACCTGCATTGAAATCAATGATATCCGGCCACTGTTCCTTCATCTCATTCCGGGAGCAGAGCTTGATCACCGGCGCCGCTGCCAGCCCGTACGGCGTCCCTCTGCCGGTCATGAAGACCTCCAGCCCCATGCCGGAGGCGAGCTGTGAGGGCCCGCAGACCAGATCCGAGGCAGGTGTCGCAGCGAAGATTTCGCCATGCTTCGTCGGACGGTCGCCCGGCGAGAGTACCTCCACGATCGGTGAGCTGCCGGACTTCGCGATGGAACCCATGGACTTTTCGATGATATTGGAGAGTCCGCCCTTCTTATTGCCCGGCGTCGTATTCGCGCCGCGGTCTACCCCGCCCTTCCGGAGATAGTCATCATACCACTTCATCTCCTCCACGAGCCGCTTCCCGACCGTTTCATCGATGCAACGCTGCGCGATGAACTGTACACCGTCCCTGACCTCCGTCACCTCGGAGAACATCGCGGTGCCGCCGCCCGCCACCAGAAGATCCGCCGCATAGCCTGCCGTCGGGTTCGCCGTGATGCCGGAGAAGGCATCCGAACCGCCGCACTGCATCCCGACCAGAAGCTCCGAGAGCGGGAGCTCCTCGCGTCTCCGCTCATTCAGGATCCGGAGCTTCCGCTCCGCCATCTCACAGATCGCGTCCATCATCGGCTGATAGCCCCTGTGCTCCTGCAGGATAATGACATTCTCCGGCGTATTCCGCTCCGGCCACCATTCGCAGAAGCGCTCCGGCGTGAACTTCTCGCAGCCCAGAGACAGCAGCATAAACACGCCGCCGAAGTTCGGATGCATCGCAATATTCCGGAGGATCTTCTGCGGAATATAGGCATCCCTTGCGTCGATCGCCACACCGCAGCCGTAGGGATGATTGATCGCCACCACGTCGTCCACATTCGGATACTTCGGCAGGATCTCACTCTTTATACGGTGGATCGCCACATTGAGCACGCCTGCCACGCACTGCACGGTCGTATTGATGCCCAAAATGTTCCGGGTTCCGGCATAGCCGCCGTCCGGATTGCGATAGCCCATCCAGCTTCGCCGCTTCGGCATCGGCAGGTCTGTACGAATATTGACCGCGAATTCCATCCGATCGAGCTCAGGCGCCGCTGCCATCTCCAGATTCTTCTCATTGACCCAGCCGCCCTGCGGGATATCCCGGTTGGCATAGCCCAGACAAACGCCGTAGCGGATGACCTCTGTACCCTTCGGCATCGGCTCCAGCGCGATCTTGTGTGCCTGCGGGATATCCTCTGCCGCTAAGATCCCCGGCATCACCTCCGTCCCCTGCGGAATATCATGAATCGCGATCGCGACATTATCCCGCTCCGTGATGCGGATACACTTTTTTTCAGCCAACTCCGTCCCTCCATTCCACTCGTTCCGGTGCCGCTGTCCGGCAGGCAGTCTGTTTTTCTTGTCAAAAACATTATATTCCGTTATGATATATTAGTAAATTTAATTAAATTGAAGTATTCATAAGAAAATCAGATGATTCGGAAGTGCGGAGTAAATCGGGAAAGCTTATGTGCCTACGGGCGTGATATTACAAAAGCCGTACGGAAGGAACGCTGATACTTAAGGGACGAAATCGGAACGAAATGTAAATGAGGAAGCATGGAAACAAAACAGCTGGAATATATGATTAAGATCGCGGACGAGGGCTCGATTACCCGCGCTGCCGCCCGCCTGTTCATCTCTCAGTCTGCACTCTCGCAGCAGCTGCAGAAGCTGGAGGCCGAGCTCGGCGCGCCGCTTTTCCGCCGGAGCAAGTCCGACTGGACCCCCACGCCGGAGGGACAGGTCTACCTCGAAAATGCCCGCGAGATGCTCCGCATCAAGCAGAAAACCTACACACTGATCGCGGATATGGCGAACCGGCGCAGCGGCTACCTCTCTGTGGGGATGACGCCGGGGCGAGGCTCGGATATGTTCTCCTATGTCTATCCCCGCTTCCACGAGCTCTACCCGGAGATGACCGTCGAGCCCCGGGAACTGAGTGTCCGCGCGCAGCAGGCACAGATCCGGCGGGGCGATCTGGACATCGGCTTCGTGACGCTCACGGACAACCAGAAGACGATCGACGAATATATCACACTCTTCCGGGAGGAGATCCTGATCGCGCTGCCGGAGAGGTATCCCGTTAATGAGAAATATCTGCATACGGAAGATCCCTATCCTACGCTCCCGCTCACGGAGCTTCGCTACGAGCCCTTCATCCTGATGTACAAGGAATCCACGATCCGCCAGACGCTGGATCAGATCTTCCGGGAGGCCGGCTTCTCCCCGACGATCCTCTTCGAGACCTCCAGCAACCAGACCATCCTTTCCATCATCCGGGCGAAGCTCGCCTGCGGGATGCTGCCCTACCACTACGTCCGGCAGAAGCCGGAGGGCATCCGCTTCTACCGCCTGCCCTTCCGTCCCAGCTGGAATGTCTGCGTCAGCTATCAGAAGGGCGCTTACCTCAGCAAGGCGGCGAAGGATTTTATCCGCCTCGTAAAGGAGTATTGGACTTGATTTTCATTCCTTTTTCTGTTATTCTTTGGAACAGGGCTCCGAACGCAGTACAGCCTGCTTCGGAATCTGCTGCAGGGAAGGCTGCTCAAATGGCAGAAGAGGTTGCACTCGAAGCCATGCAGCTGTGTTCCAATACTGCATTTATTAAACGCGCATGCCGAAAACTTCGGCACCACCAATCACATAAGTCCTGCGCGCTGCTCCGCTTCTTCGAAGCTCCCGCATCACTAACAGCTATCCGCACTTTCGCGATGTTTACACATCGCCTCGTGCTCATACCTGACAGGGGACTTATACAG
Source organism: Oribacterium sp. oral taxon 102 (assembly GCF_013394775.1). NCBI lineage: Bacteria > Bacillati > Bacillota > Clostridia > Lachnospirales > Lachnospiraceae > Oribacterium > Oribacterium sp. oral taxon 102. Next base: position 2,285,276 of record NZ_JABXYT010000001.1, read on the forward strand.
GAAATGGAGACGTATCGAAGCGGTCATAACGGGGCGCACTCGAAATGCGTTAGCCTTCACGGGCTCGTGGGTTCGAATCCCACCGTCTCCGCCAGAAGCAATCCCGCGTAGATCAAGGATTTACGCGGGTTTTTATATGGTGTTGTATCATAAAACTTAACACTTCTCCTTCAAGGATTTTTTTAAAAAACCTGGCATCAACGCAGATACGCTTTACGGATGGAGTAAGGCGGTCAATGAGGGACGTTTGAAGCTCGGCCCGATACACAATATAGGACCAAGGACAGAAAAGAGCCGGCGCACTATGCCGCGCGCCGGCTCTCCCCTGTCGCATAGTCGATCTCGATTCCCGGCTGTACATTGTAGAGATAGACGAAGTAGCAGACCCCCTCTCCCTGATCCTCTACGGACCATGCCTCCATCGTCACGCCGGATGCCAGCAGATTGTCCCCCTGAAAGAGCGGGCTGACACGGTACAGCACATGATTTCCCGTTGTCCTCACATAGTCCGCGACCTCATTTTCAAAAGGGATCATCTCCGTGTTCATCGCACGCGTCCCGGTAATCAGATTCTCCGCGTTCGCATTCTCTCCGCTGAGCTGGTAGGCGATCAGATGACAGCGGTTATAGAGGTAATTCCCCTCCACCAGTCCCTCGTACTTCACATTTTTCCAGCCGCTCGGGCGAATTCCCCCGATCTCCCCCCGGCGCGCTGTCGGCATGAGATCGCGTCCGATATTGGCATAGGCGGGTCCGCAGCGCCCGAGCGCATCCAGCTCCGCATATTCCTCGAAGCTGTACCGCGCGCCCTTATCCTCCTCCGGAAAACGCGGGACATTGTTCTCCAGAATAATGTAAGCGCTGCCGCTGTATTCGGGAAGCGCCGCAGGATCAATCGCCGTCCCTCTGTCCGATGCCGCTTGCTCCTCTCCGCCGCCCTTCGCCGCTGCATCGCTCTCCGCCTCGGACAGCATAGCGGCAGGCTCCCCTGCATCAGAAGGTGCCGACGAAAAATACGCAGGAGCAAGTTTATCGGCACTCCACAAAAGAAGGAGCAGCAGGAGGTAAATCGGCAGGGTCTTCGGTGTCAGCCGGAAGCCTCTGCCGCCGTATCCTCTACGCCGCGCGCCGCCGTAACATTTCCGTCTGTTTTTTGATTTCTCCGTCATTCTCTTCTCCGAAGCGCCCCGCTCACTTTGTATCCTTCACATAGCGGAGGAAGCCGTCCGTATAGCTCCGTGTCCCGTCCGCGTCGATCCACATCGCTTCGATCCGCTCCGCCTCCCCGCGTCCCCGGTTCCGCTCCTCGATGCACTTCCTTCCCGTCTCCGTATCCATCAGGAAAAGCCCCGTCGACAGCGCATCCGCCTCCCCCGAATCCTTCATCAGGATCGTGACACTGCGGTGGAAGCGCCCCGGTTCACACGTTTCCGGATCAATGATGTGGTGGTAGCGCACATTGTCCACAGTATAATAGCGCTCATAATCTCCGCTCGTCACGAGAGAACGGTCACAGAGTCCGGTCACGACCGCATATGCCTCCGTGCTCTTCCCGTCCCTATACGCCGGATTCTCCACCGGGCAGACCCAGTCCGTCCCATCTGCGCGCCGTCCGATTGCCTTCAGATTGCCGCCGATATTCAAGAGATAGCTCGTGCCGCCGAGCGCCTCTACCTCCTTCCCTGCCTGCTCCACCGCATAGCCCTTCGCGATGCCGCCCACATCTATACGCAGCTCCGGATCGCTGAGGTAGACAGTCGAGTTCTCTTCGTCAATGACGATATTCTCGATATCGGTATGCGCCGCCGCACGCTCAAGCGCGTCTGTATCCGGAAGCGCCGCGTGCTGCGGGTCTATGATCCCTGCCTCCCGCTCATCATGCCAGAGCCGCAGCACCGCGCCCTCGGCGATATTCACCCTGCCGCCGGTGAAACGGTAGGCCTCCTTTCCGAAGAGAAGCAGATCGATCAGCTTCCGATCCACCCTCACCGGCTGTCTGCCCGCATTGTCGTTGACCGTTTTCAGATTATGCAGCCCCTCGTAGTCATTGTAAATATCGAAGAGCCGATGATATTCCAAAAGCAGCGCATGCACCGCCTCAGATTTCTGCCGGAACGCCGCCTCATCCGTATCATAGCCGATGACATTGGATACCGTATCGAACACATCCAGAAACTGCGCGGAATATCGCTCGCCCGTCTTCTGCGCCGCGCCGTGCTGCCGAAAAAAAACCACCGCGAGAAGCAGCAGAAGCGGGAGCAGCAGTGCCGGAAGCGCCTTTTTCCCCAGCTTACTCATCCGAAAGCAGCTCCCCTTCCTCTCTATGCCTCTCAAACCACTGCATTGCATAGCTGCACGAGAGCTTCGCCCTGCGGTCTGTGCGTCGGAGCTCCCTTACCAGCTTCTCCATCAGCATACCGGCGACGCCCTGTCCTCGCAGACGCTCATCCACATAAGTATGGACGACCTCCACGGTCTTCCCTGTACGGTCATAGTCCGGGAAGTCCAGCTCCGCCAGAGTGCTGCCGTCCTCCGCCAGCAATTCGATTTTATTCTCTGAAATTCTGTATTCCATCTCTCCTCCTGTCATTCCGTTTATCTTCCCTTTTCCTATATCTTCCCCTTCATAACGCAAAGCCCGCGAAATGGCAAGTCTCCCGTGCGCCGTGCAGGGGCATGCCGCTGACACATAGCTTCCTGAATCGGATGCAGAGCTTCCTTGCCATTACGCGCAGTGAAGGGACGAGACTCGCTCTGATAAAGGAAGAGGAGCCCGCCACCGCGAACTCCTCTTCCTCTCTGCCGGCAACCGGGATCGAACCGGTATGGGATTTAAGTCCCGCAGGATTTTAAGTCCTGTGCGTCTGCCTGTTCCGCCATGCCGGCAAACCGCTGCATCTCTGCAACGGAAACATTCTACTCTAAATGCCCCGCCTTGTCAATCTTCGTAACGTCAGGCAAGCAGGTCTTCAGAACTGCTATGACAATGGAAAGCTTGCATTTCTGCTTCAGAGAATCGCAAATGATTTACCTGAACTGTAGCCAAATTTCGAATGGTTCAGCTACTCTTCTTCTCTTTTCTCCACAGGAAATAGTCCACTGCGAATGTTCCGGAAAGTAACAGGAGCAAAACTGGCACGAAAAGCTGTATGGCAAGGCAGAGTTCAAGTTCATGCGTTCTATAAGCTATGCTCTGCCATGCCCGGGCCATGGGCACTGTCCTCTTCCCCGGGCAGGACGGTTTCTCCACCGGGCGCCGTCGGTCTCTCCCTGCTCTCCTGCTCCGTAGGCGCTGCCTCGGCTTTTGTCTCTCCGCCGGGCGCTTCTGCCCGCCGCAGGCTCTCCTCCGTGCTGTCTGAGGGCAGCCGCTCCACAAGGCTCTCTGCTTCCTCTCTGCCTTCCGAAGACATCGTGCTCTCTGTCTCCTTCGTCTCCGGCTGCGCCTCAGATTCCGATTCCTTAGCCGCCTTCTCCGGTGCAGGCTTCTCCTTCGGCGCACCGCCGCCCGCGGAAGCGCCGCCCGTGCCGACGTGAACCGGCTCCGCGTTCTCCATGACGCCCACGCCGGAGACCTCCGCGATATGCTCGCTGATCTTCTGCACCGTCCCGGAGACCTTGTAGTCCTCCGTCCCATAGAGGTACTGATGCAGCTGCACGACATTGGAGGCGAGCGTCGCGGGAATCACGCAATCCATCTTGCGAATCTTCTTCGTCGTTCTGGAAAACGGAAAGCCCTGCGAATCCACGATCTCATATTTTTTCACATTCCGGGCGAGCGAAACCGCATCGTCTATCCCCATGCTGGTAGAAATCTCCGGGAAGACATAACGCGCTACCTCCGCGAGCGTTCTCGCATTCGCCTGCTTCGCCTTTTCCATGGCGAGCCCCAGCACCTTCCGCTGCCGGGCGGTACGGTTGAAATCGGTATCCATCAGCCGGAGACGACCGTACGCCACCGCCTGCACCCCGTCCAGATGATTCATCCCGGCGTGCGCAAGCTGCACCGAGCCAAGCCCCGTAGAGTTTACCGTTTCGGTAATGAAGGCATTGATGTATTTGAACTCACTGTCCGAAATCTCGAGATCGACGCCGCCCAGCGCCGTGATCCCCTTCGCAACTGCCGCCCAGTTGAAGCTCACATAGTCGTCAATTTTCAGATCGAAATTGCTCTCCAGCGCCGCAACTGCCTGTTTATGACCGCCGAGGAAATATGCCTCGTTCAGCTTGTGGTACTTCCCCTCGCTGTCTACCCTGCTGTAGGTATCGCGATAAACCGAGGTAAGCTTCACCGAGCCGTCCCGCCGGTTAATGCTGGCAAGCATGATGACATCGGAGAGCGCCCCCGCCTCGAGATTGCCGTCGCGGGAATCTACGCCGAAGACCGCTACCGTCCAGTATTTCGCGCCGAGATAGGGACTCGCGAAGCTCCAGAGCCCGAAGCCGAGCAGGAGGAGCAGGCAGAGACGCAGAACTCTCCTGCCGAAGCGCCCCCGTCTCCTTCCTCCTCCTGCTGCACGGGAGCTTTGCCCATTCTGCCGCGTACGCGCTCTCCCCCGCATATCCTCCCGCACGCGGCGCTCCTCCGCCTGCCCGCCATTGCTTCGTATCGGGTTTCTGGTGGCGCGAAGCGCATATTCCTCCTCATCATAGTCCGGCTCGTATGCCGCTCCCATCTCCTCCCGCTCTCTCCTGTAGCTCTCCATCCGCCGCTCAGACGGTCTGGTGCGCCGTACCAGACGGGACTCTGTCCGCGCAAGGCGTCTGCTTCTGTTCTCTACGCTCATTCTGCTGCTTTCCCTATCCTTTTATTGATGTATGTGATCTGCCTGTTTCATAAGGCTCAGCCGATCCACAGACACAGCCGAGTATAGCAGACTGCGGTGCGGAATCCCAGCCCCTTTCGGAAATCGTAATGAATTCCGCGTCATATCCCTGACCGTTCAGCTAAGCCATCCACCGTTTGCAGAAACAAAAGCGATTGCCATGCATGCATTGACCGGTATGCTGCGGGCAAATCATAAAAGCCCCAGCGTATCCGTCTTTCCTTCAAATCCCACCTCACGACGGACACCCTTGCCTTCGGCGATATCCTTCCCGCTGCCAGGCGGATTCCGGACTTACCGCCTAGCGCTGTGCACCGCCAAGGCGCATCCTCACTGAAAAAGGCAGAGCGTCCCGCCCTGCCTTTCTGCTCCTCCCTTATTCCCCTGCTTCCGCGGTCTGCAGCCGCACCATGGCTCTGTAGAGACGGGATTCCTCCCGCGCTCTGTCCGCCTTGGAGAGCTCCGGATTCCGGAGCGCCTCCTCCGCTCTCCGCTTCGATGCCTCTGCGCGCGCGCGGTCAATGTCCCCGCTCCATTCCCAGCTCGTCGGGAGCAGACGGCAGCGGTTATGAAGCATGCTGAGCATGCCGCCGATGCAGGAGGCGCGCCGGACGGTGCCGTCCGGAAGCGTGACGCTCGCGGTTCCCATTCCCACGCCGCTGCAATAGTTGGTATGCCGCGCCATGATCGCGAGCTCTCCGCTCTGGCTCCGGAGACTCAGCTTCTCCGCTTCCCCCGAAAATTTCTGCCCGTCTATGGATACGATCTCTAATTGAAAGGTCATGCTTTTCCTGCCTTTCTCTTATGCCTTCGCCTTCGCAAACGCTTCGTCGATGGAGCCGATCAGGAGGAACACACTCTCCGGAAGCTCGTCGCAGTCCCCGTCCAGAATCATGCGGAAGCCGCGGAGCGTTTCCTTGAGCGGGACGTACTTGCCCTCGAGTCCCGTGAACTGCTCTGCCACAGAGAAGCTCTGTGAGAGGAAGTTCTGGATCTTCCGTGCCCGAAAGACAGTGATCTTGTCCTCGTCGGAGAGCTCGTCCATTCCCATGATCGCAATGATATCCTGCAGCTCCTTGTAGCGCTGCAGCACCTGCTGTACGCGGCGCGCGATCTCATAATGCTCCTCCCCGACGATCTCCGGGGTCAGGATACGGCTGGTGGAATCCAGCGGATCCACCGCCGGGTAGATGCCCTTGCTCGCGATATCACGGGAAAGCACCGTCGTCGCGTCGAGGTGCGTGAAGGTCGTCGCCGGAGCAGGATCCGTCAGGTCATCTGCCGGCACATAGACTGCCTGGACAGAGGTGATAGAGCCCTTCTTCGTCGAGGTGATCCGCTCCTGCAGCGCGCCCATATCGGTCGCCAGCGTCGGCTGATAGCCCACAGCAGACGGCATACGTCCCAGCAGGGCAGAAACCTCGGAGCCTGCCTGCGTGAAACGGAAGATATTGTCAATAAAGAGCAGCACGTCCTGCTTCTTCACATCCCGGAAATACTCCGCCATCGTAAGCCCGGCGAGGCCGACTCTCATCCTCGCCCCGGGCGGCTCGTTCATCTGCCCATAGACCAGCGCCGTCTTGTCCAGCACGCCGCTCTCCGCCATCTCGCCGTAGAGATCATTTCCCTCACGCGTCCGCTCTCCCACACCGGTGAAGATAGAATAGCCGCCGTGCTCGGTCGCGACATTGTGAATCAGCTCCTGAATCAGCACTGTCTTGCCGACGCCTGCGCCGCCGAAGAGTCCGATCTTGCCGCCCTTCGCATAGGGACAGATCAGATCGACGACCTTGATGCCGGTCTCGAGGATCTCTGTCGCCGGCGTCTGCTCCTCAAAGGACGGTGCCGGTCTGTGAATCGCCCATCTCTCCGCGTCCTTCGGCGCTTCCTTCTCGTCCACCGGCTGTCCCAGCACGTTGAAGATCCTGCCGAGGCAGTCCTCTCCGACCGGAACGGTAATCGGCGAACCGGTGTCCACGGCGTCCATGCCTCTGACGAGCCCGTCCGTGGAGCTCATGGCAATACAGCGAACCACCTCATCACCGATCTGCTGCGCCACCTCCGCGACCAGCGTCGAGCCGTTCAGCTCGATCTCGACGGCACTCAGCAGGGCGGGCAGCTCTCCCTCCTGGAAGCGGATATCCAGAACGGCGCCCATGACCTGTATTACCTTTCCCATATGTTTGCTCATTTATCGTTCTCCTATGCTCCCACTACAGCTCCTCCGCGCCGGCAACGATCTCCGTGATCTCCTGCGTAATGCTCGCCTGACGCGCCCTGTTGTAGTTAAGACTTAATTTATCTATCATTTCTCCGGCATTGTCCGTCGCCGCCTCCATCGCAGTCCGGCGGGCGGCGAGCTCGCTCGCCACCGACTCGCAGACAGCGCTGTACAGAAGCCCTGTCAGATACTCCGGGACGATGGCGTCGAAGACCTCCTCTGCACTTGGCTCGTAGAGAATCAGGTTCCGGAACTCTCCGCTTCGCTTCTCTGTGCTGAAATCCGAGAGCGGCAGCAGCGAGGATACCTCCGGCTTCTGATTCATCATAGACAGGAACTCGGTATAGCAGAGTGCGATATGCCCGAACTGCTTCTCCCGGTACAATTGGCAGAGCAGCTCTGCGATCTCATAGCAGTCGGATATTGACACCTCGGCAGCCACGGCATAGCATTCCGTCACGAAATCGATCCCTCTGTGCCTCCCATATTCGACGCTCTTCTTGCCGATCGGGAGAATGCGGATCTCCTTGCCTGATGCCTGCTCCTCCAGATAGCGGAACAGGTTCGCATTGTAGCCGCCTGCCATGCCGCGGTCTCCGGATATGACGACGAAGCACCAGCGGTTCTCCGCATTCTCCTTGGTATATAAAGAACTGAAGTCTGCATTTTCCCGCGAGATCTCACGGAGCGTCCCTCCGAGCGTCTCGAAATACGGCCTGCATCTGTCTGCCCGTTCCTTTGCCCTTCTCAGCTTCGAGGACGCAACCAGCTCCATCGCCTTGGTGATCTGCATGGTATTCTGGATGCTTTTGATCCGGAGTTTCACTGCCTTCATATTAGCAGCCATTTCATCCCTCCTTATGTCTTACGGCGAGGAGATCCCGCCGCAGCCTCACCTGCCCTCCGCCAGAAAGTCTCTCGTGAACTCCAGAAGCGTACTCCGGAGCTTCTCCTCGGCCGCATTCTCGAGCTTCCCGCTCTCGCGAATCTCCTGCATGACGCTGTCTCCGGTCGGGTCGCTGTCGAGGAAGCGATAGAGCTCCTGCTCATACCGCGCGATTGACTTGACCGGAACCTCCGTCAGGATATCCCGCACCACCGCGTAAATCAGCGCCACCTGCTTCTCCACCGGGACCGGCGCAGCCTTCCCCTGCTTCAGCACCTCCACGATGCGCTCACCCTGCGCCAGACGCTTCTTCGTATCCTCGTCGAGATCGGAGCCGAACTGCGCGAAGCTCTGCAGCTCACGGTACTGCGAATAGATCAGCTTCAGTGTGCCTGCGACCTTCTTCATCGCCTTGATCTGCGCGTTCCCGCCGACACGGGACACGGAAATGCCCGGGTTTACCGCCGGCATGATGCCGCTGTGGAAGAGCTCCGTCTCCAGGAAGATCTGCCCGTCTGTGATCGAAATGACATTGGTCGGGATATAGGCGGACACGTCGCCTGCCTGCGTCTCGATGATTGGAAGCGCCGTCAGGCTGCCGCCGCCGAGCTCATCGGAAAGCTTCGCCGCCCTCTCCAGCAATCTGGAATGAAGATAGAAGACGTCTCCCGGATATGCCTCCCGCCCGGGCGGTCTGCGGATCAGCAGAGAAATCGCACGATATGCCACCGCATGCTTCGACAGGTCATCATAGATGATCAGAACATGCTTCCCCTGCTGCATGAAATACTCGCCCATCGCGCAGCCCGCGTACGGCGCAATATACTGCAGCGGACTCGGATCGGATGCCGTCGCCGCAACGACAATGGAATACTCCATCGCCCCCTTCTCCCGAAGCTCCGAAACAAGGCTCGTCACGGTCGAACGCTTCTGTCCGATCGCAACATAGATGCAGATCACATCCTTGCCCTTCTGGTTAATGATGGTATCCACTGCGATCGTGGTCTTTCCGGTCTGCCGGTCTCCGATAATCAGCTCTCTCTGTCCTCTGCCGATCGGGATCATGGAATCGATCGCCTTGATGCCTGTCTGCAGCGGCTCCTTCACCGGCTGCCGCTTAATGATGCCCGGCGCCTGACTTTCCACTGCCCGGAACTCCGTCGTGTCGATCGGTCCCGCGCCGTCGATCGGCTGTCCGATGGCATTCACAACTCTGCTGATCATTTTCCCGCCCACCGGCACCGAAACGACACGTCCGGTGCGCTTCACCGTCTGTCCCTCCTTGATGCCGGTATCAGAACCGAAGAGCACGGCAGAAACGCTGGTCTCCTCTAAATTCTGCGCCATACCGAATGTGCCGTCCTCGAACTCGAGCAGCTCTCCGGACATACAGTTCATCAGTCCGCTGAGCCTCGCGATACCGTCTCCTACCGTGAGAACGGCACCGGTCTCGTTCTGAATGATCACGTTCTGGTAGTGCTTGATCTGGCTTCGAATGACCTCTGAAATTTTCTCTGGTTTAAATTCCATTCTATTCTATGCCCACCTTCTTAGATTTTTATGCTGCTTAACTGCTTCCGGAGCGCGCCGAGCCGGGACTCTACTGTTCCGTCCAAGGTCTTTCCATCCACCTCTACACGAAGCCCGCCCAGAACGCCTGCATCGATTCGTTCCCGAAGCTCTATTTCTTTTCCTGTTCTTTTCTTTAAAGCCTGTATGAGTGCCGTCCTCTGCGCCTCCGTCAGGGCAACCGCACTGCAAACCGTAGCGACGCTGATGCCCTTGTCGGCATTGTACAGCGCAGTGAAGCTTCGGAAGCTGTCCCGATAGCGGAGAATCAGCCCCTTCTCCACGAGAAGCAGGAGGAAGTTCAGAAGATATTCCGGCACGCTCTCCCGGAGCGCCTCCGTGAGCAGCGAAAGCCGCTCCTTCTTCGGTATCGAGGGCTCGGAAAGCAGGCGCAGATAGTCCTCCTGCTCCCGGAACACCGCCTCTACCGAGCGAATCCCCTCCATGATATCGTCCGCTGTATCCTCACTCCTCGCCAGATCATATAGACTCTTCCCGTACAGACCGGCAGCATTTGTCATGACGCCTCCTCTACCCGTCTCAGGAAATCATCGATCAGCGCCTTGTGCTCCGCCTCGTGGATCTCCTTCTCCACAACCTTTCCGGCGATATCCATCGCGAGTCCGCCGATCTCATCCTTGACCTCATTCAGCGCCCGCTGCCGCTCCGCGCGCACATCCTCCTCCGCCTTCGCCCTGAGGGCTGCAACGTACTGCTGTGCTTCTACGGTGATGGATTCCGCTCTGGTCTTCGCATCCTTCTCCGCTTTCTCGAGAATGCGCCCCGCCTCGCCTCTTGCGTCACGGATACTGCTCTCGTATTCCGTCCTTGCCTTCTCCGCTTCTTCCCGCGCGTTCCGCGCCTGATTCAGCTCGGCATCTGTTTTCTCCTGCCGTTTCGCGAGGATCTCATGCACCGGCTTGAAGAGAAAGCGCTTGATAAGGTACATTTGAATGAAAAGATTCAAAATCATTGCGATAAAGGTCCACGGAATAATTGTAACCAATGCCTGTGATTCCATGCTTTTACCTCCCTGATCACATAAGTGCCATTTCCACCCTCGATACCAATGCCGGAGGGCTTCCCATCCAGAGCGATTATGCGAGGAAGTTCATGAACATGCCCGGCGCTACAAAAATCAGCAGGAGACCGGTCACGAAGCCGTAGATACCGGTGGTCTCCGCGATCGCGCAGCCCAGCAGCATGGTGGAGGTCACATCGCCCTTGCACTCCGGCTGCCGTCCGATCGCCTCGAGCGCCTTCGCCACGGCGTTGCCCTCTCCGATACCGGGACCGATACCTGCGATCAATGCCGCTCCGGCGCCAATGCCGCAGCCTGCCAGTGCGATGCCTCTCGCGAGAAACTGAAACTCTGTCATAGTATTTTCCTCCTAAGGTATAGATAGATTGGGAAATCTGCCTGCTTTCCGGCAGTGCCCGCCTGCTCCCGTCCGCATCGCGGTCAGGAAATGAAAAAATGCCGCAGCTTATTCCGCCGCATTGGCAATGTACATGATGGTCAGCATCGTGAAGATAAACGCCTGCATCACGCCCGAGAACCAGTCAAAATAAAAGGAGAGGATCGCAGGAACGCCGACATCCAGAATCGGGATCTGGGACAAAAGTCTTCCGGCAGCGCCCGGAAGCAGCCCGAGCAGCGCTGCGGATGCTACCGCGAGCGCGGCATAGATCAGCCCGTTGATGACGATACCGGACAGGATATTGCCGAAATGACGGCATGCCATGCTCACCGGTGTCGCCAGCTCCGAAAGGATATTGAAGGGCGTCATCACCGCGATCGGCGTCGTAAAGCCCTTCAGATATCCGAGAAGCCCCCCCGCCTTGATCTTGTTGGCGGTAATCATTACGAACACGACCACAGCCCACGCCGCCTCCGTCGAGAGATCCGCCGTCGGACTCCGCAGCCCGACCAGACTGATCAGATTGGAGACCACACTCGTCGCGAAAAGCGCCGCCACGAACGGAATCAGGGAATCGAAGCGGTTCCCGCCGGTATTCGTCCGCACCAGCTTTTCGGCGCTCTCCACCAGCATTTCGGCGACCGCCTGCCGCTTCCCGATCTTCTCCACCTTCAGATTCCGCGTCAGGAAGATGCACAGTCCCGTGATCAGCAGCATCACAAGCCAGCTGACCACGATGGTCTCGGAAAGCAGGATGTCGCCGAGAATCGGAATCCCCGTCGGAATACGGAGGAATACCTTCGCACCGGATATTTCAAAATTCATACTCTGTTTTCACCTCCTTCTTCATGGAATAGGCGATATACTTCAGTTCTTCTTGAGAACGCCCCTGACTTTAATGAAAATCCCCGGAAACAGCAGCGGGAGAATGCCTGAAACGACATGGATCTGCGGCAGCACCATGCAGAGCACCAGCCATAAAAGCTGCACCATCGTCCGATTCCGATAGCTCAGACGCATCTTCTGGTAGGCGAGCTCCCGGCTCTCCGCACCGACGACGCCCTGCACGCTCATCCCCATCCAGAAAAAATTCAGGCTCGCGAGCAGGCTTCCCAATACGCCTCCGAGCACCACCCGGTAATCAAACGAAACTCTCCCCGGCATCGTCCGGTGCAGTACGAAAAATACAGCAAGCATGACAATACAGGCAAGCATATCGAACACCAGTATATTCCTGCTTTCCTTCCGGACGCTCTCCTGTATCTTCATCTTCTCTCTCCTAACGATGGCGATTCATCCCAAACGGCTCCTTGCGATCCTTTCCCTTTCTGCTCAGGGAAAGGTAAAATTTATAGGCAGTCATGAAGGAGCCGCCCAGCCCGAAGACAAAGCCCGGCAGGTACACCCACTGTCCCACTCCTATATATTTCGTCAGGGCATAGCAAAAAAATAAGCAGAGCAGCAGCGGCATGATCAGGGACAGCCCCAGCTGCGATAAGAGGGACAGATTCTTCATCAGCTCCGAATACTGCTTCATCCCGTGTCTCCTCCTCACCGGATCATAAATCTTGTTTGATTTTTCCAAAAGACCAAAAAAAAAGTAAGCGAATCTGCAAATTTTTGTGTTTTGTTTATTCTACACCACACAAGCGAAGAAATCAAGGAAAGAGCCGTCGCGCTTGCGAAATTTGACAGAGCCCCGAATCCGGACAGCTGTCAATTCACCAAGCGCAACGGCTCTTCTCCTCTTTTCTCTGTGCAGCCGTCCGCCGCTTACTTAATGAAGCCGACCTGACTGCTGATCTTCGCGATCTGTTCCTCTTTCCTCCGATTGTATTCTACCTTCTTCTCCTCGAAGTAATTCCTGCCATAGCTGTCGATGGAGACAATCAGCGGGCCGAACTCCTTCACATGACAGTGCCACAGCGTCTCCGGCATTCCCAGATCCTTCCATTCCGCCTCTACGATCTCCTCTACCTCCACCGCGGCAACCACTGCATTCCCCGCGGGGAATACGCAGTGGATCGCGCCGAACTCCTCGCAGGCGCGGGCGGTATTCTCCTTCATGCCCCCCTTGCCCACGATCACCCGCACACCGGTGGTCTTCACGAACTCATACTCGAACTTCTCCATCCGCATGGAGGTTGTCGGCCCGACGGAAACCATCTCGTATCTGTCCTCTCCCAGCGGACGGATGATCGGCCCTGCATGAAGAATCGCCGCATCTCTCACGTCTACGGGGATTTTTCTCCCCTCCTCCACTACTCTTCGGTGTGCCACATCGCGGCAGGTAGTGATATCCCCGTCCAGATAGATCACGTCTCCGATGTGAATGTCCCCAAGATCCTCTCTGCTGATCGGCGTAACCAAAATTTTCTTTCCGTTTTCAACTCTGACTGACATGCTCTTCTCCTTTCCGCTCAGGCTTCCTTATACTCGAATCCGGTATGAGTATCCACAGTGAAATGCAGATCCCTGTCGAAGACAATATGTCCCCTCCTATGGCTCCAGCAGCCCACGTTCACTGCGACGCCGATCGCGGAAGGATGGCGGGCGGTGTTTTCGATATTTACACCCATAACGGAATACTTTCCGCCCATTCCCTGCGGCCCGAGTCCCAGCGCATTGATGCCGTCCTCCAGGAGGCGCTCCATCTTCGCCGCATTTGCATTGGGATTGCGGGAGCCCACCCTGCGCATCAGTGCCTTCTTGGAATTCATCGCCGCGGTTTCCACGGAGGTGCCCACGCCCACACCGACCAGAAGCGGCGGACAGGCATTGAGCCCGTAAGAGGTCATCCGATCCAGAACGAATTTCGTCACGCCCTCATAGCCCTCGCCGGGCATCAGCACCGTAGCGTTTCCAGGCAGTGTGCAGCCGCCGCCCGCCATATAGGTGTAGATCTCGCACTGATCGGAATGCGGCACGATGTCCCACCACACCGTGGGTGTGCCCTTGCCCACATTTCTCCCTGTATTGTACTCATCGAAGGTCTCCACGGAATTGTGCCGGAGCGGCGTCTCCTTCGTGGACTGCACCACCGCCGAAACCAGCGCCTCCTCCAGATCGTCCATATAGGGGAAGCCCGTGCCGCACTTCACCCAGAACTGCAGCACGCCGGTGTCCTGACAGGACGGCCTGTTCAGCTCCACTGCAAGCTTCTGGTTCCGGAACATGGTGTCATAGATCACCTTCGCCATCGGCGAGTCCTCCCTGCCGCGAAGCTCCTCCAGCTTGTCGATGACGTCGTCCGGCAGCTTCTTTGCCGTGAAGCCGACGAACTGCGACATAATGTCGGTGAACCTCTGGATCTGTTTTTCGTTTGACATATTCTCCTCCTGAAAATATTGAATGATGGACTCCGTACTGTTTTCCTTAAGCTTCTATGTATTTTCCGTCCTGCACATACGTCCCGCGTCCTCTCTGGGATACTCAGCCGGGGAAGAAGGGGAACGCGATGGGAAGCAGTATCATGCTTACCACTGTGGCGATGAGGATGAGCGGCAGCCCGCTCTTCACATAGTCGTTGAACTTATATCCGCCGATCCCCAAGACCATGGTATTCGCCGGCATGCCGATCGGAGTCGCATAGGCACAGGAACCGCCAATCACACATGCCATCAGCACCGCCCTGGGATCCGCCCCCATCCCCTGCGCAATAGAGAGACAGATCGGTGCCATCAGCGCAGTCGTGGCAGTATTGGACATGAAATTGGTCAGAACGCAGCAGATGATGAAGACCACGAAAGTCAGCACATACGGGGAGGGGTTCGCGCCCAGTGCCCCGATGACCGTATCTGCGATCATCTGCCCGGCTCCGGTATCCCGCAGCGCGGAGGCGAGGGACAGCGTTCCACCGAATAGGAAGATCGTCTTCAGGTCGATCGACTTCAGCGCATCCTTCTCAGAAATAACGCCGGTAAGAATCAGGAGAATTGCGCCGATGCAGCCGGTCACCGCCAGCTTAACCCCGATTCTCTTCTCGAAAATCATTCCCAGCAGCGTAATCACCAGTATCAGGAGCGAGAGCAGCTTCTTCCACCTCGGAACCTTGCTGTAATCCCTTCCCTCCTCGAATGCACTTCCCTCCTCCTGTACGTCATGGTTCGGAAGGAGGCGGAAGCCGAAGGTCGCATAGAAGAGGATCCCCAGCAGGAGAATCGGGCCGCCGATGATCGCATATTCGAAGAAACCAAAGCTCTCCCCGGTCGCCTCCTGCAGCACGCTCTGCCCGATCATATTGCCCGGCGCGCCGATCAGCGAAAGATTTCCGCCCATCGCAGCCGCAAACACCAGCGGCATCAGCAGACGGGAACGCTTGAAGCCTGACTTGCCGGCGATTCCCACTACCACCGGAATGAGAATCGCCGCCGTCCCCGTATTGGAGAGAAAGCCGCTCATCACGCCGACGATCGCCATGATGGCGATGATAAGCCCCTTTTCCGTCTTGGAAAATTTCGTGACCAGCCCGCCGATTTCATTCGCCATCCCCGTCTCGAAGAGAGCACCTCCCACGATGAACATAGCAACGAAGAGAATCACATTGCTGTCAATGAAGCCGGAAAAGGCGGTCTTTACATCCAGAACGCCTGTTACGATCAGTCCAATGCAGACGATCATCGAGGTTAGCCCCAGAGGAAGCTTCTCCGTCACGAACATGACGATGGCGAAAAGCAGGAACAAAAGTGTAATAAGAGCAGGACTCATAGTAACTTACCTCCCGAAATAATTGCGTATTTCCCACAGAGAATCTCAGACGGCCATCCGTAATCTCATTTGCTTGCCTTCATTATAGGAAGGACGCAGCCTATTGTATATTCGTTTAATCCTGCCTTAGTATAGGTTTTTTTTATGCTGAAAATCTGCTATACTGAACAAAAGGAGGCTCCGCCATGACCCTGCATCAGCTGGAATATTTCTGCTCCGTATGCCGTTACCAGAGCATCTCAAGAGCCGCGGAGGAGCTCTTCGTCTCGCAGCCCACCATCTCCGTCTCGATCCGCGATCTGGAGAAGGAGTTTCACCTGAAGCTGCTGAACCATCAGAAAAACAGGATCTCCATCACCTCGGAGGGGCAGCTCTTCTATGAACGGGCGGAACAGCTCCTCCGGGAGAGCCGGGAAATGCACACGGAGTTCTCCGACCTCGCCCGAAACCGGGCACCTCTGAAAATCGGCATTCCGCCGGTAATGAGTACGCTCTTTTTCCCCCGCGTCACACGAAGCTTCCAGAGCATGCACGATATCCCCGTCCAGCTCTTCGAGTACGGCTCCGTCCGCGCCAGAGCGATGGTGGATAACGACCGGCTGGATCTCGCGCTGGTCAATATGGACTTCCCCAATATAGAAAGCTATCACAACTACGAGATCATGCGGGAGACCATCACCTACTGCGTTTCCAGGACCCACCCCTATTTCCGGGAAAAGGCGGTCACCATGGAGATGCTGAAGGGGGAAAAAATCATTCTCTTCAATACCGATTCCGTGCTGAACCGTATCATTCATGCCAAATACGATGCCGCCGGTCTCCGTCCGGATGTGCTGATGTACAGCAGCCAGCTCTACACCATCCTGAATATGGTACGGGGCGGAGACTGCGGCGCTTTTCTCTACGCCTCGCTGATCATCAATCCTGTCGATTTCTCAGCGATTCCGCTCTCCCCCGCCTCCAGCAGCCGCTTCGGCATCATCTGGAAAAAGGGCGGCTTCATCCCGCACAGGCTGTCCCGCTTCATCGAATTTATCAGGGGCTATGATATGTCTCCCTATCTCTGAGCCGGCTCTGGCCGGGAAAGCAGAATTCCCTGCGATGCCGCCGCAGAAAAGAGGAGCCTGCGTTCTGTGAAACACACAAAACGAAGACTCCTCTTCCTTTCTTCTCTGCCGCCATCCGGCTCTTATCCTGCCGTCGCCGCAGCCGCTTCCGCCGCTTTCTCCGGCTTCGGCGCAGCCGGCTTCGCCGTACGCTTACCCGTGATCGCACCGGTCGGACACTTCTGTGCGCAGATGCCGCAGTCCTTACACTTCTCGTTCATCACGGCGAGATCGCCGATAACATGGATCGCATCGAAGGGGCAGTTCTTCTCGCAGATGCCGCAGGCAATACAGCCGATCGCACAGGCATCCTTGACCGCCTTGCCGCGGAGATGATTCTCACATGCCACGATATGCTTCTTCTTATAGGGTACGAGGTGAATGAGATGCTTCGGACAGGCCTTCACGCAGGCGCCGCAGGAGGTGCATTTTTCCTTATCCACCACTGCTACGCCATTCACCACATGGATCGCGTCAAACTGACAGACCTTCACACAGGAGCCGTAGCCGCAGCAGGAGTAGGGGCACGCCTTCTCCGAGCCGCTGGCAGCCATGCTGACATCATTACAATCCGCAATGCCGCTGTACTTCGAGACCTGCTTCGCCTTGTCACAGTCTCCCTGACAATGTACGAAGGCGACGCGTCTCTCCTGCTCTCCGACCGGCTCGCTGCCCATGATCTCCGCGATCTTCTGCGCACAGGGGGCGCCGCCGACCGGGCACTGATTCACCGGGGCTTCTCCCTTCGCGATCGCCTTGGCACAGCCGTCGCAGCCCGGAAATCCGCAGGCGCCGCAGTTATTTCCCGGAAGCGCCGCCCGAACCAACGCCTCCCTCTCATCAACCTCCACCCTGAACTTCTCCGATGCCACACCGAGGAAGAGTCCGAGCAGCAGGCCGGTCGCACCGACCAGCACGGCGGCGACGATAATGAATTGAACCATTCTTTCCTCCTTAAATCAGGCCGCTGAAGCCCATAAACGCGATCGCCATGAGTCCCGCCGTGATGAGGACGATCGGAGAGCCCTGAAATGCATGCGGAATCCTCGCATTATTCTCGTCGATGATATTTTCACGGATCGTAGACATCAGGATCAGTGCAAGTGCAAATCCACAGGAAATCCCCAGACCATAAACCAGAGACTCAATCAGGTTATAGCCGTAAGAAACGCTGTTCAGCGCCGCGCCCAGAACGGCACAGTTCGTCGTAATCAGCGGAAGATAGACGCCGAGTGACTCATAGAGTGCCGGCACGTTCTTCTTCAGGAACATCTCCACGAACTGCACGAGCGCTGCGATCACTAAGATAAAGACAATAGTATTCAGGAACTCCAGTCCGTCGGAGAGCCCCAATGCCCTGCACAGGGGGCTCGCCGCGCTCAGAAAGGCGATGTAAATCAGGTGCGTCACCACAGAGGCGATCGCAATGACGAAGATCACGGCACCGCCCATGCCCTTGGAGGAATCCGTCTTTTTCGAAACACCGAGGAAGGGGCAGATGCCTAAGAACTGGGAAAGCACGACATTGCTGACCAAGGAATACTTGATCGCGATCAGTAACAGATTCAACATTTAAGCCTCCTCCTTTCCCGCAGTCTCCGCCGCCTCTTCTCTCGCGCTGTAGGCGCCCATGCAGCCGCCCTCACATGTAAATTCCGGATTTGTATCCGCTCTGCCGTTCGTCGCGGACGGAAGCCGCAGCTTGTTCTGCAGCGCCGTCAGCATCGCCAGCACGAGGAAAGCGCCCGGTGCCAGCACAAAGAGGCTGATATGGTACGCCTCCGGGATCAGCCGGATACCGAATACGGAGCCCGAGCCGAGCAGCTCCCGCACCGTACCGATCACGGTCAGCGCGAAGGTAAAGCCCAGTCCCATGCCCAGCCCGTCAAAGAACGATACGAGCGGCGCATTGAAGAGCGCGTATGCCTCTGCACGACCCAGAATAATGCAGTTTACGACAATCAGCGGGATATAGATGCCGAGCGCTGCATAAAGCACCGGTACATACGCCTGCATCAGGAGCTGCACGATCGTCACGAGAGATGCCACAATGACGATCTCCCCCGGCAGCCGCATCCGATCCGGAATCACCTTCCGAAGCGCAGAGATCAGCAGATTCGAAAACATCAGCACGGCAGTCGTGGAAACGCCCATGCCGAGACCGTTGATCGCGCTGGTGGTCGTCGCCAGCGTCGGACACATCCCCAGCATGATAATAAAGGTGGGGTTCTCCTTGACGATACCGTTGTATAATCTTTCTGTATATTTATTCATATCCCCCTCACTTTACCACGAAGCTCTCGACGAATTCCGTCGCCGCATTCACCACATTGACAACCGCGGTGCTTGTAATCGTCGCACCGGAGATCGCATCGATCTCATTCTCACCGGCGCCGCCGCCCTTCTTCACGCTAAGCTTCGTGCCCTTGCCGGCAAACTGCTCATAGAACGCAGGCTCCGTCGCCTTCTGTCCGAGTCCGGCGGTCTCCGGGAGCGTTTCCGGGAAGGAAATGCCGGAAATGGTAAGATCCGGCTTCACGCCGACTACCACGACGACATCGCCGCCATAGCCGGCAGCCTTGCCCTTCAGGATATAGCCGATCTCCGCACCGCCCGCGTCCTTCGCCGCGACGACAGAGCTCAGCTTCGCGCCGCCATTGTCTGCGGATATGCCTCCCGCCTCCATCGCCTCGGTGAGCGCAGCGGCAAACTGCTCCGAATCGTAGTCCGCCGCCGGCATGACCTCCTTATAGGAAGCGATGGTCGCAGCATTGTTCGCGAGATAGATGGTTTCCTTTGTCATCCCATAGACACCGCCGAGCAGCAGTCCCGAGATCAGGGTAATAAGACAAAGGACACAGGCGTCTCTTACAAACGAGTTCTTTTTCATGCCTTCGCCCCCTCTCTTCCGAGCGCCCTCGGCACTGTCAGCTGATTGAGCGCCGGCACCAGAATATTGCTCAGGATAATCGCATAGGATACGCCCTCCGCGGAGCCGCCGAAGAGCCGGAAGAGCCCGGTCAGGAGTCCGAGTATCACTGCATAGACGATCTGCCCATTCGGTGTGATGGGAGAGGTCACATAGTCGGTCGCCATGAAAAAGGCACCGAAAATCAGTCCGCCGCCGAGCAGCTCCGCGCCGAGGTAGGCAGGATCGAAGCCGTGCCCGCCAAAAAACACGGTAAATACCGCTACCGTAGCGATATAAATCAACGGAATCTTCGGGGAGATCACCTTACGGAGGAGCAGATAGCCCGCGCCGAGCAGGAGAGAAATCTTCGAAACCTCTCCGATGGTGCCCGGGATCCGTCCGATCAGCATGGCAAGGAGATCCGGCGATGCCGTACCTGCCTTCAGCATCGCGAGCGGTGTCGCGGAGGCCACGGCATCGCCCGCCGGCTCCGTGAAGCCGGTCATCGCACCCGCGAAGGAAATCAGCAGGAAGCAGCGGGCGGCAAGCGCCGGATTCATGAAATTGCAGCCCAGTCCGCCATAGAGCATCTTCACGACAATGATGGCGAAGCAGGCACCGAGCACCGGCATCCAGAGCGGGATGTCCGGCGGACAATTCAGCGCAAGGATCATACCGGTTACCACGGCGGAGAAATCGCCGACCGTGATCGGAAGCTTCATACATCTCTCATAAATATACTCTGCGAGCACAGCTGCGGCCGTCGTCAGAAGCACGACAAGCGCGGCATGCACGCCCCACTGAATCACGCCGTAGACCGTGGTCGGGAGCATCGCGAGCGCGACATCCCGCATAATCTCCGCAGTGCTGCTGTCGTCCCGGACATGCGGGCTGGAGGAAATATTCAACATCTTGCTCACTTCTTCGCCTCCTCATTCTTCGCTTTTCTGGCTGCCTCCGCTCTGTCCTGCTTGATCTTCCGCTTCATCTGACGGAAAGCCTGCGTCAGAGGTCGCTTTGCCGGGCAGACATAGGTACAGCTCCCGCATTCAATGCAGTCCATGCCGTAGAGCTTCTCAAACTTCTCGTATTCCTTGTTCATGGAAACCGTCATCATCATCGTCGGCATCAGCCGTACCGGACAGGCTGTCACGCAGCGTCCGCATTTGATACAGGCACTGGCAGGATTCGCCGCCACCATGTCCTCGCGGAAGGCGAGAATGCTGCTCGAGTTCTTCGTCACGGGGATGTCCAGCGTAAAGAGGGAATTGCCCATCATCGGGCCGCCGGAAACGATCTTCTCCGGCTCCGTCGAGAAGCCTCCCGCAAAGTCCACGAGCTCCTGATAGCAGGTGCCGGTAGGCACCCGGAAGTTCCCGGGGCTCGCCGCAGCGTCGCCGCTCACGGTCAGAATCCGGCGAATCAGGGGTCTGGACTCGCAGACTGCCTCATAGACAGCAATGACGGTGTCCACATTGTCCACGATCACGCCCACATCCTCCGGCAGCATATCCGAATTGATCCGACGCCCTGTGGACGCGAGGATCAGCTGGCGCTCTCCGCCCTGCGGATATTTCACCGGAAGGCTCCGCACCTCGATCCGCTCCTCTCCCTTCGCAAGCTCCGTGAGCACCCGAATCGCCTCCGGCTTATTGTCCTCGATGCATATAAGCCCCTTCGCTCTCGGGAAAATCGTCAGGATCACCCGGAGCCCGCCGAGCAGCTTCTCCGGTGTCTCCAGCATATCGCGGTAGTCGGAGCAGAGGTATGGCTCGCACTCCGCGCCGTTTACCAGGAAGTAATCAACCCTGTCTGCCTTCTTCGAGGACAGCTTCACATGCGTCGGAAAGCCGGCACCGCCCAGTCCGACGATCCCGGCATCCCGCACGATATCAACGATCTGCTCCTTCGAAAGCGACAGATAGTCCCTCTGCTCTCCAAAGCCCGGGACTGCCTCATACTGCTTATCATTCTGAATCACAATGGAATCCACCATGGCTCCGCCGGCAGTCAGTCTCTTCTCAATGCCCCTTACCGTGCCGGAAACAGAAGCGATCACCGGCGCGGATATGAACCCGCCCGCCTCCGCGATCTTCTGTCCCATCAAAACCCTATCGCCCTTTTCCACGATCGGCTTCGCCGGCGCACCGATATGCTGAACCAGCGGATATACCATGAGTCCCTGCGGCTGAAAGTCCACGATCGCCTTATCCATCGCAAGCTCCTTGCCGTCATAAGGATGGACGCCGCCCTGAAAAGTGGAAACCCCCATAAGTATACCTCCCTCATTTATAATAGACGAAAATATTATACCGAATACCGGCGTATCTGACAATGCAATTAAAAAACGTGCACTGTATTTAGTACACGTTTTTCAGAAGATTCCTTTATTTTTTGCACACACATGGCAAAGCGCTCGACATTTTGCACGAGAAGCGCTCTGCTACTCCACTGTCACCGATTTCGCGAGGTTCCGCGGCTTATCCACATCCAGTCCCTTCGCCACGCTGACATAATAGGCGAGGAGCTGCAGCGGAATGACGGAGAGACTCACGGAGAAGAGCGGCTCCGTCTTCGGCACATAGACGGTAAAGTCCGCCGTGTCCTCAATGCTGTAGTTCCCGTAGGAGGTGAGTCCCATGAGGTAACCGCCACGGCTCTTCACCTCCAGCATGTTGGAGAGCGTCTTCTCATAGAGCCGCGGCTCCGTCAGGATGCCGACCGTCAGCGTCCCCTTCTCGATCAGACTGATTGTGCCGTGCTTCAGCTCCCCTGCCGCATACGCCTCGGAATGGATATAGCTGATCTCCTTCAGCTTAAGAGACCCCTCCAGCCCGGCAGCAAAGTCCAGCCCTCTTCCAAGGAAGAATGCATCCTGCGCACCGGCATACTTCGCGGCGAACCACTGGATCCGCTCCTTGTCGTCGAGGATCCGCTCGATCTTCTCCGGAAGCAGAAGGAGCGCGGAGAGCAGCTCCCTCCGCCGCGCCTCCGTGAGCCTGCCCTGTGCCTCCGCAAGCGCAATCGCGAGCACATAGCCCGCGATGAGCTGCGTGCTGTACGCCTTCGTGGTCGCCACTGCGATCTCCGGTCCTGCAACGGTATAGCAGACCGCCGATGCCTCCCTGGCAATGGAGGAGCCGACGACATTGACGATGCCCAGCGTCCGCACTCCCCTCTCCTTCGCCTCACGGAGCGCCGCGAGGGAGTCCGCAGTCTCTCCGGACTGGCTGATGACGACGCACAGCCCATCCGAACGGAGAATCGGGTCGCGATAGCGGAACTCGGATGCAATGTCCGTCCGTACCGGAATCCCCGTCATTCTCTCGATCACATAGCGGAGCGCGACGCCGACATGATAGGCGGAGCCGCAGGCGACGATATAGACCTCCCGCACCCCGGCGAGCTGTTCTGCCGAGAGTCCCAGCTTCTCCGGATCTATCTCTCCCTCCGGCAGCAGGGCAGCGAGCGTATCCCGCACCGCTCTCGGCTGCTCATAGATCTCCTTCAGCATAAAATGCGGGAAGCCGCCCTTCTCCGCCGCCTCCGCATCCATCGTGATCTCAACCGCTTCCTTCTCAAGCTCCTCCTGATCCAGATTGTAGAAGGAAACCGCGCCGTCCGAAAGCCGCGCGATCTCCTGATTCCCGATATAGTAGACCGACCTCGTATAGCGAAGAATCGCCGGAATGTCAGATGCGAGGAAGCATTCCCCCTCCGCTGTCCCCAGAATCATCGGGCTGTCCTTCCGCGCTGCGTAGACCGCCTCCGGATAGTCCCGGAAAAGAAACGCAAAGGCATAGGAGCCGCGAATATGCAGCATGGCGCGGGCGATCGCTGCGATCGGCCCCTCCTGATACTTCCCGAGGTAATATTCCACGAGATCCGCCACGACCTCGGTATCCGTCTCGGAGCCGAAATGATAGCCCTTTTTTTGCAGCTTCTCCCGAAGCTCCTGAAAGTTTTCGATGATGCCGTTGTGTACGAGCGTCACCGCACCGGACATCGAAACCTGCGGGTGCGCATTTCGTTCCGAGGGCTCGCCGTGCGTCGCCCAGCGGGTATGTCCGATACCGATGGAGCCGCGGAGGCTGCCGCCTCCGTCTATCTTCTTGGAAAGATTCTCCAGCCTGCCGACCGCCTTGACCGTCTCGATCTCACCGGAATCCTCCCGTACCGCAAGCCCCGCCGAATCATATCCTCTGTATTCCAGTCTGGACAGACCGTAGAGAAGGATCGGCGCCGCCTGCCGCCTGCCAATGTATCCCACAATTCCACACATAAAAAACCTCACTCTCGCTTTAATGTACACTAAAAAAGCGTGAGTGAGAAAAGCTCTGTTACGGTTTTGATTCCGCTTTTTTCTTTTTCTCTTACGACTTCACCGACCGCGACAGCATCCGCCGAATCCTTCGATCACTGTCGTCCTCGTCGCCCCGCGGGGTCATGGCGCTAAATCGGCCTTTTTCCTCCGAAAAACCCGATTTTCCTGCGATTATAGCACGGAATACAGGTTCCTGACAATCCCGAAAAGCAGCAGTGCTGTAAGATACCCCCAGAGAAGCCGGCGGCTCCAGCGGGGCAGCGGCTCCCTGCGGCGCTGCTGCCGCCCGCTGAAAAGGATCAGGAAAAGCAGCAGGGGAGAGGTCGCAAGCAGAAAGGGATTCGCCTGAAACGCCTCCCGGAAATGAAGCCTCGAGAGCGCAAGCAGCATTCTCGTGATCCCGCAGCCCGGGCAGCGCAGTCCCGTCACGCTGTGAAACGCGCAGGGCACTGCGAGACCTGTCAGGCGCAGCCAAACGAGATAGAGCAGCCCCAGAAGAAGCAGCAGCATCTCAGATATACACCTGATTTCCAGTGGAATAATTATTGATCGTATCCTGCGCCAGTGCGAAGGCGATAATCGAAAGCCCAAAGATCGAAAGCAGGAGATAGAGAATCCCGCTGGAGCCGTTCGGATTTCCCTTGATCTTATCCACACGCTGTCCCATCTTATATTCCCAGAACAGCCCGTAAATGCCGCAGGTAATCAATGTGAACAGGAATACCATACCGCCGCTCGTCGCATACGGTTCTCCGGCAAGCTCCTTTGCGTCATCATTCAGCACGATCATCCAGTAGATGCCGTAGATGCCGCAGGTAATCAGTGTGAAAATGATGCAGAGCGCGATATTTCTGTTCTTAATCTGGTAATGATTCATAGTCTCCCCTTTCTCTACAAATGCGGAAAGCTCCGCAGGAATCCCGTTTATTGTAGCATACAAGGAGGACAGGCTCAAGAAAAAGCGAGGGACTGCTGCATTCTCTGCCGCACCGCTCTCCCGACGAGCACCGCGATAGCAAGCTTTCCGATGTCAAAGGCGAGGAAGGGCAGCACGCCGAGCGTAAATGCCTTCCCGAGGCTGATGCCCGCTGCAACCGACAGCCAGACCGTCCCGAGACCGTAGCAGACAAAAAGTCCCAGAAGCATCCCGCAGAGCTGCAAAAGCAGTCTCGAGGGAAAGCGCTCGACCGCATAGCCGGAGAGCATTGCCATCGGCAGGAAGCCGATCAGATAGCCCCCGGTCGGCCCCAGAAGCTTCCCCAGCCCTCCACTGTAGCCGGAGAGTACCGGCAGCCCCGCCAGCCCGAGCAGGAGATAGAGCAGATAGGCGAGACTGCCCCGCTTCATTCCCAGAATATAGGCAGCGAGATAGACGGTCAGCACCGTCAGGGAAACCGGCACAGGGCCAATCGGCACCGACATCGGTCCGAATATACACATCAGCGCCGTCATCAGCGCGATCAGGCTCATGGATCTCACATCTGTTTTCTTCATTTTCTCCCTCCCTCTTAAGGAATCAGCAATTTATTCTCGGCTCACTCCCATTAACACATAGCTTCTCTGATTTAATCTGCACTTCCTTAAAAAGCTGTCTCTCCTGCCGGACGTGCCCAGTCCGGCGTCGTGTCCCTGCCAAGCTCATGGAGCAGCTCCCGGTCGCTTCGGATCGTAGAGCCAGAGGTTGTCAGCATATTTCCGGTAATGCCGGCGCTGGCGCCGCTGCGGAACGCCTCTCTTCCATGATCCCGCATCAGCGCGCGTCCTCCCGCGAGTCGAATCTGTGCCTCCGGATTGAGGTAGCGGAAGATCGCGACCGTCCGGAGGATCTCCTCCTCTCTAAGCCGCGCCTGCCCGCCGAACGCCGTGCCAGGAACCGGCATCAGGCTGTTGAGCGGAATCGACAGGATGCCAAGCTCATGAAGCGTCAGCGCCATATCGAGCCGATCCTCCCAGCTCTCCCCCATGCCGATGATGCCGCCGGAGCAGACGAAGAACCCCTCCTGCTGCGCACGGCGGATATTTTCGAGCTTGTCCGAAAAGCTGTGCGTCGTACAAATCTCCGGGAAGAAGCGCCGCGAGGTCTCGATATTATTATGAATGCGGCTGACGCCCGCCCTGCGCAGCTGCCGAAGCTGCTCTGTGCTCAGAAAGCCGAGAGAACAGCAGAGTCCGATCCGAAGCTCCCGATGCAGCCTCTCGAACACCCGGAGCAGCTGTGAAAAATCCTTCTCCGAAGGCCCTCTTCCGGAGCAGACGACAGAGAAGCGGTTCACTCCCTCCTGCTCGTTTTCCCGTGCCGCTGCGATAAATGTCTCCTCCGACAGGAGCGGATAGCTCTCGCAGCCGGTATGGTGATGTCCGGACTGGGCGCAGAATCTGCAGTCCTCGCTGCAACGCCCCGATTTCCCGTTCACAATCGTACAGAGATCGACACGGTCTCCGACGAACGTCTCCCTGATCCGGTCAGCCCCGCAGCAAAGCGGCTCCAGCTCCGCCGTGACGAGCGCCTTCAATGCATCCCCTCTGCCGAGCCTCCGTCCGTCTATGATTTCCTGCGCCAGCTTCGAAACATCCATAAAAAACCTCCCCTGCCGTTTTGCACAGGGAAGATTATACGAAGAGACGCTTTTATTGTCAACCTATTCTACGTTTATAGTTTACAATTTCGTTTTATGGCTTACGACCTGCAGACATGAGGAGACCCCGGAAGATGCTCTCGCATCCGCCGGGGTAATTATGAAAAATCTATATAGGCAAACTGTCGTTTCCAGCTCTTCTTCGGATTACTCTCCTCTGAAGTTATGGATACTATATCGTCAAGATATGAATAAACTGTGAACGGAGCGTAAACTCTTTGTGAAGCATGCCGCTTGCGCGTCATTCCATGCTCATACCTGTTGTCGTCGCCAGCGCACATGTCCGATGGCGCGCAAGCACACCGCATCCTGTGCACTGCGACCGGGACTTATACAGTAAAAGACTAAAAATCCGGCTTCCTCTCTACGATTTCCGGAAAGTCGAAGTCCTCCTCTTCCGATTCCTCCTCTGTCTCACCTGTATCCGGCTCGATCACCGGCGCATTCTCCTGCGTGAGCTCCGGCAGCGGCGATACCGTCTCTGTCTCCCGTCTGCTGCGGCTTGCCTCCGAGAGAGAGGCGCCCGGGCCGAACTCTGTCGGATACGGCAGGCTCTCCGACGGAAGCTCCGCCGGGCTTTCCGGCTCCGTCCCCGCTGTCCCGGATACGGCGGTGCTGTAGCGCTTCCTGCTGTCCGGGAAACGAAGCGAGCAGAGATCCGTGATTCCTGTCCCCCGAATCGTACGGCGCTCTACCGTTTCCGGCATTTCCCAGTCCAGCGCTTCCTTTCCCTCATGCAGCCTGTCCATCGCATTTTTCCAAATTTTCCCCGCGTAGGTCGCGCCGTATACCCCCGGCATCGCCCGCGGCTGATCATAGCCGACCCAGACCGCCATCGTGTAGTAGCGGCTGTAGCCACAGAACCAGGTATCCTTCGAGCTGTTCGTTGTCCCTGTCTTTCCGGCGCAGGGAATCCCTCCGGCAAGCGCGAGCCCCCGTCCTGTCCCATAGGGCATACGGATACTGTCCTTCAGCACATCCGTCATCATATACGCGGTTTCCGGACGATAGATCTGCTCCGTGCCGAGCGCCTGTCCCCTCGTGGGCTCCCCCTCCTTCACCTGCTCAATGCG
The DNA here is from genome assembly GCF_013394775.1 of Oribacterium sp. oral taxon 102. Classification (NCBI taxonomy): domain Bacteria; kingdom Bacillati; phylum Bacillota; class Clostridia; order Lachnospirales; family Lachnospiraceae; genus Oribacterium; species Oribacterium sp. oral taxon 102. The sequence continues at coordinate 2,312,953 of NZ_JABXYT010000001.1, forward strand.
GAGAATGCAGCTGTCTCTCCGGAATACCCCGTCATTCGCCAGCGCTGCGTAGCCTCTCGCCATATATTCCGGCGTCACACCCTGCGTGAAGCCTCCGATAGAGATCGCCTTCGCGCTCCGGTCTCTCCAGTCCAATCCCTGAAACTGCATCCGCTCCAGATAGGACAGACCGTAATCCAGCCCGATCTCCTCCAGCACCTGCCATGCTACCGTATTGAGAGAGCGGTTCACTGCCTCGCGAAGCGTCACCATGCCGTAATAATGTCCGCCGGAATTGGCGGGGCCGCCCTCGAATGTATGGTCGTCGATCAGCGTTCCGGGACTGTACTCGCCCTGATCCATCGCCGGCGCATAGTCGAGCAGCGGCTTGATGGCGGAGCCCGGCTGCCGGGCACTCAGGAACGCGCGGTTGTACTTATCCTCCGTGCCCCTGCCGCCAACCATCGCAACCACATAGCCGCTCTGGTTGTCCACGACTGCCGCCGCCCCCTGCAGGGCGGGCTTCCCATTCTCCTGCAGCTCTGTAAAGGCGGAAAGACCGGCATCCAGCTCCGCCTGTACCTTCTCCTGAATCTCCGGATCAAGCGTGGTATAAATGCGATAGCCTCCGCTGCGTATGGTCTTGCTGTAGAGCGCATAGCTCTCATCGAAGCGCTCCCCGTATGCCTCCTGTGATGCCGCATCCGTCCATAGGTATTCGAATCGGAAGCCATTCAGCCCCATCAGGCGAAGCACTGCTTCATGAAAGGCGTAGGAGGAGAGATAATCCTCCGTCGTCTCCGCCCGCGTTCCAGGTATGAGCTGCAGCGGGCTCTCCACATAGCCGGCGTATTCCTCCTCTGTGAGATCCCCGCATTCCCACATGGATTTCAAAACTTGATTCCGCCTTTTCAGGCACGCCTCCGGATGATGGATCGGCTCATAGCGGGAGGGTGCATTGCTGATCCCAGCAAGCGTCGCCGCCTCCGGAATCGTCAGCTCCTTCGCGGACTTGGAGAAATAAAGCCGGCTCGCCGCCTCCACGCCATAGCAGTTATTGCCGTAGAAGTTGACATTACAGTAGAGCTCCATGATCTCCGCCTTGCTGTAGCGCTTCTCCAGCTCCGTGGCGAGGATCATTTCCGCGAATTTCCGGGTGAAGGTACGCTCGGAGCTGAGATAGGTATTCTTCACGAGCTGCTGGGTGATCGTCGAACCGCCCTGCCGTATCCTGCCCCGGTTTTTCAGAAGCGACAGTGCGGCACGCAGGGTCGCCCTGTAATCCACCCCGTGATGCGTGAGGAAGTTCCGATCCTCCTGCGCGATATACGCCTTCTGCAGCTCCGGAGAAATCTCCGAGATCTGCACATAGACGAAGTTTCCGGCATTGATCCGTCCCAGTGCCTTGCCGTTCGTATCATAGACCACCGTATCCGGCAGCTTCGTCATTTCCATGATGTTCTCTTCGGAAAGCCGCTCATAGGCAAGCTTTTTCAGTCTGCGGTACTCTGGCAGGATCACGAAGGTATAGCCGACGATCCCCAGTACCAGACAAAGAAGCATACCCCCAAAAAGGACATTTCGAAGGAAGCGCAGTATCCTGCCGCGCCGCTGCTTCCGTCCTCTTCTCTTTCCTCTCTTCTCCATCTTATCGCCTCAAATGAATTTCCATGCTTTTCTGCTCCGGAAGACAGCATAGCGCTGTCCGGATACACGGTCTCCCCGCCGTCAGGCGTTCCTGCGGCGGCCTCTCCCAGTATAACAAAAAACCGATACAAAATCTCTTACGGATTCTGTATCGGTATCTTAAATTTCGCCGCGCTTCGCGCCCTTTATTTCGCGTAGTCCACGGCTCTGGACTCCCGGATGATATTGACCTTAATCACGCCCGGATACTGCATCTGATCCTGAATCTGCTTCGCGATGTCATGCGCCATGATCGTCATTTCATCCTCGCTGACCTGCTCCGGGATCACCATGATGCGCACCTCGCGTCCCGCCTGTACCGCGAAGGACTTCTCTACGCCGGAATAGGAATTGGCGATATCCTCCAGCTCCCGAAGACGGTTCGCATAGGTTTCGAGAGACTTCCGCCGCGCACCCGGCCGTGCCGCAGAGATCGCATCCGCCGCCGCGACGAGACTCGCGATCAGCGTCGAAGGCTCCGTGCCGCCGTGGTGAGATGCCACGGCATTAACTACCGTCTCCGGCTCATGGTACTTCCGGCAGAGATCCACGCCGAGCTGGACATGGGTTCCCTCCATCTCGTGATCGATCGCCTTACCGATATCATGGAGCAGTCCCGCGCGCTTCGCCATCCGGATATCCAGTCCGAGCTCCTCGGCGAGAAGTCCCGTGATCTGCGCCACCTCGATAGAATGCTGCAGAGCATTCTGTCCGAAGGAGGTACGGAACTTCATACGTCCGAGCAGCGTCACCAGCTCCGGATGGATGCCGTGTACACCGACCTCCAGCAGGGCAGACTCTCCCTCCTCCTTGATCGCATCCTCAACCTCTCTGCGGCTCTTCTCCACGACCTCCTCGATCCGCGCCGGGTGAATACGCCCGTCCACGATCAGCTTCTCCAGCGCGATGCGCGCCACCTCGCGGCGGATCGGATCGAAGCCGGAGAGCACGACCGCCTCCGGCGTGTCGTCTATGATCAGCTCCACACCGGTGAGCTGCTCCAGCGTGCGAATATTCCTTCCCTCCCGCCCGATGATCCTGCCCTTCATCTCATCGTTCGGAAGCTGCACCACAGAAACCGTAGACTCTGTTACCTGATCCGCCGCACAGCGCTGGATCGCCTCCACGATATACTCCCTCGCCGTCTTCTCCGACTCTTCTCTGGCACGGTTATCATACTCACGGATCAGCATCGCGGTGTCGTGCTTGATGCGCTCCTCCACGGATTTCAAAAGCTCTGTCTTCGCCTGATCGCGCGTCAGCCCGGAAACTCGCTCCAGCTCTGTCACCTTCTGCTGGTGCAGACGGTCTATCTCTGTCTCTCTGCCATTCAGGCTCTCCTCCCTCCGTAAAAGCTCCGATTCCTTCTTTTCCAAACTCTGCGCCTTCTTCTCTGATGCCTCATCCCGCTTCAGCATCCGGCGCTCTAAATCGTTTACCTCTCTTCTTCTGTCCTTGATCTCCTTGTCGAGATCATTCTTTGCCCGGAGCGCCTCCTCCTTAGTTTCCAGAAGCGCCTCTCTTTTCTTGTTCTCCGCCGTCCTTATGGCATCGTCTATGATCTCCCTGGACTTCTCCTCGGCTGTTCCGATCTTCTTCGCATAGTCGGCCTTCTCCTTGCTCCGTCCCAGAAAAAAGCAGACGAATCCTGCCGCCGCTGCTGCTGCGAATATAGCAACAATCGTACTGGTCACTTTCGTACCTCCTTCACTATTTCTTTGTTAATGTACAAATATGTGAAGTAAACATCTCCTGATGGAATCCTCATATTTGATATTGAACAGGACATAGCCCCGTGTCCGCTGGTATTTAATTTTAATAAAATAATAAATTTATGTCAACTCATAAAGGGAGAGGACCCTCTGCGGATTCCTCTCCCCCTTCACGTATGCGTTTGTAAAACAGCCCGCCGGGCCCCATGGTTACTCCTTCTCCATCGATTCCTCGATACTGTTAAGCACCTTATACAAAAGCGTATAGAGGACGCGCATCTCCTCCGGCGCAAGCTGTATGCAGCCGCGCATCTCCCCCGGGATCCTGGCGGCACGCTCCCGCAGCTGATCTCCCGCCTCTGTGATGCGGACAATGAGGGAGCGCTCATCCTCCCGGGAACGCTCCCTGCTCAGAAGCCCCTTCTGCTCCAGCCGCTTCAGAAGCGGCGTCAGCGTCCCGGAATCCAGATACAGGCAATCTCCAAGCTCCTTCACATTCACCTCTCTCCGCTCCCACAGCACCATCATCACGATATACTGGGTATAGGTCAGGTCGAACTCGCTGAGGAAGGGCTTGTAGCGCCGGGTCACCTCCTTCGCGCAGGCGTAAAGCGGGAAGCAAAGCTGGTTTTCCAATTTCAGATTGTCATAATTCTCTGCCATATTTTTCTCTCTTTTTATGTTTTCATCCCCGGACTGTGTATCGCATCGCGATCTACAAAGCCCGCCTCATTCAGCCCGCATCGATATAGTTCACTGCCGCCAATGCCGCCACGGCGCCGTCTGCCGCCGCTGTCGCGAGCTGGCGCACACTCTTCGTCCGGCAGTCTCCCGCTGTGAAGATTCCTGCCGCCTCGGTCCGGCAGCTCTCTCCTGCCTCGATATAGCCCTTCGGATCCAGCTTTACGAGCCGGGCGAAGGCCGCGTTGTCCGGAGACTGCCCGATCGCTACGAAGAGCCCGTCTACCCGGAGCTCCCGTTCCCCGCCGCTCTTCTGATTCTTCACACGAATCGCACGGAGCCCGGAGGCATCGCTCTCAAGCGCGGTAATGACGCTGTCCAGCACGAATTCAACATTGTCCTTCACACGGAGCCGCTCTACCTCCTTCACATCTGCGCGGAATGCGTCACGCCGGTGGATCAGATACACCTTCTCACAGTAATTTGCGAGGAACTGCGCATCCTCCAGTGCCGTATTGCCGCCGCCGTTCACTGCCACAGTGCGATTCCGGAAGAACATTCCGTCACAGGTCGCGCAGTAGGAGACTCCCCTTCCGACGAGCTCCTGCTCGTTCGGGAGCCCGAGCGGACGATTCTTCGCGCCGGTCGCGAGGATCACTGCCCTCGCCTCATAACTGCCGCTGCCGGTCTCTACACGTTTCCCTGCGCCCTCCGCCTCTATGCCGATGACCTTCTCGAAACGAATCTCCGCGCCGAGATCCTTTGCTTGATTGTAGAGTCCGGTCGCGAAATCGAAGCCGGAGATGTGTGCAATGCCCGGGTAGTTTTCGATGTCCGGTGTATTGACGATCTGCCCGCCGTAGCTCGCTGCCTCCAGCACCAGCACGGATTTGCCGGCACGCACACCGTAAATCGCCGCAGAAAGCCCTGCGGTGCCCGCTCCTACAATAATGATATCATACATCTTTTCCCTCCGTCTCAAAAAGGATACAATCGCAAGCGATTGTCCTGAAGCGCTCTAAGCCGCGCGGCTCCTGCGATCAAAGATCGCAGGCAGTAAGGAAACAATTGCAAGCGATTGTCCCGAAGCGCTCTAAGCCATGCGGCTCCTGCGATCAAAGATCGCAGGCAGTAAGGAGGCGGCCAAAATTGACCGCCTCCCCCTCTGCCGCTGCATTTCTCTGTCTTACCACTCTGTCGGCGTTCTTATCCGTTACTTCAGGAGATCCAGCACCTGCTCCTTCGGAATGAATCCGGTATTCTGCTTGTAGATCTCGCCGTTCTTGAAGACGATCAGGGTCGGTATCGCGCGGATCCCGAAGCGGCTCATCAGCTCAGACTCCTCGTCCGCATTGACCGCATAAACCTTAAAGTCCTTTGCCTCTCCGGCGATCTCCGCAATAATGGGAGAAAGCATCTTACACGGTCCGCACCAATCCGCCCAGAAATCCACAAGCACCGGAACCTCCGACCGCAGAACCTTCTCGTCAAACTCTGCTGCTGTAAGCTTTGTAGCTGCCATTTTATTACCTCCTGTTTTCTCTCATATGCATAAGCGTTCTGCTAAAGCATTTGCAATTCAGCGAATCGCTCCTTGATGATTGTATTTTACACAACTCATTTTATTTTGTCAAGAAAAATTTAATTTTGGAAAATATTATTTCTCACAGCATTTTTAAAAGTTCAGGGAAGCCATTCGCAATTCGCCGAAACAGAAACGAATGTCATGAATTCAAAATAAAATTTCAGCAAATTGCTCATAAGGGCATCTGCCCCTGCTCCAGCTCGAGACGCAGCGCCCGTTCCACGAGCTCATAGGAAAAGCCCTTGCGCAGCAGCGCAGCGAAAAGCTTCCGCCGTGCCGCTTCGTCCGGCATTTCCTGTCTCCGGCACTTCTTCCGGATCAGGTGCCGGAGCGCGGCAAGCTCTGTCTCTTCGCTGTCTCCTTCGGCACGATACTCCGCGATCACCTCCCGGATATCCTGCCGCGAAACGCCTCGCTGACAGAGCTTCTGCTCGATCTCCCGAAGGGACTTCGTCCCCTCATAATACGCGATCAGCTGTCTCGCATAACGCCGGTCATCCAAATACCCGTACTCCTTCAGGAAATTCATCGTCTCGTCAATGATCTCCGCATCGTACTTTCCCGAACGCCGAAGCTTCTCCCTGAGACGGCTCTCCGTCTTCTCCGAAGCGGTAATCAGGTAGAGGCAGCGTTCCCTGCAGCGGTTCCGAAGCTGCTCCCGCGCCGAAAGAGAAGCGGGGTCAAGGGAATAACTCCCGACCCCGCCATACTCCTCAAGAAATGCAGACGTATCTCTCATCTCAGCCCTCATCCAGCCCGAAGCTGCTCTTCCCGGAGGATGCCTCCTCTTGATACTCCACTGCCGGCAGCCCGAACTTCTCCCGCACCTTATTCTCGATCTCCGTGCGAATCTGCGGATTCTGCCTCAGGTACTCCTTGGCGTTTTCTCTGCCCTGTCCGATCTTGCTGCCGCTGTACGCGAACCATGCACCGCTCTTCTCGACGATATTCTCATTGACCGCGAGATCCAGCACATCCCCCTCGCGGGAAATGCCGTTTCCGAAGGTAATATCGAACTCACACTGCTTAAAGGGCGGCGCGATCTTGTTCTTCACGACCTTCACCTTGACATGATTGCCGGATGCCTCTCCGTCGCTCCCCTTGATCGTATCGACCCGGCGGATGTCCAAACGGACGGAGGCATAGAACTTCAGCGCTCTCCCTCCGGCAGTCGTCTCCGGACTTCCGAACATGACGCCGACCTTCTCCCGAAGCTGGTTGATGAAGATCAGGATGCTGTTAGACTTCGAAACGACGGAGGTCAGCTTCCGGAGCGCCTGCGACATCAGTCTCGCCTGCAGTCCCACATGGGCATCCCCCATCTCGCCGTCGATCTCCGCCTTCGGCACCAGCGCAGCCACCGAGTCGATGACGAGAATGTCTATCGCGCCGGAGCGCACCATCGTCTCTGCAATCTCGAGCGCCTGCTCACCGGAATCCGGCTGTGAAATGTAGAGGTTATCGATATCCACGCCGATCGCCGAGGCATATCTCGGATCCAGCGCGTGCTCTGCGTCAATGAAGCCGGCAATGCCTCCCCGCTTCTGCACCTCGGAAACCGCATGCAGTGCCAGTGTCGTCTTACCTGAGGACTCCGGACCGTAGATCTCGATGATCCTGCCCCTCGGGAAGCCTCCGGCACCGAGCGCGATATCCAGAGAGAGCGCACCGGTCGGGATCGTCTCGATATTCTTATTGACACTGGACTCGCCCAGCTTCATGACAGATCCCTTGCCGAAGTTCTTCTCGATCTGCGTCAGCGCCACATCCAGCGCCTTCCGCTTCTCCTCCTGATTTTCCAACTGTGTCACTGCCGTCTTGCTTGCCGCCTTTGCCGCCATATCGCTGTCCTCGCTTTATGTTTTATAGAAGATAAATTCATAAACATCTGTTCTCAATGTTTGTGATTCTAGCAAAAAACCTCTGTTCTGTCAAGAAAATACCTTGCTCTGTCCGGAACGCCGATACACAATGAACACGAGTGAAACGTAGATTGTGTTCCGCTGCCCTCTGGCTTCGGTACCTCCAATAGTATTATAGCACGAACAGCGTACCCCTCCTATACTCTATAAAAAGACATGCTTTATTCCAGCGTAAGCATCCCCTTGTGCACCGCCTGCTCATAGCGGAATACCGCCTGCCCGTAGTCGAGCCGCGCCTGCAACGCGGCATTTTCCTTACTGATATAATCAAGCTGCAGTCCGCTGTACTCCGCATTTCCGAGGAGCCCCAGATTCTCCATTCGCTCGGCACGCTCCTTCTTTCTCCTTGCAAGCTCCGCTGAGGTCTCCGCGGCAGTCTCTGCCGCCGCCTTCTGCCCGACCGCGTCCCACAGGCTCTGCATCTCCAGCCGCACCTGCTCCGAAACGTGCGCAATGCTGATTTCCCGCTGATCCCACTTCGTGAAATCCGCATCCTTGATTCGCTGCGCCGTACCGTATTCTGCGTTCTGCTGCAGAGCGGAGGCAATATCTGTCTCGAGACTCCGCCCCTCCAGATAGTTGAGAGGGTAGTCCGGAAGCTCGCCGAGACAGATATTCCGATAGGAGAGCGTTGTCCAGCCCAGACTGGTGCCCAGCGTCCGAAGCAGCTTATCCATCCCGTCCTGCAGCTTCCCGAGATTATTCTCCGCTTCCCGAAGCTTCCCCTCCGCTTCCGTCACGGACAGTGCTGTCGCCGTCCCGAGCGCCTGCTGCTTCACTGCCTTTTCATAGCTCTGCCGATACAGCTCGCACTGCTGTCGGAGGAGCCGCTCCGTCAGCTCCATTCCCTTATAGGTATAGAAGAGTCCCTGCATGGCATTCCCAAACTGCTTCTTTCCATTGTAGAAGCCCGCCTGAATGGCGCGGACGGCGTTCTGCTCCGACCGTCTCGTATCCTTCAGGCTCTCCGTGAGCTGCTTCACCATCGGGGCGGCGAGACCCTCGCCTCTGCCGTCCTTCGCCTGCTCCAACGCGCTGATCTGCCCGGCCAGCGCCGCCCGAAGCTCCGGGCTGTCCGTCTCGGCGCGCAGCGTCCGCAGATCCTCTATGCTGTCCGAGAGCCCGTCCCGGATCTCCTGTCTCGCCCGCTTCAGCTCCTGCTCTACGTTCTGCACCGGCGCCATACTGTCCGAAATCGTCTGCTTCTCCATCCTTCCCAGTATGGAATACTCGGAAACCAGCTCCGGCACCTCCAGAAACTCTATGCGATCGTCCGTGAGATCATAGGATGCCTCCGCCGTTTCCGAAAAAGCAGTTTGGGAGGGCAGGAACAGGCAGAGAAGCAGCGCTGCAAGCATTGCTCCCCTGCCGGATCCTCTCTGTACTACGCGCATCATATTGCCTCCCCTCCTATTCGTTTCCGGCATTGGCGGTAGCGATGCCATCCCGTCCCGCAAGATAATCATAATACTCCGAGGCGAGACTGTACTCCGCGATCCGCACGGAAAGCTCCGCGCTTTCCGCTGCAAAGCGTGCCTGTTCCAGATCCCGGGCACTCGCCGCGCCCAATGAGAAGCTCCGCTCTGCCTTCTGCAGTGCGGCAGCCGCATTCTGCGCCGTAAGCCTTGCCTGCGAGAGGCCGCCCTCCGCCTGCTTCACCGCCTGATAGCGGGAAATCATATCCGAGCGCACCGCCTCCTTCTGATTTTCAATCCGCAATCCGAGCTGATTGACCTGCCCGTCCGTCCCGGAGACCGCCTGCTTCCGTTCGCTGATGCGAATCGCAAGATTATTCTGCAGGGCAAGCTTCGTGTCCGTATCCAGATGCAATCCGGAGAGCTGCTCTGCCGTCGGAAGCGGAACCGCGCAGAGCTCCGGAGATGCGTCATACTTCCAGCCGAGATTCACCGCGAGAAGCTGCCGGAGCTTCTTAAGCTGTGTCTCCGCCTCCTGGAGAGAAAGAGCAGACTGCTCCCAGCTTTCCTTCGTCATAAGCGTATCCAGGGCAGTCCCCTGTCCCGCTGCCTCCCGGCGCACTGCAGCCTCGTAGAGGCTTTGGTTGTGAGAAGCCTTAAGGGCAAACAGCTTCCGCTGCTCCTCCGAGGAACGGATCGTAATGATGGATTTCCGTATGGTTTCCGTCACGGTCTGCTCAGTCTGCTCGATCTGCGCACGAGCTGCCTCCCGATCCGTAGACTGGGCAGTGCTGTCCAGAGCAGTTCGCACACTGCTGGTCTGGTATTCCAGATCCGCCATCGCCTGTTCGATATCTGTACCGGCTCTGCTGCTGGCTTCGCTGTAGCGCTGCTCTACCGCCTCCAGCGCCGAAGAAATGCCGACATGGTAAAGTCCGTCGTGCTCATTGTCCCGGAAACGGATCCAAAGCTCCGAAACCGTCGGATTGTATTCATGCACCAGATCTCTCAGCTCGTCCCAGTCAATCCGGTTGTCGCGGAGCTTCGCCCATTCCTCGCTCGTCCGCTCCCGCTCATAAGAGCTCTGGTGCGGACTCATGTCTACATTCGAGCCGAAGGCAAAGGCATTCCGGCTCATCAGCAGTATCAGCATCGCGCTCATGGCGGCAGCCGCCGCTCTCTTTCCTTTCATATCCGTCTCCCTCTATTCCCTCTATCCTCTTTCTCCCTCCGCCAAAAGGCAGAGCGCTGTTTCCTTAATCGAAGCTCTCCCCTTCCGAGTATTCCCAGCTCTGCCGGAAGCTTCTTTCCTCCTCGCGGCGTCTCCGGTATTCCGCCTCCGGGTTCTTGCCCTCCATATAGCCGGGGGCAGGGATCTCCCTCTGTCTCCTCTTTTTGCCGGTCATCAGATAGTAGTAAATCGGCAGCATCAGGAGCGACAGGATGGTAGAGGCGAGCAATCCTCCCACATCGACCATCGCGAGTCCCTGCATCATCGCGCCGTTGTCTCCGAAGCCAACCGCCATCGGCACCATGGAAATGACGGTCGTCAGCGTCGTCATCAGGATCGGGCGAAGACGCGTCGCGCCCGCCTCGACCAGCGCGCGGTTCAGCGGCATTTCCTCCCTGTACTGGTTCACGGTATCCACATAGAGAATACCGTTGTTCACGACCGTTCCGACCAGCATCAGGAAGCCGAGCAGCGAGGTCATGGACAGCGTGACGTCGAAGAGCCAGAGCAGACCGAAGGAGCCGATCAGGGAAAGCGGGATCGTCGTCATAACCATGAAGCTGTAGCGCATCGACTCAAACTGCGCCGCCATCACTACGAAGACCAGAAATACCGCGATCAATATCGCGTTGCCGAGAGAACGAAACTCCTCGTTCATGCTCTCCGTGGAGCTGTTCAGTGCTGTCGTCACATCCTCATTGAGATGCTTCGCCAGCACCTCCTCATCCAGAATCCGGCGCGTATTCTGCGTTGCCGCATCTGTGAAGCTCGCCGTAACCGTCGCCTGATAGCGCCGGTCACTCCGGCTGATAGATGCCGGGGAATCCTCGAAGCGGATATCCGCGACATTATCCAGCTTGACCTGCTTGCCGGACGGGGTCGTCAGCATGATATTCTGCACCTTCTCGAGATCGTCATATTCCGAATCCGGATACTCCACCTTAACGGAGACGCTCTGCCCGTCCACATCCATCTTCATCGCCTCCGCGCCGGAGAGGATCGCATTGACGCTCTGCCCGATCTGCACCGGTGCCAGTCCCTCTGCCGCTGCCCGGATCGGGTCTACCTGTATCTTCACAAGAGGCGCGGAATTTTCCAGCGTGGAATGCACTGCCGTCACATCGGGCCGCGCCTGTAGCTCTCGTACAATCGCATCCGAGCTTTCCTTCAGCTTCGTATAGTCCGTCGCCTCCAGAATCGCTTCGTAGCCGTTTGTCTCTGTAGACATAGAGGACATCATAGAGCTCGCATCCACTGTCACGACTGCGTTCGTAATGTCCTGCAGCTCCTTCTTCCAGACCTTCACCTTCTCTGCCGTCTTCATCGAACGGTCTTTCCGGAGATATTGCGTTACCGTATTGCCGCCGCTCGAGAAAATGCTGGAGCCGCCGCTCGTCACCATGTAGCGGTCGGTATCCGGATCTGCGGCAACCTGCGTCTCGATCTCCTTCAGGATCTCGTCTACCTCCGAGAGCTTCAGTCCCGGACGGGTTTCCACAGAGATATTTACCGTTCCCTCGTCGGTCTGCGGCATCATTTCCATTCGGATCTGCGTCGCCAGAAAGAGGGAAATCACCACCATTGCCAAAGTACTGAGCACTACCGCCGCCTTGTGGCGGAGCAGCTTCGTCACGATCCCGCGGTAAGCGCCCTGCATTGCCCTTACCCAGCCGTATGCCGGCGCCTTCGTATTCTCCCTCGGCCGGTACATCACATAGGTCAGCGGCACGATAGAAATCGCGGAGAGGAGGGACGCCGCCATACAGAAGACGATAGTGAAGCCAAGCGGCGCGAAGAACTGCCCGGACAGCCCCTGCAGAAAGCCCAGAGGCAGAAATACCACACAGGTGGTCAGCGTCGAGCCGAAGACTGAGGTGCCGACCGTGCGGATCGAGTCCACCGCTGCCTCTCTCCGGCTGCGCCCGTTGGCGTCACGATAGCGATCCATTGCCCGGAAGCAGGCCTCCAGCACGACGATAGAGTTGTCCACCATCATGCCGACGCCCAGCACGAGCGCGGAGAGTGTAATCATATTCAGGGAGTAGCCCATTCCCCACATAAAGACAAGTGCGCCCAGTATCGCGATCGGAATGGAGGTGCCGACGATCAGGGATGCCTTCCAATCTCCGAAGAAGAGGAAAATGATCGCCATAGAAATCACGATCGCCATGATCATCGTCTGGAACACGCTGGAAAGTGACGAAAGGATCGTATCCGCGCTGTCGTCGATAATGATAATTTCCAGATTTTTGTCCTGCGCCCGCAGCGTCTCGAGCTGCGCCTTCACCGCACGGGAAAGCGTTACCGCGGAATCCTTCTGTGTTTTCGTGATGCTCAGTGTGACCGTATCGTTCCCATTGTAGCGCCCAATCGCCGTCTGTTCCTTCAGCGTCGTGCCAATCACCGCCACATCCCGAAGATACAGCGTGTCACCGGTTCCCGTCGTGATCGGCAGCTCCCGCAGCCGGTCGACATTATCATAGGAAACGCCGGTCGTCACGGAGAGCTCCTGCGAGCCGACACCGGTCGTCCCTGCGGGATAGCTGAAATCCGCCGAGCTGATCGCCTGACTGATCTGCGCCATGGACAGATGATACTGACTCAGCTTCTCCGGGATCAGCTCCACCTTCACATACTGCTCCTGTCCTCCGCTCGCGGAAACAGACGCCACGGAGGAGAGCTTCTCCAGCTTCGGCGTGATCTCCGTCTTAACGTAATTGTACATATTTGCCTGCGAAGGGTTGTTGACCGCGAGAACCATAGACGCCTGTTCATTCATGTCCAATGAGACGAAGCTAGGCTCCTCCGCGTCCTTCGGCAGTCCGCTTTTCAGCGCATCCACCTTTTTCTTCAGCTCGTCATACGCCTTACTCATGTCCGTACCGTAGTTATAGCGTACCATGACCAGAGAATAGTTCTCATTGGACTGCGATGAAATCGTCTTGACGTCGGAAAGATTCGCTGCTCCCTCCTCGATCTTTTTGGTCACGAGGCGGTCTACGTCCTCCGGGGCTGCACCCGGATAGGTCGTCGTGATAATCATCATCGGATAATTCACATTGAACATCAGCTCCAGCTTGGAGTTGGCAAGTGCCATGAAGCCGAAGAAAATCAGACTGATGATTGCCAGCAGCGTTGTCACCGGACGCCGCAGGACAAGCTTTGTTATTTTTTCCATTTTCGCTTCTTCGCTCCTCTGCCTCAGTTCACTTTCGTCATCTCTGCCGGGGCAGTACCATTCTCTCCTGCGGCGCTCTCTCCCTCCGCATTCGCCTCCTGTATCTTCACAGAAGCACCATCATAGAGTTCCTTGGACCAGCTGGAAACAATCTGATCCTCTGCCGTAAGTCCCTCCAGCACCTGTGCCTCCGTATTGTTGCGGATGCCGAGCGTGATCGCCCGTTCCCTGACGACGCCGTCCTGATAGAGGTAAACATAGGGCTTGCTGTCGGAATAGTAGATATCGTCCAGCGGAATAATTCCCGTATTTTCCGCCCGTGCGGAAACCAGCGTCAGCTTCGCGCTCACGCCGTCCGAGAGCTCCCCTCCCCCTTCCAGCACTGCCTTGACAGGGAAAAGCCCGTTCTGCGCATTGACGACCTGTCCGATCTCGGAAATCGTGCCGTCGATCGTTACACCGGACTTCTCCACACGCACCTTCTCTCCGAGCGTGAGGTTCCGCATCACATCCTCGGTGACATTGAAATCGATCGTCTTCGCGCCGGAGCCGACCAATATCCCGAGCTGAGAGGACTGGGTTAGCATGGCGTTCAGCGTATAACTCAGATTCTGTATCGTACCGTCCGCCGGAGCAGTCAGTGTCGCGAACTCCATCTGCGTGTCATAGTTGAGCTGCGCGGACTTCGCCTGTGCAGACGCCGCCGTCGCCTGTGCCTTCGTCGACTCATATTCCTGTGCGGAGATATCTCCCGCCTGATAAAGCGGCGTCATCCGGTTCAGCGCGTTCCCTGCCGTCGCCGCGGAGGCATTCGCCTGCTCCAGCGTATATTTCGCTGCGTCGATCTGCTTCTGATTGTCCAGCTTCGCGATCGGGTCTCCCTGCTTCACCCGCTGTCCGTTCTCGACATAAACCGCGAGCAGCTCTCCCGCCGTCTTCGGCATGAGGTAGTAGGTATCGCTCGGCTGTATCGTACCCATCAGAGAAATCGTACTCTCCATATTACCGGTCGCAAGCTTTCCCAGCGTCACCGTCGGAAGCTCCGTTGTCGGGAGCTCCGGTGCAGGACGCAGCACTCTCCCCGCGACCAGTACAATGAAGGCAAGCCCCGCTGCCGCGCCGATTCCGATTTTGATACCCTTTTTCATATCGTTTTCCTTCCTTCGCCTTCCATGTCTATATTGATCCCCCTTCGGAGGATATTCAGCTGGAGCTCCAGCTCATGCAGAATCTGCTCCCTGCTCTGTATCTTCACCGCCTCGCTTGCCAGCGCAATGAGAGCAAGCCGCAGGACAGTCTGATACAATACCCGAAGCTCCTCCCGAGGTCTCCGGAGATCGAGTGTCTTCGGGTTCACATTTTGCAGAAACCACTCAAACTGCTCTCTGTCCCGAAGCTGCTTCTGCGCGCTGCTCCGCGCCTGTATTTCCTGCCGCCGGGCAAGATGAATATTGGACAGAATGCCGATGAAGTGCCGGACAGCAGGTCGCTCCATATAACCGAGCACCTCCCCTGTCCACAGCATAAGCGCAGTCCAGAGATTCCCGTCCTCCGCGAGCAGCTTCTCCCGTAGGGAACGCTCCATGCTGATATCCTGCTCCTCACAGATATAGCCGAGCAGATCCTCCTTGTCCTCAAAATAGGTGTAGAAGCTGCCTCTGGAGATCCCCGCACTGCGGATGATCCGATTGATTGAGACCTCGTCGAACGGCACACTGGAGAACTCCTCTCTCGCCGCCGTCAGAATCCGCTCCTGCTTTTCCTTATCCAGCTTCAAAAAGCGTTCGCTCGCCAATTCCTCTCGCCCCCCTCTGTCCGCCGTATTCGCTGCTTCCTGCGAGCCTTACGCGCAGAAACCATGCGGAAATAACTTTCTGTAGTATAGTGACAGCCTGTCATTCTGTCAATAACGTGCCGTATAAATTAAGATAATTCACAGTTTTTTCATATTTGTACAATACTGCGCGGAAGGGATAGAGAAAAGCCTTGGCTCCTCACGATGAAAGGGACGGATATGACGCGTCTCTTTGCATCAAAGAAGGGGACTGCCTTATAAAGCATGTCCCCTGACTATCCTGTATTCAAATTTCCGTCTTTTTAAGCTCCTCCGCCTCATTCAGATTCTTCGAGACAGTGATCTCCTGATTGTCGATATGCTCCTTCATCAGCGCCTTCGCACGGATGATGTCCCGGATCTGGATCGCTTCGAGGATCTTCTCATGCTCCGAAATCAGCGTTCCTCTCTGTGCCTCGTCCTTGATATATTCCAGACGATAACGATACATCTGCTCCCGAAGATTATTGATCATCTGAACGAGCTTCTTGTTTCCGGTCGCATTGTAGATGATATCATGGTAAGCCTCGTCCGCCTCGGCAATCTGCATCTCCGTACCGGACTCCACGACGCGCTTGAAGTGCTCCTCCGCCTCATGCAGCGCCCGCAGATCCTCCGCGGTGATCCGCTGACAGGCAAGGTCTGTCGCCAGCTCCTCCAGCGCGCCCCGCACCTCCAGCACATCCTGAAGCGCCTTGTGCGAGATCTTCGCCACCTCCGCGCCGCGGCGCGGAATCATCAGCACCAGCCCCTCCAGCTCCAGCTTTCGGATCGCCTCGCGGATCGGTGTCCGGGAAACACCGAGCTTCTCTGCAAGCTGTATCTCCATCAGCCGCTCGCCCGGCTTCAGCTCGCCCTTCAGGATCGCCTGCCTCAAAGTATTAAAAACAAGATCCCTGAGCGGGAGGTATTCATTCATATTGATCGTAAATTCACTCATTCTCTGCTCCTTTATTTCCAAGGCTCTGTCAGGTAGACCTGCTTCGCAATATTCTTGTCCTTTCCGAAACGAAGCTCCTGATAACAGTGCTCCGCGCGATCCGGATCATCGAAAACGCCGAATACTGTCGGTCCCGAACCGGACATCAATGAAAACAACGCGCCGTAGCTCAGGATTCGCTCCTTGATTCGATCGATCTCCGGATATTCCCGACAGCTCACCCGCTCCAGTATGTTTCCGGCATTTTCCGCAATCGCCCGAAGATCCGCGGCATACAGCGCCTCCACAACACGGGAGATGTCGGGGTGCGCCTCGGGAGGCTGCGCATCCACCCGCAGATTCGTATACACATACTTCGTAGAGACCGAGATCCCCGGCTTCGCCAGCACAAGCATGCATTCCGGCATTCCCGGAAGTGCTGTCAGCACCTCTCCGATCCCCTCGGAAAGCGCCGTCCCGTGCATCAGACAGAACGGTACGTCTGCCCCAAGCCTCACCGCTCTCTTCTGCAGCTCCGCAGCAGAGAGCCCCAGCGAAAAAATCCGGTTGACACCATAGAGCACTGCCGCCGCATCCGCAGAACCGCCGGCAAGTCCCGCTGCTACAGGAATCACCTTCCGAAGCGTCATCTCCACACCCTCCCGCAGCTTAAATTCCTCAATCAGAAGCTGCGCCGCACGGTACATGAGATTATTCTCATTCACCGGCAGGAAGGAAAGGTTCGTCCGAAGCCGTATCCCCGGCTGCCGTGTCCTCCGAAGATCAATATTGTCATGCAGCCTGATCGTCTGCATGACCATCCGGACATCATGATAGCCATCCTGTCTCTGCCGGAGCACATCCAGCGAGAGATTGATCTTCGCATACGCCTGTAGTTTCAAAAAATCCATTGAATCCTGTATTCCTTCATACAAAACACTGTATACTTACGATACTGATTCTCATTTTATCGAATTCCATGTATTTATGCAAGTACAAAAAAAAGAGACAATGCCTCGTGCACTATCTCTTTCGTGGAACCGCACGGACTCGAACCGTGGACCGATCGGTTATGAGCCGACTGCTCTAACCAACTGAGCTACGGTTCCGATACATAATAACTCCACTTTAGGGGGATTTCTACAATACCCCCATGCCGAAAGCTTCGACACTGACAATCCTATAAGTCCTGCACGCTGCTCCGTGCCGCCTGACAGGGACTTATACAATAAAAATGACCTAAGCGCCCGCTTAAGTCAAAGCCGATATTCGGACTTGAACCGAAAACCTACTGATTACAAATCAGTTGCTCTGCCAATTGAGCTATATCGGCAAACGCCTCCAGATGGACTCGAACCAACGACACCGCGGTTAACAGCCGCGTGCTCTACCGACTGAGCTATAGAGGCAAAGCAGCCTGCACTGAAATCGTGCCTTGAAAACCACATACCTGCATATTCATCCTGTATCCAGCGAAACATCTCCACATTGGATAAGCCCTCGACCTATTAGTAGCTGTCAGCTGAATGCTTTGCAGCACTTACACCTCAGCCCTATCTACCTCATTCTCTCTAAGGGGTCTTACTCTTTCGATGGGAGATCTCATCTTGAGGCAGGCTTCACGCTTAGATGCCTTCAGCGTTTATCCTTCCCCGACTTGGCTACCCTGCTATGGGATTGATTCCCAACAGGTCCACCAGAGGTCAGTCCATCCCGGTCCTCTCGTACTAAGGACAGCTCCTCTCAAATCTCCTGCGCCCGCGCCGGATAGGGACCGAACTGTCTCACGACGTTCTGAACCCAGCTCGCGTACCGCTTTAATGGGCGAACAGCCCAACCCTTGGGACCGACTTCAGCCCCAGGATGCGATGAGCCGACATCGAGGTGCCAAACCTCCCCGTCGATGTGAACTCTTGGGGGAGATCAGCCTGTTATCCCCAGGGTAGCTTTTATCCGTTGAGCGATGGCAATCCCACTTTCATACCACCGGATCACTAAGTCCGTATTTCTACTCTGCTCGGGCCGTCACCCTCGCAGTCAGGCTCCCTTCTGCCTTTGCACTCTTCTAATGGTTTCCAACCATTATGAGGGAACCTTTGAGCGCCTCCGATACCCTTTCGGAGGCGACCGCCCCAGTCAAACTCCCCGCCTGACAGTGTCCCGATGCCGGTTCACGGCTCCCGGTTAGAAATCCAATAGCAAAAGGGTGGTATCCCAACAGCGACTCCGGAAAAACCGAAGTTCTTCCTTCTTAGTCTCCCACCTATCCTGTGCATTCACTACCGAATCCCAGTGTCAAGCTGGAGTAAAGCTCCATGGGGTCTTTCCGTCCTGGCGCGGGTAACCAGCATCTTCACTGGCACTTCAATTTCACCGGGTGCATTGTTGAGACAGCGCTCAAATCATTACGCCTTTCGTGCGGGTCGGAACTTACCCGACAAGGAATTTCGCTACCTTAGGACCGTTATAGTTACGGCCGCCGTTTACTGGGGCTTCAATTCAAAGCTTCGCTTTCGCTAACCTCTCCTCTTAACCTTCCAGCACCGGGCAGGCGTCAGCCCATATACTTTACCTTACGGTTTCGCATAGACCTGTGTTTTTGCTAAACAGTTGCTTGAGCCTTTTCTCTGCGGCCCACTCTCGTGGGCGCCCCTTCTCCCGAAGTTACGGGGTCATTTTGCCGAGTTCCTTAACAATGCTTCTCCCGCCGGCCTTAGGATTCTCTCCTCATCTGCCTGTGTCGGTTTGCGGTACGGGCTTACTGTACACAATAGCGGCTTTTCTCGCCACGGACTCTGAGAGCTTCGCTACTTTTCTTCGCTCCGCATCGCGTCCTCGGATTGCCAGACGGCTTTTCCTGCCTGGCTCCTCCCACGCTTGCACCGGTCTTTTCTTTCCCGGCTCTCTCCTCCTCCATGTGTCCCCACAGTTCTGATACAGTAAGGTACTGGAATCTAAACCAGTTGTCCATCGGCTACGCTTCTCAGCCTCGCCTTAGGCCCCGACTTACCCAGGGCAGATCAGCTTTACCCTGGAAACCTTAGATATTCGGCCTGGAGGATTCCCACCTCCATCTCGCTACTCATTCCGGCATTCTCTCTTCAAAGCCCTCCACGGCTCCTTCCGGTACCGCTTCTGTGAGCTTTCAATGCTCCTCTACCGATGACTTTCGTCATCCCTAAGCTTCGGTGTCATGTTTCAGCCCCGTTAATTTTCGGCGCAGGACCTCTCGACTAGTGAGCTATTACGCACTCTTTGAATGTGTGGCTGCTTCTGAGCCAACATCCTAGTTGTCTGTGAAATCCCACATCCTTTACCACTTAACATGCACTTGGGGACCTTAGCTGTAGATCTGGGCTGTTTCCCTTTTGACTACGGAATTTATATCCCGCAGTCTGACTCCCGT
>NZ_JABXYT010000001.1:2337500-2489563 GCF_013394775.1 Oribacterium sp. oral taxon 102
GCCGCATTATCCGTACAGAGCACCGGACTCGGACGGAAGAAACGTATCCCGTTTTCCGCGCACGCCTCCTCCATTTCTCTCCGTAGCCAAGAGTTGGAGGCGACACCGCCCGCGATAGCAAGGCTTCGGCAGCCTCGCTCTCTGCAAAGCCTGATCGCACGGCTCACGAGCGCATCCGTCACCGCCTTCTGGAAAGAAGCGCAGAGATCCGCCACCCGGATCTCCGCACCTGTCATGTTCGCCTTGTTGATATAATTCAACACCGAGGATTTCAGCCCGGAGAAGGTGAAGTCATACGGACTCCCCTCCACCTCGCCTCTCGGGAAATGAATCGCCGCCGGATCTCCCTCTCTCGCTGCCTTATCCACCTTCGGTCCTCCCGGATAACCAAGCCCGACCGCGCGCGCCACCTTGTCAAAGGCTTCGCCCGCCGCATCGTCCCGGGTTCTGCCGACAATCTCAAACTCTCCATAGTCCTTCACAAGCACGAGATGCGTATGTCCTCCCGATACCACAAGGCAGACAAACGGCGGCCGCAGCTCCGGATTCTCCACGAAGTTCGCCGCGATATGTCCCTCGATATGATGTACGCCAAGCAGCGGCTTGTCTAACGCATAGGCAAGTGCCTTCGCCTCGGCAACGCCCACCAGAAGCGCGCCCACCAGCCCCGGCCCATAGGTTACCGCGATCGCGTCGATCTCCGCGAAGCCGCAGCCCGCCTCCCTGAGCGCGAGCCGGATCACCTCGTCGATCTTCTCGAGATGCTTCCGGGACGCGATCTCCGGAACCACTCCGCCATACTCCGTGTGAATCGCGATCTGCGAGGAGATCACATTGGACAGCACCTCCCGTCCATTCCGCACCACCGCCGCCGCCGTCTCGTCGCAGCTCGACTCGATCGCCAGAATCGTAACCTTCTCTTCTCTATTTCTCTCTTCCATCCTGCCCCTCTGCCTGCGTCTCCTCGAAGCGCAGCTCCCGCGTCCAGCCGTCCCGTGCAAATTTCACCGGGAAAATCCGCCGGATTTCTTCCTTGTATTGCTCCGGCCGCATCTCAGAGGGGGAATAGTGGGTAAACCACATCTCCCGCGGCTGCGCCTTCGCCCCGAGCTCCGCCGCCTCCTGCATCATCATGTGACGGTTCCTGCGGGCATTCTCCTGCTTCTCCCGTTCACCGTACATTCCCTCGCAGATGAAGAGATCGACATCCCGCGCCATTTCCGCAATGATCGGCACCGGTCTGCTGTCCGTACAATAGCAGACCGAGATTCCGCGCCGCTCTGCTCCCATTACCATGTCCGGCGTATAAACATTTCCCTTATCCGTGACCGTTTCTCCATGCTGCAAACGGTTCCAGCAGTACACCGGGATCCCCTGTGCCCTTGCCCGTTCCGCATCGAAGAGCCCCAGCCGTCGAATGGAGACTCTATACCCATAACAGATAATCTTGTGATTCAGCTTAAATGCATCAATGATATAGGGCCCCAGCATAAAGCGTTCTGTCGGCTCCGTAAACTCATGATAAAGAATAGGGAAAGGAAGCTCCGGTGCGATCACACGAAGCCCGTCCACCACTCTCCGAAGTCCCTTCGGTCCGAGGATATGAAGCGGCTCTGTCCGCTCCGCATTTCCCATATTCAGAAGCATCCCCGGCAGTCCGGAAATGTGATCCGCGTGATAATGCGTGAAGCAGATAAAATCGATCGGATTCGGTGACCAGCCCTTCTCCTTCATCGCGATCTGCGTTCCCTCTCCGCAGTCGATCAGCAGATTACTGCCGCTCGAGCGGAGCATCAGGCTCGTCAGCCAGCGATTCGGAAGCGGCATCATACCGCCGGTTCCCAGCAAACAAACATCTAACATACTGTTCCCTCTGTGTCTGCAATATTACTGTATAAGTCCCCCAAGCAGCAAGCACGTGACTACCCGTATCCGCACGGACAGGCACATATTTACCGGATTTATGAAAGCGAAAGCCGCAGCACCGCAGCATCCTCGGTCGGATCGCTGTAGTAAGCGCGGCGGATATACTGCTCTGCAAAGCCCTTCTTCCGGTAGAGCTCCCGTGCCGCTCGATTGCCGACGCGAACCTCCAGGAAAATGCTGCTGCCGGAGCGCAGTCGTGTATCCTCTATCATTCGATCCATCAGGCAGCTCCCCAATCCCTTCCCTCGGAACGCCTCTGCAATGCAGATCTCCTGCACCTCCGCCTCCGGCCCGAGACAGCGAAGCAGAGAAAAGCCTGCGAAGCGCCCCCGTACCCGGATCACATAGGGATAGTCATAGCGGCTCTCGATAGCATGGAGAAAATCCCGTTCCTTCCACGCCATCGCACCGAAGCTCTTTATCGAGAGCTGCAGCACCTCCAGGATATCCGCCTCCGTCATTTCCTGTATTTTACTATATAAGTCCCTGTCAGGCGGCATGGGAACGCCATGCTTGCATGAGCGGACATTCCCGGCATCCGACAGGACAGCAGGTATGCAGGACTTATAGGATTGATGGTGCGGAAGCTTTTCGCATAGGATTTTCATAGACTCTCTTCATTTTCATAGCCGCTGCGCCCGCCGATCCGGTAATTTCGCGGCAAGCTCCTGTCCAGGGTACGCTCCGCGCTGTCGGCATTGTTCTGATGCAGCATATCGAACTCCCGAAGTCCCTGCCGTTCTCTCTCCCGTTCCGCCTGCGGCTTCCGCACATAGCTGAGTGTGAAGTCCCCGCTTTCCACTGTTTTTCCGCGCTCAAGCATTCGCTCGCCGAGGAGGGCAATGGAGCCCGCCCGCTGCAGCAGGTTCCCGGCGGATGCGAAGCTGTGCTCCGCAGTCATGTTCGACTCGATATATGCCCGGTAGACCGCCACGCCGTCTCCCAGAAAGAGGTGCTTTCCCCCCTCTCTGTTCAGCCGCGCTACCAGCTCCTCGATCGAAACCGCCTCTTCTTCGCCCCGCAGCACTCCCCCGAGATATTCCGCCGTATAGACCTGATGCCGGCGTGCATCCATGATCGGATGCACGAACCGCTCCGACTCCGCCACGTTCCGGCAGAGCCCCTCCAGCGTACTCACCGCCGCCATCGGAATGCCATAGGCAAGCGCAATCCCCTTTCCGCTCGCCGCACCGATCCGAAGTCCCGTAAAAGAGCCGGGCCCCGCGCTGACAGCAACGAGCGAAAGCGCCTCACAGCGTCTCCCGCAGCGAGCAAACAGTTCCTGTATCATCGGAAGCAGCGTCTCCGAATGCGTCAGCCCGATATTCGTGCTGTATTCTCCCAGCAGCACCCCATCCTCTGCCAGCGCACAGCTCGCCGTACGCCCGGAGGAATCGATTCCCAAAGTCAGCATGATTATCCTTTCTCCTGTCAAAGCGAAGTATCAGCTCCGCTCTTCCCGCGCCGCGCCGGTTTTCCCTCTCTCCAGAAGCTCGATCCGCCGGTAATCAAATCCCTTCTCCGGCTCCTTCGTAATGCGGAGCCAGTCTGCCTCTTCCGGAATCAGCCCTGCAACCCGCTCCGGCCATTCGATCACGCACACGCCCTTCCCGTAGAAATAGTCCTCATAGCCGATTTCCAGAAGCTCCGATTCCTCCCCCAGCCGATACATATCGAAGTGGTAAAGCGGCAGTCTGCCCTCATACTCCTTCACGATCGTGAAGGTCGGAGAATTTACATAATCCGAAACCCCCAGCCCGTGGGCGAAGCCCTGCGTAAATACCGTCTTGCCGACTCCCAGATCCCCGTCCAGACAGAGGACACTCCCCGCAACCGCTTCCCGTCCCAGCCTTTCTCCCAACGCGAAGGTTTCCTTCGCGGAATTCGTTTCGTATACCATTTCTCCTGTCCTCCGCAGCAGAGTCCCCGTGCCGAAAGTTTCGGTGCCGTCAATCTTATAAGTCCTGCGCGGCGTTCCGCACGCTTTTTAGGCATCACGCCCTTTGACACGTAGCTTTTTCGATTTCATCAGCATCTCCCTGACAGGGGGACTTATACAGTAAGAGGCGAAGCTGAACCGGAGCGGTTCCGAACCTCGCCTCTTTGACTATTCTGCCGTTCAGCACCTTTTCCGTCCTTATGCCTCGGTCTCGGATCGACGCGCCCGCATGAAGTGGAAAATCCGCCTGCCGGTTTTCGCCTCAAACTCCTTATGGTTTTCGAGGAAATCAGACTCGAACATCAGATCCGTCAGAATGCCGAACTCGTCACTCCTGCCGTCCAGCAGCACCGGCTGAAATGCAGCGCCCGTATCGAGGAAAAGCTCCCGGATATCCGACTCGATCCCCTCCGGCATTCCCTCAATCCGGATCAGATAGCGGAAGGCATTGCTGCCCATCGGCTCAATTTCAATCATCCGCTCCGACCAGCCGATCCCCTGGAAATGCTGCTTGTGCCGAACTGCCGCAATGATATCTGAAACCACTGCCGATGCCGTCGGAAGCTTCCCCGCCCCCATCCCGTAGAGCATTGTCGTGCCGAGACAGTTCCCGACAATGCGGATGCCGTTAAAGACACCGTCCACCGGATAAAGAGGGTCTGCCCGATCGATCAGAAGGGGCGCGACATAGGCGAAATACCTGTCCTCCACCTCCTGCACGGAACCCAGCAGGCGAATGTTCATATTCAGTTTTTCCGCATACATAAAGTCAATAGCGGAGACATTGCGGATCCCCTCGGTATAGATATCCTCATGACGGCAGCGGTTGCCGGACGCCATGGACAGAAGGATCGCAGTCTTTCTGGAGGTGTCGAAGCCGTCGATATCCGCGCTTGGGTCGCGCTCCGCATAGCCGAGACGCTGCGCCTCCTTCAGTGTGTCTGCGAAGCTGCTGCCATCCTCCCGCATCCGTGTCAGAATGTAATTGGTCGTCCCGTTCAGAATCCCCGTAATCTCTGTCAGCTTCTCTCCGGCATAGTTATGATAGATCGTGCGGATGACCGGAATCCCGCCGCCCACAGCAGCCTCAAAATAGAAGTTGCAGTTATGCTCTCTCGCAGTGAGAATCAGCTTCGAGCCGCAGGCATCAACCACAGCCTTGTTGGAGCTGATCACATGCTTTCCCTTTTCCAGGCAGCGCTTGATGAATTCATACGCAGGATGGATGCCCCCCATGGTCTCTACCACCAGTTCGACCTCCGGATCATTCTCGATCACAGAAAAATCATGAATCAGCTTTTCCTGATGCTCCGGAATCTCCTCCCGAAGATCCAACACATATTTCAGCTCGATCGCTTCCCCAACCTTTCTGACGATCTGATCCTGATTGATCCTGAGAACCTCCGCTACGCCGGAACCGATGACTCCATAGCCCATGATCGCTGCTTTCATACCTCTTCTCCTGTCCCTTATCCTTATCCTTGTGCACTCGTCCCGCTCAGCCTGCTCTCCTGCGCGAGGATCTTCACATACTGCACATGCTCCATGGCCTCAATCTCACGAATCATTCCCGAAATGTCCTTGGTCTCGCTGCTGATCTCCGCAGAAACCGTCAGCGTCGCAACATTATTCACGGGAATAGACTGGTGGATCGTCAGAATATTCGCCTCATATGCTGCCATCTTCGAGCAAACCCTGGATATCCCTCCCAGCTCGTCGATCATCTGTATCACCAGTGTCACTGTCTTCCCCTTGGAATTGTCATAGAAGGGAAGAATATCATCCTTGTATTTGTAGTAGGAGGAGCGGGAAATCCCCGCCTGCTCCGTCGCATCGGCAATGCTCAGCTTCTCCGCGCTCTGCAGCAGTCGTTTCACCTCCACGACTCTCCGGAGTACCTCCGGCAGTGCATTCGCGCGCACCACATAGTAATCCGACTCCTGTGTCATCAGTCGCCACCCTGCACCTTGCGATCCGGACAGCCGAGCTGCATCCATTTCAGATAGGCGGTAATGAAGCGGTCAATGTCGCCGTCCAGCACCGCGTCGGTATTGCCTGTCTCCTCTCCGGAGCGGAGATCCTTGACCATGCGGTAGGGCTGAAGGACATAGGAACGGATCTGGGAGCCCCAGCCGTTCTCCTTGACCTCGCCGCGGATCCCTGCGAGCTTCTCCTCCTGCTCCTGCTTCTCCTTCATGAAGAGCTTCGCCTTCAGCATCTGCATCGCCTTCTCACGGTTCTGGATCTGAGAACGCTCCTCCTGGCACGCCGCCACGAAGCCGGTCGGAATGTGGATCAGCCGGACGGCAGAGGAGGTCTTGTTAATATGCTGCCCGCCTGCGCCGGAGGAACGGAACACCTCCATCTTGATATCCTCGTCACGGATCTCAATGTCGATATCCGTGTCGATATCCGGCATAACATCACAGGAAACAAAGGAGGTCTGCCGCTTACTCTGCGCGTTGAAGGGAGAAATCCGCACGAGACGATGAATCCCCATTTCCGAACGAAGATAGCCGTAGGCATAGTCACCGTCGATCTCGATCGTCACCGACTTGATGCCCGCCTCATCTCCCTCCAGATAATCCAGCACCTTGACCGTATAGCCGTGCCGCTCCGCCCATCTGGTATACATACGATAAAGCATCCCCGCCCAGTCATTGGACTCGGTGCCGCCCGCGCCCGCATTGAGACGCAGGATCGCATTCATATTATCGTACTCGCCGGACAGCAGCAGCTTCGTGCTCATCGCATCGAGTGTCTCCGAGAACGCCGCGAGCTCCTCCCGCACCTCTGTGACGAGCCCTGCATCCTCCTCCTCCTGCCCCATCTCGATCAGCGCCTCGATGTCCTCATAGGACTGCACGAGCCTCCGGTAGCCCTCGACATCATCCTTCAGATGCCGCGCCTCCGTGGAAAGCCGGTTCGCTTTCTCGGCGTCTGTCCAGAAATCCGGCTCCTCCATCATTCGATCCAGCTCGACGATCCGCTTCTCTTTGTTTTCCAGATCAAGAGACTCCCCGAGATGACGGAGTGGCTCCTTTTTCTGCCCCAGCTCATATTTAAACTGATCAAACTCTATCATATCAAAGCTCCTTTGCCGGCTGCTGCGCCAGTCTCTCGAAGAGCTCCGCGCCGTGACAGTTCTTGAATTTCTTGCCGGAGCCGCACGGACAGGGATCGTTCGGATAGACCTTCCGTGCCTGTCGTCTCACCGGCTTCTTCGCCGCGCTCTCATCCCGGTTCGTACCGGTCGGCTTCGCCACCTGCTCCCGCTCGACCTTCTGCTCGATCTTGATGTGGTAGAGCACGCGGATCGTCTCCTCCTGTATGGCTCTCGTCATCTCCTGAAACATCTCATAGCCCGTGATCTTGTACTCGACCAGCGGATCCTTCTGCCCGTATGCCTGCAGACCGATGCCGTCACGCAGCAGATCCATATCATCTATATGGCTCATCCACTTCTGGTCGATCACACGAAGCAGCATGACGCGCTCTACCTCCCGCATCTGCTCCGGATTCGGAAACTCTGCCTCCTTCCGCTCATACAGACGGATCGCCTCTTCCTTCAGCATCTGCCGGAACTCGCTCTTCGTCATCGTCTCATACTGCTCCTCGGTAAGCTGCAGCTTCGGGAGCGGAATGATGGACATCAGCGTATCGTTAAGCCCGCTCAGATCCCAGTCCTTCGCGGTCTGCTCCTCCGCGATGTTGGCATCCACATAGTTGTCCACCGTATCAGTGATAAACTTGATGATGAGCGGGCGCATATTGTCGCCCTCCAGCACCTTTTCGCGCTCTCCGTAGATGACGTCTCTCTGCTCGTTATTCACCTCATCATACTTCAGCAGGTTCTCACGGATGCCGTAGTTATTGAGCTCGATTTTCTCCTGTGCACGTTCGATGGCATTGGAAAGCATCTTGTGATGAATCTGCTCCCCGTCCGGGACGCGCAGCATTTCAAACATCCCCATCAACCGCTCTGAGCCGAAGAGACGCATCAGATCGTCCTCAAGGGAAATGTAGAACTGCGACTGTCCGACATCGCCCTGCCGTCCGGAACGTCCGCGAAGCTGGTTGTCGATACGACGGGACTCGTGCCGCTCCGTACCGATGATATGCAGCCCGCCCGCCGCCTTCGCCTCCTCATCGAGCTTGATATCGGTGCCGCGCCCTGCCATGTTCGTCGCGATCGTCACCGCACCGTGTGTGCCCGCATCCGCGATGATCGCCGCCTCCTGCTCATGGAACTTCGCGTTCAGCACATTGTGTTTGATGCCGCGCTTCTTCAGCATGGAGGACAGCATCTCCGAGGTCTCGATCGCGATCGTGCCGACGAGCACCGGCGCACCTGTCTCATGGATCCGCTCAATCTCATCCACGACCGCTCTGAACTTCTCCTTCTTTGACTTGTATACCGCATCATCCAGATCGATTCGCTGAATCGGACGATTGGTCGGGATCTGAATGACATCCATGGAATAGATGTTCCGGAACTCCTTCTCCTCGGTCTGCGCCGTACCGGTCATGCCGGATTTCTTCTCAAACTTATTGAAGAAATTCTGGAAGGTGATCGTCGCGAGCGTTCTGGACTCACGCTTCACATTGACATGCTCCTTCGCCTCGATCGCCTGATGCAGTCCGTCGGAATAACGGCGTCCCGGCATGATCCGTCCGGTAAACTCGTCGACAATCAGAATCTCGTCATCCTTTACGACATAGTCCTTATCCCTGTGCATCAGATTATTGGCGCGCAGCGCCAGAATGATATTGTGCTGGATCTCGAGATTCTCCGCATCCGCGAGATTCTCGATATGGAAGTACTTCTCAACCTTTTCCACGCCCTGCTGGGTGAGGTTTACCGTCTTCTCCTTTTCATTGACAATAAAGTCTCCGCTCTCCTCGATCTCCTCACCGAGGATCGCATTGATCTTCGAGAACTCCGCGGATTCCTCTCCTCTCTCGAGCTGCCGTGCCAGAACATCACAGACCTCGTAGAGCTTCGTGGACTTGCCGGACTGTCCGGAGATGATAAGCGGTGTTCTCGCCTCATCGATCAGGATCGAGTCGATCTCATCGATGATGCAGTAATGCAGCCCGCGCAGTACCTGCTGGTTCTTGTAGATCGCCATATTGTCACGGAGATAGTCGAAGCCGAGCTCATTGTTCGTCACATAGGTGATATCACAGCGGTATGCCGCCTGTCTCTGCTCTGCGCTCATTTCATTGAGAATCACGCCGACGCTCAGCCCCAGAAACTCATGAACCTTCCCCATCCACTCCGCGTCACGCTTCGCGAGGTAATCATTGACCGTGACAATATGGCAGCCCTTTCCCTCCAGCGCGTTGAGATACGCCGGACAGGTGGAAACCAGCGTCTTTCCCTCTCCGGTACGCATCTCCGCAATGCGCCCCTGATGCAGCACCACGCCGCCGATCAGCTGTACCGGATAATGCTGCATCCCGAGAACTCTTTTGGAGGCCTCCCGCACCGTCGCGAACGCCTCCGGCAGGAGATCATCCAGTGTTTCGCCGTTCGCGAGCCGTTCCTTGAACTTCGGGGTCTGCCCCCGGAGCTCCGCATCGGACATCGCCGTCATCTGCTGATCCAGCGAAAGAATCTCATCGATCCTCGGCTGGATCAGCTTCAGCTCCCGCTCCGAATGAGTTCCGAATATTCTCTCAAAAAGATTCATTGAGTATTGCTCCTTTATCCTGATTCTGCCTCGACCAGGCAAATGATACACTTACGGTTATAACTTGTAAAGTCTACCACTAAGCCCACGGTAATTCAAGGCGGAATCCCCCGCAGGACACAAACATTTCATCCTTTCACAGAAATTTCAGAATTGCGGCGGCGGAATTAAAAGATTATTTTATTTTCCGCACATTTATTTATGGAGAAATTTTTCAAAAAGTGCTATACTGTATTCATCACAAAGGAGAGTCACGGAGCGCTGCTTCGAAACCGCTCTCCGAGGAAGGAGTATCTTTTATGAGATTCAGTATCACAGGCAGAACGATTACCGTAACCGATGGCTTACGCAATATGGTGGAGAAAAAGCTGGGAAAGCTGGACAAGTTCTTCAAAGCGGATACCCTCTGCAATGTCACTCTTTCCACTCAGAAGGATATGCAGAAGATCGAGGTGACGATCCCGGTAAAGGGCACCGTGATCCGCGCCGAGCAGGAAACGACGGATATGTATCAGTCCATCGATCTCGTGGAGGATCTCATCGAGCGCCAAATCCGCAGATACAGGAAAAAGCTCATCGACCGGAAGCAGAGCGTACATGCTTTCACGGACGACTTCCTCTCCGATACCGAGGAGCCGGAGGAGCCGGAAATCCGCATCGTTCGCACGAAGCAGTTTGACCTGAAGCCGATGACCGCAGAGGAGGCCTGCCTCCAGATGGAGCTGGTCGGACACAGTTTCTTCGTATTTCAGGATGGAGATACCGGCAAGGTTCATGTCGTATACAAGAGAAAGGGCAATACCTACGGGCTGATCGCGCCGGAGATATGAGGAAAGAAGCAACAGAGGGGCTGCCGGCGGCAGCCCCTTTTTTTCGATCGCATACCGCCGCGTAATGACAGTCAAAAGAAGAAGGAGGAGCCTAGATCCAGCCGCCGTCGAATTGTATCACCTGCCCTGTAAGATAATGGGGACTCTTCAGAAGAAGCATGGCAAATTCTGCCGCCTCAGATACAGACGCCATCCGTCCGAACGGAATCTCCTCATTCAGTGCGGCACGCTCCTCCTCCCCCATCCAGCTGTTCATATCCGTATCCACAGCGCCGAGCGCAATCGCGTTGACCGGAATGCGGCTCGGCGCGAGCTCCCTGCCCAGCGCCCGCGTGAAGGCATTGACACCGCCCTTCGTCATGGAATAGACCGACTCCATTGAAGCGCCGCAGATACCCCAAACCGAGGAAATGTTCAGGATGCGCCCGTTCCCGCTGCGAAGCAGATAGGGAATCAATGCACGACAGAGGCGAAACATCGAAAGAAGATTCGCCTCCATGAGCTCCATGAGTTCTCCGTCCGTAACCTCCTGTGCGAGCTGAAAACGGGAAATCCCGCCATTATTTACAAGAAGAAGCTCTTCTTGAGAAACAGCGCTTCCACCCAGATACCGCTCCAGCAGCTCCCCGGAGATTTTCCCGTGGATCGGGATGCACGACGTCTTCGCCGAAAGCTCCGCCGCGGCATGATCCAGCAGCTCGAAACGCGAGCGGCAGTTAATAAGCAGTCGGTAGCCCTCTCCCGCGAGCCGTTCCGCGATCGCTCTGCCGACTCCCCTCGAGGCGCCTGTAACAATGGCTGTTTTCATGCTGTCCCCCTCTCTGTCCCATGCTTCGGCTCAGCTGAACTGTTACGCTATATGCGATAAATCTGCTATCAGAAAAGAGCGATCCTTTCGGAATCGCTCTTTTCTTTTTCTCATCCTCGAGGTGACAAGATTCGAACTTGCGACCCCCTGTTCCCAAAACAGGTGCTCTAGCCAAACTGAGCCACACCTCGCTTCGTACGCACCGTACGACCTATGTATCTTACACAGAATCAGAAAAAAAGTCAAGGAGAAGGCATGGGCGCCCCCTATATGGACAGCCCGCCTTCTCCCCTCTATTTCCGTATTCCTGCCGCAGATTTATGCCTCTCTGCGTCTCTTCACTACCACTGCCGCGCCGGCAAGGATCACCAGCAGCGCGCCGGCTGCGTAGAGCACGGTGGTACCCATACCGCCGGTCGAGGGCAGCGTGATACCCTGCTTGTTTACGACTACGATTTCGTCAACCTCTGCGCTATCCTTCGTGATCGTAATATCCGTATGTGCCGTCGTCTCACTGTCCTCTGTGTGGGTCGCACGGATCACAACCGTGATCGGCGCAGTCAGAGAATTAAAGCCGGCGGGCGTCGTCGTCTCCCGAAGGTAGTAGGTTCCGGCATCCAGCCCCTGAATGTTGAAGGTTCCGTCGCTGCCGGAGCGCATCTCCACACCGGACTCACCGGAGGCTGCCGGCTTGTAAGCGCCGTCCTTCCGGATCAGCTTCACCTCGTCGGCAAACTGCGCGTCGCCCTCCTTCGATGCATCATAGCTCTTATAGAGCCGGAACCCTGCCTCCTGAAGCGCGGCTCCGTTCTCGGTATCCCGAACCTTCTTGTTCTTCAGCTCATAGCTGAACGCCCAGACCGTGTCCTCCTTGGTCTTTCCCTTCCCCTCTCCATTGGGGTTGTTGGAGAACTCCAGATCCACGGTGTTCTTATTGTCGTCATGGTTTCCGATCACTGCGCTGTCATTCAGATGCGCACTGTAGGTTACGCCGATCTTCAGCTCCTGCTCTCCCCCATTTACATAGCTTCTTGCGTCCGGAATGGTCAGCGTCCACTCCTTAGCCGTCATATTTTCTGTCGCAGTCGTGGTGTAGGCAGAGGCCGCAATCGAAACCCCGTTGACCTCCACGCTGTCGATCCGCTCGAAGCTGATGCCTGCGGACATTACATCATGGAAGGTAAGCTGATACGCGTCCTTGTAGTCCTTGATCTTCGCGTCCGCCGGTACCGTCGCGGTGAGGCGGAACTGGAAGCTCTCGTTCAGATTGTGGTCTGCAGTCTCCCCCCAGCCGGCTGCCACTCCGTTGTCCGCATTGTCATAGATTTCCTTATCTACCGTAGGGATGTCCGTCTTTCTTTTGATTTCGATATTCTCCGATACTGCAACCACATAGAGGTTCCGCGCGTCGTTTGCTTTGTCAAGCGCCGTCGTATCCTGAATGAGATAGTAGCCGGGAGCCACCTTCACCTCCGTATCTCCTGCGGCAAGGCTCGCAAACGGCGTCCCTGTGAGATTTACCAAGGGAAGGATGCTGTCCAGCTTCTCCCTGTCGCTCTTATTCTCCAGTGCAGTCAGTTTCGTCAGCGTATCCTCCGGAACCGCCGTTCCTGCCGTGTTTCCGGATGCGGTATTCTGTCCGTACTTGATATCGGAGAACTTACCGTCGCTGTACGT
Source organism: Oribacterium sp. oral taxon 102 (assembly GCF_013394775.1). Lineage (NCBI taxonomy): Bacteria > Bacillati > Bacillota > Clostridia > Lachnospirales > Lachnospiraceae > Oribacterium > Oribacterium sp. oral taxon 102. The sequence continues at coordinate 2,350,377 of NZ_JABXYT010000001.1, forward strand.
TCCCGTAAATATCTGGAAAACAGCATACTGATGGCTGTCTCCGCTCAGCTTCCTGATGGTGAACTCGCTCACCGCAGAGCTCGTCTCCGCAAGTGCTGTCATGGATATGCCGAGCAGCATTGCCAGCGCCAGCAGGACACTCGTGATCTTTCTAAATCCTTTCATCTCTCTTTCCTTTCTCCTTGCCTTCCTGTTTCTTTTTATAACAAAGGGCCGCTCCCGCAAGCAGTATCCACATGCTTCCGAGGAAATACAGCCTCTTGGTACCGATTCCGCCGGTTTCCGGCAGGGTGTAAACAGTGTCTTCTGTCGCCTGATTCGTTATGACGATCAATCCGCTCTGCACCGCTCCCTGACTGTATGTCGTCAGAAACCCCTCCGGCACGTCCAGCTCCTCTACAGAATAAAAATATGGATTTCCGTCCTTATCCGAAGCCTCCAGCTGATCGAAGACCATACTCCACGCCTTCCCGGTATTGTTCTTTGCCGGATTCCTGTAGATGGTATAGGTTCCTATCAGCTTCGGCGGTGCCGGTCCCTCTCCGTCTGTCACCTTGATGTCTCCAAGCTCCGCCGCGTTCCAGTCTCCCGCCGGCGGATCCCCGGATCCCAGATGCCGCACCGTAAGATGAATATCCGAGTGGATCTCCTGAAGCTGTACCGTAAATCCATCCGGCTTTCTTCCCTGTTTGTCGTACTGCAGTTTGACCCGCTGCTTCGGCTCACCGTCGATGGATATATCTGCCTTCTCCCCGTCCTTCATGGCGACCTCGAAGTTGATGCCCCAACTAAGCACGGCACGCAGGTTTAAGCTCGCCCCGTCAGACACCACGATGGGTGCGTAGTTCTTTCTCTGAAAAGCATACTGATCTGACGATGTCAGCGATGAGCCTGTGGACTCTATAAATACCGTATGGTTCGCTGCGTTCTTCCGCTGATAGAGCTTGAAGCTTACCGAGTCCGGCGTCTTTTCCAGCGTGCTGCCGTCTTTTTTCATCCATTGCTTCTCGACGGTAAGCATCGCTTCGTTCTCGACGGTATATACCTCGCCGCCCTTCAGATAGCGAAGCTTCGCCTGAACTTCTCTAAGCGCCTCGGAATCGATGCCGCCCGTCGCCTTCTCCCATGCGGCACTATCCTCCTCGTCGCCCTTCACGATGAAATAATGATATTTCTCACCAATGCGGTAGCCCGCCGGCGCCTTCGTCTCTTCCAGACGATACAGCACATCCCTCTTCAGGCTCTTCTCTCGGCTCAGATCCCAGATCTTCTCCTTATCGACGGTAAATCCATCCGCATCAAGGACATCCGCGGATGTGAACGCCTGTGCCGAAGCATCATAGCTTTCGAGGCGGAATACCGCGCCGCTGAGCTGCTGCCGGAAGTTCTGGCTGTCCACCTTCTGCAGGCGAATGACATCCTTGTTCGCCGACGCGCCCGAGCTGATCTCCTTCAGATTGATCCTGCTTTCACTGGAGTAGCCGCCGGAAAGTGTCGCCTTGTTGGAGATCTCGTCGTCATTTGTCAGCGACCGGGAGGTCTCATAGCTGTACTTCAGCACGCAGGCAATGCTGTTGGGGAGCGTCACCTGCAGTATGCGCTTGCCGCTCTCCGCGTCCTCCTGATAGGTATAGCGGAAGCGCGCATCCTGGATTTCCTCTCCTACACCGTCCTCCCGGGATCCGTCATAGCGGAAGAGCTTCACAGAGCCCGGAATCAGCTTCGGATCGATCCGTGCCAGTGAGGACTGTCCCCACCTCACAGCCTGCGTGATCTCATCCACCAGCGTAATCGTATCCTGCGTCCCAAGCTTTTCGCCCTTCGCATTGATCAGGAGCTTGTAATCGAGCTGCGCTCTGTACTGCTCCTTCCCATCTACGATCTCCCGAAGCTGTACGCCCTCCTTTCTGATCTTCGGATAATCCCGCGTCACCGTGGTTTCCTGATGCACCGGACCCATCCCGCCGCGGCTCGTCCACTCCACGGTATTCCGGAAGACCTTCGTCTCCTTCGCTTCCTTCCAGCCGCGCAGGAGATTTACATTATAATAGATATGAATGATCGGCTTCTCCGGATCCAGCTTGTAGTTTCTGATCCGGATCGTGAAGCTCCTCCCATCCTCCGCAGTATTTACCATGAAGGTATCCGCATCGTTCAGATCGATCCCCGCATCCGAAAGCGTGGAATATTTCCCGTCCACAGTGGACAGGAAGTACGCCCTCACGGAATCCTCCACCAGCGTCATGCCCTCCGGCAGGCTGTCCCGAAGCACAATGTCCCTGCCTTCGTCCGCGGCAGTGGTGGAAAGGGTCAGGCGGTAATTCAGGAGCTTTTCCGCCCCGAGGCTCTCGAAGGAATAGCTCTCCTCCCCGCTGCTGAAATTATTTTCCCATGTCCGCTTGACCTCCTTCCTGAGTCCGCCGTCGGAAACGAAATATCGGTTATGCGCCGTACTTTCCGTGCCGCCTGCTATAGCGGTGTTCTTCACCTCCCAGCTTTCCCCGGTGCCTCCCACAGAAATATCCTGCACCGTGCTGTATTCTCCCAGCTCCAGACGACTGGCGGCGAGACTCTTCCCGTCCTTTCTGCCGATCCGGATGGTGAAGCGCTTCACCCGTTCCGCCGCAGCGATATCCCGGTTTTGAAGGTCTGTGATCTCTCTCCCCTCTGCATCATAAAATTTGATTTCTACATGATACTCCGCTGCCAGAGGATCTGTCCCGGACAATAGCCGAACCCTCGTCCCCGAGCTGTCCCGCAGGGTAAGCGTCAGGTTCTTCCGAAGCTGCTCGCTGAGCACGGCGGCATTGCCGAAATGCGCCTGCTCCTCCGGCGAATGTCCCTGGCTCCACGCCTCCTTGATCGTATCCTCGAACAGCAGCTCCTTCACCTCTGTCTTCGGAAGCTCTGTCACGGCGGCAGACCACTTCGGGAAGATATATTTCCCGCCTGTGCCGGTCTCCGGCTTCTCATAGCCTAACGCCTGCTTCTCCACATTCCACCGCCCCGGGGCTTCGTCGCCGCTTACCGAAGCGGAATGCTGCTCGTGATCCACCTCCGCGCTGTTGTCTGCCGTGAAATACTCTCCCGGCTGCAGGGGCGGCGCTGTGGTGTCGTATTCGAAAAGATAAGAGCTTTTCAGCTCCCGCCCCGTGGGGAAGGTATATCGGATCTCATTCTTTTCCGCATCATAGCTGTATGTCCCCGTCTCTGCAAGCTTGATTTCTCTGGCGGGATCCGACCACCACTCGTTTCCGTCCTTATAGAGCCGTACGCTCCCCGGAACGATGCGGTTATAGCTCTCCCCCTTGTAGGGGAGCAGCGCCGGCGCATCCCGGAAGGTCCAGCCTGATACATCCCGGCTTGCATCCGGATTTACCACGACCTTCCAATGGATCAGCTTATTCTTATTATCATATTCCCCGCTTTTCCTGCCCTTCTGAGAGACCGTCTTCTTCGTGGTGATCGGCGTACGCGTCTCTGACTCTCGCTTCCCACCGCCGTCCCAGCCGGCGGAAGCCCTGTTGACCGCAGCGGTATCCTCCTTTTCCGTGTACTTCGCGAGATCCCCGTCCACCAAAACCTGATAGGAAATCTCGTAGCGCTCTCCCTTTCCGAGCGGCTCCAGTCCCGACAGACGGAAGCTGCCGTCCGCCGTGAGCTGTAGTGCCTCTCCCGGGAGAGAAACTGCAGTCTTATTGCCCTGTGCGTCGAGCTTCTCGACGAGGAAGCTGCCCGGCTTCATCTGAAACCGGTAAGCGCCCTCCGGCTGACTCTTTATCGTATCTGTAAGCGAGATCGGCTTCCCCGGCTCCGTGCCGCGGCTCGTACCGACGGTGATGCGGTAGCGAAGCTCCCGTTCCCCCGTCTTTTCTCCTTTCTTGTCGATATACATATCGTAGGATGCCGCGATGTTGGTGATGCGGATCTTCCCCTCCTTGGTATCGAAAACGATCTCCCCGTTCTCATCCGCCTTATCAAGGTTCGCCCGCGCCTTTATCCAGAATTCACTGAGGACATCCCCTTGCTCGCCGAGGAAGTCTGCACTGGTATAATCCAGCCGGACAGTTCCATCCTGTGAGATCGTATATTTGCCGATCTTCTGCTCGGTTCCGTCCGGAAGCCTCCGTGTAATCTCTCCTGCAATCTCCTGCTCTATCCCCACCGCGCCGGGGAGCTGGTAAATATAGCTGGTTTTTTCCCGCAGCTTCTCCGCAGGGATCCTCCACTTCATGGAAAGCGCGATGCTGTCTCAGTGCCGGATCGGATTCTCCGGCGTTACCGGCTTCCACGCTGCATCACTCGGTCCCTTCCGCTCGAAGCGGATATCGTCCTTTCCGAGATAGTCCTTCAGATTCTCCGGCTTCTGCTCCGCTCCATCTGCCCCTGCTCCGCGCACTGCGATCAGGGAAGTAATGAAGTCTTCCGGAAAAGACAGCTCGTCTCCAAGCTCGGAGAGAAGATCCATCTCCTCCCACTCAGAGGATGCTGCTTCAGCGTGTCCCGACACAGAACGCGGGGTAATGCCGGACTCCTCTCTGCTCCCTGTCTCCGCAGGAAGCTCGCTGGAGCTGGCGATCTCTTTCTCTCCGTCTATATTGCTGGGGGATGCCTTCTCCTCCCGAGACCGAAGCTCACTCTCCGAGGCTCTCCGAGGAAGGACATCCTCTCCCTCTATACGCACAAGCAGAAAAGAGCTTTCCGTTTCCTTCAGCCTCTTTTCTCTCAGAGCAAGCTCTGCCGCATCCTCCAGCTCCGTAAGCTCCTCCGCGGTAAGCTCCTCCTCATCCTCGAAGGAAATCGGAGCATTGCTAATGGAAACGCCCTCCACCGCGAGAAGCCGCCGCGCCTCCTCTCCGTCGAGCTCTCCTCTGCCGTACCGCTCCAGAATCGCATTGACCCGCTCGTCTCCGCTGAGGGCGGCGTCATCCCCCTCTGTCCCGTATATTACTTCCGAGAAGAACGCCTCCGCTGCTCCGGTTCTTTCCGCCGCGGAGAGAAGCATACTGCCTGTTACAACAAAAATCAGGGTATACGCAAGAAAGGGGCGCACCTGCTGCCGTAGAAGCGTGCGCAGCCCCCGGAGCAGGTCGCCGTGCCTGTATTCCGTTTTTCTCCGATTCTTATCCTTCATTCTCTCTCTTTCTCTTTCTTCTTTCCCTTACCGCGTACGAAAGCTACGCTCCAGACGGAAAGCCCTATTCCTGCACAAACCGTAAGCAGCAGAAACACTGCTCCCCTGCTCTCATCTCCCGTGGCAATCCCTCTGACTGCGCCCAGTACCCGCTGCGCTGCCTGCCTGACCGGCTCCCGGAGTGCGCCGAGCACATTCCCCGGATCCTGCGGAACCGGCGGAATCTCCGGTTCCGCAGGAGGCGTCGGAACCGTTTCCGGCGGCGTCGGGGAGGTCTCCGGCGGATTCGGACGGTTCGGCTCCGACGGCGTATCATCCTCCACCTTCCCGCGCAGAACGATATCGTAGGAAACGGTAATCGTCCCGTCCTGCCCTACGGCAGCGGCGGGAACCGAAAACAGACTCGGATTCGAGGAAAAATACCGCCAATTCGCATAATCCAAAAGATAGATTCCCTCCGGAAGCGTCTGCCCAAATGCCGCTCTCCCCTCTCTATCCGAAATCGTTCTGTCCAGGGCGGCAATGCCGCGGCTTCTCTCCTCATTCCTAAGACGCAGGGAAAACGCCCGAAGCTGCTCCGCATTGAGGGTTTGAAGCGCGGAAAGCTGCTCCGCGCTGACAATCGGACTGAAAGCAGAGGAAACCGTAAAATCTCCGGAAGCCTCCCGGAGCGCAACCTGATAGAGGGACAGCTCCATACCGGAAATCGCCCTTCCATTCCGATCCTGAAGCCCCTCTACCCTGAGTCTCCCCTCCTCCGCGAAAGCAGATACGGCGAGAAGCCCCGAAAGCACCAGCGTGAACGCGAGCGCACAAAATTTTCTAAACAATACTCTCATACCTATGCTCTTATCTCATTAAAGTTCATTAAAGTTCATCAAAATGCATCAAAAATATTCATCATACGTTATTTCCTGTCGAACTATATACCTCTATAATTTGTTATAGCCTATTTCGTCAGATAATTCCACTATTTATTTTTTTATGTCCTGTCTTTGTTTTCTAGTTACTTCCGGTTCCTCCCGTCTCTATTCCCTTTCCTATCGAAATATTTCGCACAATTCATATATTACGCAGCAATTTTCATAGCTTTGTCGAGTACTTCTGAAAAAAAAGCGGTATATTATAATTTTTTCTTATTCAGACAGTCAAAAACATTTATTTTCTTCTCCTCTTCACAGGGGCCAGCAGCGCACCGCCGATCACCAGTACAGCGAAGCCTGCAAAGGCAAGCGGCATCCAATCCGGAATCTCTCTGCCGCTCTGCGCCGTCTCCGGCGTGTCATCCGCGGTATCCTCCGCCATTCCCCCGCCGTCCGACGCCGCCTCCGGAAGACGATCCACCCGGTGCCCCCGAATCAGCATTCGATGCGAATTGATCCCATAGGGCGTGCAGGTCACCAGCGTGCAGTAATCTTCTCCCTCTGTGATCCGGATGTCCTCGATTTCCGAGGGCAGCACCACCGTCACCTGATCCACCTGGTAATACAGCTCCCGATTCAGAACCGTCAATATAAATCCGTCTCCCGCCATAAGCTCATCCAGACGGGTAAACAGCTTGGCACTGGGGAGCCCGCGATGCCCGCTGATGACTGCATGCGTGCTTTTCCCGCCCACCGGAAGAGAGCTCCCGGGGATATGCCCGATCGCAGTTTGCAGCACCGTCTCATCCGTGCCATGGTAAATCGGCAGACGGACGTCTATCTTCGGCACAGTCACATAGCCCATGATTCCGTTCCCGCTGGGATCCAGCAGCCCATTGTATTCCGCAAGCTCCTCCGCCGTAGGCCGGAAACGATCCGGCTTCCGGAGAAGCGCCGCATTGTAGCGCTCCGCCGCCGCGAACATGGCATCATAGTCCTCCGGCTCCAGCGTCTCCACTCTCTTCGTATAGCCTGCGATCGCCTGCGATTGGTGCAGCGCATTCAGCCGCTCGCTGACGGTCGGGTAGAGCAGCATCCCTACTCCTGCGGCGAGCGTTAAGAGGATAAAGCCGGTGGCGAGCCTCGAGACGAGTGATGCGCCCCTCCCCGATCTGGCTTTCTTCCCCGCTGCGTCCGGCGTGCCGTCCGCCTCCCTCCGCTTGTCTTTTCTGTCTTTCCTCTCTCTGTCTCTCAAGTGTTCCTCACCTTTCAGAATCCGTTCTGCCGAAAACGCCCGTCATTTCTTCTTCCCTCACGCCCCCGCCTGCCGCCGTTTCCTTTGAGCAGAAGCTCCATCTGCGTCCCCTGCTCCGTGCTCTTCCGCACCCGCACAGCTCCGCCATGCTGCTGCGCGATCTCCTTCACCAGTGCGAGTCCCAGCCCTGAGCCGCCCATCTCACGGCTTCGGGACTTATCCACTCTGAAAAACGGCTCAAAGATCTGCTCCCAGTCCGCTCTGTCGATGCCCGTTCCGGTATCCGAAATGAGGACACTCGCAAATTCCTCATCCTCCTTCACCTCGATCGATACCTCCCCGCCCGGACGATTGTACTTGATCGCATTTTCAACCAGATTATAAATCGCCCTGTAGACCAAGGTATCATTGCCTGTGATCTCCGCGCTGCCGGGCTTCTGTATGAGACGGATATCTCTTTTATTTGCAACCGCCGTCAGGTCGCAGACCACCTCCTCCGCCATCTCGGACAGCCGGATCGTATCTCCCTTCTCCGCTGCCTGCAGCTCCGTCATTTCCAGAAGGATATCTATGACCTGCGACAGGCGGTTGGTCTGTGCCCGTATCATGCCGAGCAGCTCCCGATATTCCTCAATTTCCGGCGCGTCGCTCTTTTCAAAGACCTCCAGCCTCGTGCGCATGACTGCCAGAGGAGTGCGCAGCTCGTGCGCGGCATTGGCGGAAAACTGCCTCTGCGCGGAAAGCGTATCGCCGAGCCGTTTCAGCATCGCATTGAACGCATCGGTCAGCTGCACAATCTCTGCAGAGCTGCCGTCCGAAGCGACGAGCCTCCTCAGGTTTTTCGCCTGAATATCCTCGATCTGCCTCCCCAGCCGACGCAGCGGCTGCAGCGAGCTGCCTATGATGAAGTACATCATGGCGCTGCTGACCAGCGTGATAATCAGCGTAATCAGCAGACTCTTCGTCCAGAATTCCGTCTGCGTGCTCTGAATCATATCGGAGAGTACTGCCTTCGGATCCAGATGCACCTCGAAATCGCCGGTGAAATTCTCCGGCAGCTCGACAGAGGGGAGGATGGCGATCGCCGAATCCTCAATTTCTCCCATATACAGCAGGGCGGACTTGCTGATGAAATAGCTGAGCAGAAGGCAGGACACGATTACCATCAGCGCCGTGACTGCCGTAAGTCTCCATTGGAGGGAAAGCCGCCTATTCATTCGTATTTGCTCCTATCATATACCCCTGTCCGATGCGGTTCGTGATGGGGTCATAGCCCAGTGCCGTCCGCAACTTCTTGCGAAGCGCTGAGATATGTACGCGGATCGAATTGCTGAAGCTGTCGACGCTTCCGTCCCATACATGCTGGATGAGCTCCTCCTGACTCAGCGGCTGCTCCGGATGCAGCATCAGATATTCCAGAAGCCCGAATTCCTTTCGGGTCAGGGACAGCTCCGTGCCGCGTGCGGATACCGTGCGTGCCTTCGTATCGAGCGAAAGCTCCCCGCACGAGAGGATGAGATTATTCTGGATGACACGCCTTCTGGTAAGGCTGCGCACGCGCGCCTCCAGCTCCTCGAAGTGAAAGGGCTTGCAGAGGTAGTCGTTCGCCCCGCTGTCCAGACCGTCGATCTTGTCCCGAAGCTGTCCCCGTGCGGAAAGGATCAGCACGCTGGTTTCCGCGTCCTCCTTACGAAAATTCCGAAGCACCTCCATGCCATCCATCCCCGGGAGGTTCAGATCCAGTATAATGAGATCATAGCTCTCTGTCAGCGCCGTATCCAACGCGGTATTTCCGTCAAAGCAGGTATCCACCTCATATCCGTCCAACCGCAGCCCCTTGGCAACGGTTTCGCAAAGCGTCTTCTCATCTTCAACTACCAATATCCTCATAACCGGTTCACGCTCCCTTCGTAAATTCTGCCGGAAAATTTTTCCTGTTTCTATCCCGATGCCCGTCCTATCGAACGCAGGGCTTTGATTTATTATACAGGAATAAGATTTTTTTAGAAGAGTCAAATCAACACTCCCTTAACAAAAATTTTATGCCGGATCTGCTATATTTCGTTATCGTTCCGGTAAGTCATCCGCGATTCGCTGAACAGAAACGACGGAGCGGAGGCCAAATGCAATTCCGACGAACTGCGCATACGAAGGCCCGCCGGAAAAGTATAAAAAGGAGGCAGACAAAATGAATTTCTCAGACAAGCTTCGGAGGAAGCGTCTCGCCCAGACAGCGCTGTTGGCGGCATCTGCCGTCTTCGTATGTATCGGCGCATACCGCGGAGAGGTCGAGACGGTATTCAGCAAGGCGATCCGCCTATGCTTAGAATGTGTCGGGATCGGATAGGAATCAAATGAAAAAGAACAGAATAAGCTCATTTTGGCATTTCCTCAAAAAAAGAAATACCATCCAAATGCTTGCCGCGTTTCTGACAAATCCGCATCTTCCCAATTTTGTAAAGGGAACCTTGTACAATGGAAAGCTCAAGCAGGTATGTGTGCCGGGGCTCAACTGCTATTCCTGTCCGGCTGCGACGGGAGCCTGCCCGATCGGCGCCTTTCAGGCGGTGACGGGCTCATCCAAATTTAATTTTTCGTATTATATCAGCGGCATCCTGATTTTCTTCGGTGTCATGCTCGGCAGATTTATCTGCGGCTTCCTCTGTCCCTTCGGATGGTTTCAGGATCTGCTGCATCGGATCCCCGTGAAGAAGTTCAGCACCAAAGGGCTTCGAGCGCTGCGGTATCTGAAGTACGGAATGCTGGCAGTCGCAGTCACTGCGCTGCCCATCCTGCTCACCAACAACGCCGGAATGGGCTCGCCGTATTTCTGTAAATATGTCTGCCCGCAGGGAATCCTGGAAGGCGGCATCCCACTCTCTCTCGCAAACGGCAGCATCCGGGCGACGCTGGGACCGCTTTTTACATGGAAATCCGGGATATTGCTGTCCGTCATTGCCCTCAGCGTACTGTTTTACCGTCCGTTCTGCAAGTGGCTGTGTCCGCTCGGTGCGTTCTACGCCCTGTTCAACAGAGTTTCTCTATTCAGCTATACTGTAGATCGGCACAGCTGCATCTCCTGCGGAAAATGCGGCAGGCTCTGTAAGATGGATGTGGATATCACGAAAAACGCCGCGCATACGGAATGCATCCGCTGCGGCGAATGCGTGAAGGCGTGTCCGACAAAGGCGATTCATATTCACTTCGGAGGGAAAGCCTCTCTCACTCCCTCCGAGGCCATGCCGTAAGCCGTACAGTAAACGCACATGTGATCTGTCACGCCGCATACTGTATGCATCTGCGCGACACTTCGCTGCTTCACAGCTCTTGTGCCACAAACAGGTATGAGGCAAAAAGAAAAAGAAAGGAAAATAATAAAATGAAACTCTCAAAGAAGCTTGTGTCTGTACTTTTCATCGCAATGACAACCGCTTCGCTGGCGGCCTGCGGAGGATCTGCTCCATCGTCCGCTGCACCCGTATCTCCGGAGCAGGCGACCGCTTCACAGCAGGTCGCGGAAGCTTTCCCCAGCTTTCAGGGGAAGGATTTCGACGGCAACGAGGTAGACGAGTCCCTCTTCCGGGAAAACGAGGCGACACTGCTCAACTTCTGGTTTAACGGCTGCTCCGCCTGCGTGAACGAGATGCCTGCGCTCGAGAGCTTCAACGCCAAGCTCCGGGAGAAGGGTGCCGAGCTCATCGGTGTAAATGTCGAAGCGACAAACGACAATGAAGCCGCTCTGACGGCAGCGAAGGAAATTCTCTCCAAGCAGGGCGTCAGCTACAGAAATATCTATCTGAACGGCGGGCAGGATGCGCTGAACTATCTCGAGAAGATTTTCAGCTTCCCCACCACCATTCTCATCGACAAGAACGGAAATATCATAGGGCAGCCTATCGTAGGCAGCATCGAGAATGAGAAGAGGATGGAGCAGATCCTCAAGGCTGTGGACGAGCTGAAGAACGGCGGCGAGGTAAACACCGTCATCTCCGGAGATACCGCCAAGGAAAGCGCTGACGACAAAATGACAGCGCTTCTGGCGAAGGAAAACGACATCTTCTCCTCACACAAGACGCTTTGGGACAGACTGTTCGCAAAAATCCAAAAGGACAAGGCAGTGCAGAGCATGGATACCCCATATGATGAATTCCTGAAAACACAGCTGGAAGAAGCGAAGGACGACTTTACCGAGGAGGAGCTGAAAACGCTCCGTGAGGATCTGAAAAAGGTTTCGGAAATCGAGCAGCAGCTTCAAGCCTTGAATAAGAAGGACTGATATAGAGGGCAGCTATGAACAAGAACAATACGGCGGCATGGGGCAGAGCACGTTTCCTCGCGATTCCCATTCTCGCAATTGCGGCGCATTTCCTGCTCTTCAACCTCCTGTATCTTCTCTTCGAAGGGCTCTTTCTGGGTGTTCTGCAGCTTCCCGCGGCACAGATTGCAGAATTCTCGTATTTAACGGAGCTTCTTATCTATGTTATTCTGATTCTCCTGTTTTATGTCTTTTACAGGCTGCTCTTCGGTCAGGAAGATACGAAGGAGAGAGCCGTGCCGGAACTTCGGGACTCTGTTCTGAGCTTCCTCGCAGGCATAGGCGTCTCCGGCGTTTCTCTCCTTTGGATCATGCTGGCAGAACAGATCCCTGCGCTTCAAAAAAGCATTGCCGCGATGAATGCAGGAAATGAAAGGCTTGGCGGAGGGAGGCTGCTCGTCGAAATCTTAACCGCGGTGATCGCCGCCCCATTTATAGAAGAGCTTCTGTTCCGCGGCATCGTTTTCCGTTCTCTGCGGAAAATCGCCCCCGTCGGGATATCGATCCTGCTGTCCTCCGTATTATTCGGTATCTATCACATGAATGCGGTGCAGGCTGTCTACGCCAGCTGCATGGGCGCCGTTGCCGCGATCCTCTATGAGAAAAGGCAGAATCTGCTCTTTCCCATATTGGTACACATCGCAAACAACCTTATCGCTGCGATGCTGGACTTCACCCCTCCGGAAACCGGAGAAAGGCTGCGCCTGCTTTCTTTCGCCATGCTTATCCCGCTGGGCTGTATTCTCAGGTATTTTCTCCGCGGGGAACGGAGAAAGAGGCAGGGCGGACAAGAGACGGAAAGCGTCCCTGCATAGGGAGAAGCCTCCTCAATATCCGCTCCGGCTCTCCGAACAGGTCAGATAGAGAATCTGGTAGCGCCCCGCGCACTGCTGCAGGAAGTCCATCGCTCCATTCATTTTGTCATCATCAAGGTTTACGAAGGGATCGTCCAGTATCAGAAAGGGCTTTTCCGCCCGATACATACTGTCAATGACCGCAAAGCGCCGACAGAGAAAAAGCAGATCCCGATACCCCTCGCTGAGACAGGCGATCCCTCTTTCCCGCCCCTCCTGCCGGAAGCGGATCTCCAGATTCGCATCCAGCCGGAAGGACTGCACCTCCTCCGAGGGCAGCGAGCCATCGGTGGTTCCAAGCAAAAGACGATAGTAATACCGAAAGCCCTCCTCCAGCGGCTTCCGGTATTTTTTCGCGAAGCGCTCCTTCGCGCGCTGCAGATACTGCTGTGTCAGGTTCAGCAGGGCATAACGCTTCTCCAGCGCCCGAAGCTCCTCTGTCCGTTCCGTCCGGAGCGCCGCTTCAGAAAGCGTCCGAAGCTCTGCCGAAAGCTCCTCTGCCTGCTCTCCTGCCTCGCGGAGCTGCTCTGAAATTACCTCCCCGGCACGCATCTCCTCCTCCAGGCGCTGAGAAAGCTCCAGGATTCTTCCCTCGCCGCTCTCCTGAAAACGCCGAAGCTCTGCCGAAAGCTCCTCTCCTCTCTGTCTTTCCTCCTCGCTCTCATCAGACCGCGAAGGAGGCTGCTGTACGACGATCCGTCTCCCCGTCAGCGTCCCGCCATCCGATGCCTCCTCCGCAGCCTTCCGCCGTCTCTCCCATCCCCGCCGCAGAAAAAGTGCGGCAAGCTGTCCGAAGCCCGCCGCAGACAGCAGCAGAAGGGCGGTATTATATAGAAGAAACTGTGACGAAGCGCGACGAAGAGAGGCATACAGAAGGAGAACTGCCGCCATGACGAGGAAGAGGAGAGAGAAGCCTCGCAGCAGCAGTGCCCACAGCAGTCTGCCGGAGTGCCTGCTCCGCTCCCTTTCCCCACTCTCCTGTTCCTCACGACGAAGCCGTTCCGCCTCCTCTCTCTCAGATATCTCGCGCCTTCTCTGCTGCTCCTTCTGCCAGTCTGAAAGAGCATGGAAAAGACGATCCCGTTCACAGGAAAGGGCATGGAGCTCTGTCTGTATGGCTGCCGCATTTCTCCGGTGCTTCTCCCGCTGCTGCCGGAGCGCCGAAAGCTGTCCGGAAATCCGCTTCCACTCTGCCTCCACATTCTCCCGCCTGCGAAGCTCCGCCAGAAGCGCCTCCACCTCCAATCGCTTCTTATAAATCAGCCCTGTCTTCCGAAGCGGAGACAGGCGGTTCTGCTCCTCCCTGATCCGGAGCATCGCCGACTCAAAGCTTCGCATGTCGAACGCCGTCTCACTGACATCTCCCAGCTTCGCGTGGATATCCGCATTCATCTCAGAACGGACGCGGAGCTGTCCGCTGAAAACTGTCCGCTCAAAGGATGCCGCGTCGATCCGGAAGAGCTCCTCTCCGATCCGTTCGCTGAAATCCGTGCTGGGCAATCCGCTGTCCAGATCGTAGAGCGCGAAATGATCCTGCGACCGCTTCTCCCCGAACATACGCTCCAGCCGGTAGCGTCTGCCGGCGCGCTCGAAGCGAAGCTCCCCGCCGAAACGTCCGCCCTGCCACGGCATATAGCGCCGCCGCTCATTCTCCGTGATATCCTGCTTTCGTTCCCCCGAAAAGCCGTAGAAGCAGACACGAAGAAATGCCGCGAAGGTGCTTTTCCCATAGCCATTCTCCCGAAGCAGAATCTGCAGCCCCTCCCGGAAGTCGAAATCAAAATCGTGAAGCTTCCCGAAATTTTCGATATGACAATGCAGCAGTCTCATAGCTCCTCTCCCATCAGAATCCGAAGCCCCAGCTGAAGCAGCTCCGTCCTCATCTCCTCTGTGAGCTCGCTGCTCTCCTCCAAAAGCCGAACGTATTCCCCCTTGAGTCCCGGCTCTCTCCGAAGGCCCTCATAATCGACCTCGAGTCTCGTCTCGTCCACAACCTCCGTAAGGTGCAGGGACGCGGCGAGCTGCTGCCGCAGGAACTCTGTATGGATGCGGAGCGAAGGCGCACGCTTCCCTCTGAGGAGGAAACGAGCTGCGTCCTCCTCTCCAGGCAGGAGACAGCGCATCCGTTCGAGCAGCACTGCATTGCTCTCCGCCCCATCCACCTCCACCGGAATTTCATGAAAATGCCGCAGCCCGAGGTCTACCCGCCGCCTTGTACAGTGATGCATAGCCTCATCGATCTCAAGCAGAAAAACTCCGTGCTCCCCGCATTCATCGAAGCCCCGCGCCTCCGGACAGCCGGCGTACTGCCAGCATCCTCTCGCATCCAGCTCTCCTCCCTGTATCCCGTGTATATGGCCGAGCGCAAGATAATCAATCGCACGGTGCCGAAGCGCCGAAAGCGGAATCAGCCCCTCCCCGTTCTCCTGCCCCTCCCCATGCATAGAGAGTGTGCCATGCAGCAGAAGCAGATTGAAATCCTCCTCCAAAAGCGAGAGCCCCTTCGTAAAGGCGTCCCCCCGTGCCGCCGGAGTCTGACGTCCGTACAGAAACTCCCGGCCGGACAACGTGACATGTGCTGCGATCCGATAGCTCGTCCAGTCTGTCGTGAAAAAATGCAGATTCTCCGGCAGAGCCTCCGAAAAAGTGCGGAAAACATTCTCCGTATCATGGTTGCCGCGCAGGTAAAATACAGAAAGTCCCGCATGCGCCCGAAACGCATCAAGCACGGTTCGGAGCGTTTCCCCCGAAACTGCCGGAGAATCGAAGAGATCCCCCGCGATCAGGAGAGCTGCCGCGTCCTCCCGCTCCGCGAAGTCCAGGATGCGGAGAAATCCGGACAGAAGCTCCTGCCGCCTTCTCTCCGCTCCTTCCCTTGTATAATGTCTGCTCAAGCTGCTGTCCAGATGCAGATCCGCCGTATGTATCAGTTTCATGTCCCTCCCATTCCGGAGCCCCCCGGAGCTTTATAGGAATATATGTTCTGTATTATATCGCTTTTTCTGAAAAAAACAAGGAGGAGAAAAGTCCTGCCTTTTCTCCTCCCCGTTCTTACCTGCCGCGTTCCTCACTGTATATCGTCGTGCCTGCCAGCCCTGCGACCGCCTTCTCCGCGAGCTCCTGTGTCGTGATAACCGCACGCCGCCCGTTCCCGGACGCTACGAAGTCGATCGCTGCCTGCACCTTGGGCTGCATGGAACGGAACTCAAACTGTCCGTCCGCGATATACCGCTTCGCCTCCTCGGTGCTCATCTCAAAGAGCTTCTGCTCCTCCGGCTTCCCGAAGTGCAGGGACACCTGCTCCACCGCTGTGGTGATCAGCAGGATATCCGCATCGATCTCCTTCGCCAGAAGCCCCGCGACCAGATCCTTCTCGATCACCGCCGCCGCGCCCCGCAGCCGCGTGCCCTGCCGCATCACCGGAATCCCGCCGCCGCCTGCCGCGATGACAATCTGATCTGCGTCCAGCAGCGCTTTGACAGCATCAATCTCGACAATAGCCTGCGGTATCGGTGCGGGCACGATGCGCTGGAAGCTCCCGTCCGAAAGCCTCGTCACCTCATTGCCGTTCTCCTCCTCCTGTCTCGCCTCCGCTTCGCTCATCCGCTTGCCGACCCGCTTCACCGGCTGATAGAAGCTCTCATCATAGGGATCTACCATGACCTGTGTCAAAATCGTGGATGCCGTCTTGTAGATGCCGCGCTTCACGAGCTCCGCACGGATCGCATTTTGCAGATCATAGCCGATCATCCCCTGGCTCATCGCCGAGCAGACGGACAGCGGCGTCCGCTCATACTGTCCGCCGTAGTTCTCGTACAGATCCTTCATCGCCGTATGAATTCTGCCGACCTGCGGCGCATTGGAGAACACGATCGCGAGCTGGTAGCCCGCCGTAACGAAGTCCGCGATCCGCACCGCGGTATGCTGCACAGCCTGATACTGCTCCTGCAGCGTGAAGCCCAGATCCTTATGCCCAAGCGCGATCACCATTCTTTTCTTACTCATAGCCCCAGCCTCCTTTCGAGCCCTCACATCGCCGCGATATCGATCAGGGACAGCTCCTCCGCCCTGTTCTCCAGAGAGGAGGCAAGCGCCGCCGCGGTATCGATCGCCGTCAGCACATTCACCCCGGTTTCAACAGCATTGCGCCGGATCACGAAGCCGTCTCTCGATGCCTCCGCGCCCTCTCTCGGCGTATCGATAATGAGATCCAGCTCATGTCCGAGCAGCAGATCCAGAATATTCGGTGACTCCTGCTCCACCTTCCGCACCTGGAAGCACTTCACGCCGCCCTCCCGAAGACAGCGGTAGGTACCGCGCGTCGCGAAAATGCGGTAGCCGACGCGCTCGAAGCGCTTCGCGATCGGAACGATCTCCTCCTTGTCCTCATCCTTCACGCTGATGACCATGTTCCGATGCTGCGGCAGCTGAATTCCGGCGCCCTGAAACGCCTTGTACAGCGCCTCATTGAAGTTCTCTGCGATCCCCATACATTCGCCGGTCGATTTCATCTCCGGCCCCAGCGAGATATCCGCGCCCTTGATCTTCTCGAAGGAGAAGACCGGCATCTTGACGGCATAGTACGGCGCTTCCTTCTGCAGTCCCGGTGCATAGCCCAGCTCCCGGATGCTGTGTCCGCAGATCACGCGGGTCGCCAGCGGCACGATCGGGATGCCCGTCACCTTCGAGATGTACGGCACCGTCCGGGAGGAACGCGGATTGACCTCAATGATATAGATCTCGTCACCGTCCGCGATGAACTGAATGTTGACCATACCCTTCACATGAAGTGCCCTCGCCAGCTTCTCCGTATCCTCGATGATTTTCTGCTTCGCCTTCTCACTCAGCGACTTCGCCGGATAAACGGAGATCGAATCTCCGGAGTGAATGCCGGTTCGTTCTATGTGCTCCATGATTCCCGGGATCAGGATATCCTGTCCGTCGCAGATCGCATCGACCTCCAGCTCCTTGCCGCGGATATATTTATCCACCAGAATCGGATGCTCCTGCGCGATCCGGTTGATGACGCCGATAAATTCATCGATGTCCGTATCGTTGATTGCGATCCGCATTCCCTGTCCGCCCAGCACATAGGAGGGGCGCACCAGCACCGGATAGCCCAGCTCCCGGGCAGCATTCTTCGCCTCCTCCGCCGTGAACACCGTCCGTCCCGCCGGTCTCTGAATGCCGGTCTGCTCCAGAATCGCGTCAAAGCGCTCGCGATCCTCCGCGGCGTCGACATCCGAAGCCTGCGTGCCGAGGATCGGCACCCCCATATCCAGCAGCGCTGCCGTCAGCTTGATCGCCGTCTGGCCGCCGAACTGCACGACCGCCCCGTCCGGCTTCTCAAGCTCTACGACATTCCGCACATCCTCCGCTGTCAGCGGCTCGAAATAGAGCTTGTCCGCGATATCGAAGTCCGTAGAAACCGTTTCGGGATTATTATTGATAATAATGGTTTCCCAGCCCTCCCGTCGAAACGCCCATGTCGAGTGCACCGAGCAGAAATCGAACTCGATGCCCTGCCCGATCCGAATCGGGCCGGAGCCGAGCACCAGCACTTTCTTTTGCTTCGAAGGATCGCGGAATGCACCGCTTGCCTCATTCTCCGCCCCGAAGACGGCATAGTAATACGGTGTCTCCGCCTCAAACTCCGCCGCACAGGTATCCACCATCTTGAACGCGGCCCGGATGCCCCGGCGCTCTCGCATTTCCCGGATCTCCTCTTCCCGGTAGCCGGAGAGGCGGGCGATCACGCGATCCGGAAATTCGAGGCGCTTCGCCTCACGGAGCAGCACTTCATTTAAAGACTCCTCGCGAAGCCGCTTCTCCATCTCCGTAAGGATCCGGAGCTTGTCAATGAACCACTCATCCACCTTTGTGATCTCATGCAGCTCCGAGTAGCTGAAGCCGCGGCGAAGCGCCTCTGCGATCACCCAGATCCTGCGGTCGTCCACCTGTGAAAGGAGCTTCCGGAGGTCGTGGTCGTCCAGCCCCCCGAAGTCATAGGATAGAAGGCAGTCCACATTCTGCTCCAGCGAACGGATCGCCTTCATCAGACCGGCTTCAAAGCTGTGCGCGATCGCCATGACCTCGCCGGTTGCCTTCATCTGTGTTCCCAGGAGATGCTCCGCCGTGAGGAACTTGTCGAAGGGAAGACGCGGCATCTTCACCACGCAGTAATCCAGCATCGGCTCGAAGGAGGCATAGGTCTTGCCCGTCACTGCATTCCGAATCTCGTCCAGCGTATAGCCGAGCGCGATCTTCGCCGCCACCTTCGCGATCGGATAGCCTGTCGCCTTAGAGGCGAGCGCAGAGCTTCTGGAAACGCGGGGATTCACCTCGATCACGCAGTATTCGAAGCTCTCAGGATGCAGCGCATACTGCACATTGCAGCCGCCGGTGATATGCAGCTCGGAAATGATATGCAGCGCAGAGCTCCGGAGCATCTGGTATTCCCTGTCCGAAAGCGTCTGAGAGGGTGCGACGACGATGGAATCGCCGGTATGCACGCCGACCGGATCGAGATTCTCCATATTGCAGACAGTAATGACGTTGCCCGCGCTGTCCCGCATTACCTCATACTCGATCTCCTTCCAGCCTGCGATCGAGCGCTCCACCAGCACCTCATGCACGCGGGAGAGGCGCAGCCCGTTTTCGAGGATCTCCCTGCAGCTCTCTCTGTCCATAGCGATGCCGCCGCCGGAGCCGCCGAGGGTGTAGGCAGGACGCAGCACGACCGGATAGCCGATCTCCTCTGCAGCGCGCAGTCCGTCCGCTGTGGAATGCACGACCTCGGATGCCGCGACCGGCTCATGGATCTTCTCCATCGTTTCCTTGAACAGGAGGCGATCCTCCGCCTTTTTGATCGTAAGCGCCGTCGTTCCGATCAGGCGCACGCCGTGCTTCTCCAGAAAGCCGGACTCCTCCAGCGCCATCGCGAGATTCAGCCCTGCCTGTCCGCCGAGCGTCGGCAGCACGGAGTCGGGCTTCTCCAAAAGGATCAGCTTCTCCAGCACCGGCACTGTCAGGGGCTCAATGTAAACATGATCCGCAATGTCCTTGTCCGTCATGATTGTCGCCGGGTTCGAATTCAGCAGCACGACCTCGACGCCCTCCTCCCGGAGCGAACGGCACGCCTGCGTGCCCGCATAGTCGAACTCTGCCGCCTGTCCGATGACGATCGGGCCCGAGCCGATCACCAGAACCTTTCTGATGCTTGTATCTCTCATCTTCTTCCCTCCCCGGACTATGCTTCCATCATGTCAATAAAGCGACGGAACAGATATTCGGAGTCCCTCGGTCCCGGGCATGCCTCCGGATGATACTGCACCGTCAGGATACGCTTCCCGATGTAGCGAAGCCCCTCATTCGTCCGGTCATTGACATTGTAAAATGCCTCCTTTGCAATCTCCGGGCGGACTGTCGCCGTATCCACTGCGTAGCCGTGGTTCTGCGAGCTGATGTAGACCCTGCCGCTCTCCAGATCCTTGACGGGATGGTTGCCGCCGCGATGCCCATACTTCAGCTTATAAGTGTCCGCGCCGGTGGCAAGCGCCATGAGCTGATGCCCGAGACAGATCGCGAAGATCGGAATCTCTGCGCGGTAGAGCTTCTTCACCTCCTCTATGATCTCTGCATTCTCCTTCGGATCCCCGGGTCCGTTCGAGATCATAATGCCATCGGGATTGGCTCCGAGGATGATCTCCGCCCTCGTATCCGAGGGATAGACCGTCACCTCGCAGCCCAGCCGCTGCAAGGAACGGATGATGTTCCGCTTCGCACCGACATCCAGAAGCGCGACTCTCCTGATTGCCGCCTCCCCCGTATAACGGCTGCCGTCCGCATTCTGCGCCTCCGCCGTATAGACCTCCCTCGTGCTTACGCGCTTCACGACACCCGTGACGCGGTACGCACGGATTCGCAGAAGCAGTGCCTCCTTCTCCTCCATGCTGTAGCGCTTCGTCGTAATCATTCCGTTCATCGTCCCCCTGTCCCGAAGCAGCTTCGTAAGCTGTCTCGTGTCAATGCCGGCAATACCCGGAATATCGTATTTTTTCAGGAAATTCTGAATGGTGTTCTCCGAACGGAAGTTGCTCGGCATCCGGGAAAGCTCCCGCACGAGAAAGCCGTCCAGCTGCGGACGCTCCGATTCCATGTCCTCCGCGCAGACCCCGTAGCTGCCAATCAGCGGATAGGTCATCACCGCCGCCTGTCCCGCATAGCTCGGGTCGGTCAATACCTCGAGATAGCCCGTCATCGACGTATTGAACACGATTTCGGAGATCACCTCCCGCGTGGAGCCGATCGAGCTCCCCTGAAAGGTGCTTCCGTCCTCCAGAATCAAAAAAGCGTCCATTCTACTCCTCCTCAAGTGCTGCTGTTCATGTAAGGTTAAGCTTTCTGTGCAATGCCGCCCATGCAGGCATGGCGTCTGCTCCACTTCACCTGCATAAGCTCTCGCGCTGCTCCGCTTCTCTCGAAGCTTTCGCATCGCTAACAGCTATTCGCACTTTCGCGATGCTTCACATCGCTCCGTGCTCATATCTGTTGCCCTGTGCAATGCCGGAGCTTCCGCTCATGCAGGCATGGCGTCTGCTCCGGCACTGCACAGGAGCTTATGCAATAAAAAACCAAATCAGATGACTTCGCGGATGCGTCTCATTGCGCTGCCAAGTCCTGATTTGGTTCTGATAGCTGTCCCGTGTGCTGCGGCCGAGAGAGAATCGCGGCAGCAGCCGAAATCTGCGATATAAAAGGGGAAGTACCCCGCGGGGTCAAAAAATATGTCATAGTCTTTTCCTTTTCCTTATGACAGCGCAGTTCTGCTGCTCCGAACTTTCACAGCAGTTCAGGCAAGCCATGTGTAATTCATTGAGCCTGCCTGACCGTCGCAAATTTTTCTTATGATAGCACAGCCCATCGAAGCTTTGCAAGGACTTATCCTCTCTTTTTCCGCCGCTTCTCTACGAGCTCCCGAAATTCCTCCTCGCTCATATCCAGCTCCCGAAGACGCCTGAGGCGATTCTCCCGAAGCTCCTTCCTCCGCTGTCGTTCCCCGTGCAGCCGCCTCGCCCATGCGGCGGCACCACCGCCGAAGAGTGCGAAAAGTACGATTCCCAGTACCGTGAAGCCGCTCAGCGTCACCGCCGCGGCTGCTGCCTTGGTTCCTGCCGGTGCATCCTCGATCAGAATCCGGATTGACTGCGCTTTCACGATAAAGTCACTCCCGACCTGCCGGTCTCCCAGCAGATATTCGATCTCCGCGACCGCCCGCTGCGGCGCATTTTCCGGAACATTGTAGTTCAGACGATAATGAAGCTCCGTCTCCTCCGTCCCCAGCGGAACGGAAACCAGACGGCTGCCCTTCAGCTCCAGCTCCGAGCTCTTCAGGCTATCCTCTGCCACCGTATCCTGCACCAGACGATTCCGAAGCATCTCCATATTATAAAAGCTGTCCGGAAGCGTCCGCTTCTCTGTCTGATTGAAGCCGAGATCAAGGAGCGTCCTCGTATCCGTATAATGCGCGGGATTTTTGTCTCCCAGCACGACCGCCGCCAGCCTGCGCCCGCCCGATTTCGCGAGCGTAAGCAGCGTATTTCCTGAAGCCAGCGTATAGCCGGTCTTTCCGGCGACAACCCTCTCGTCATAGTAGACGCTGTTCGGCAGCAGCATCTTGTGCTCCATATAAATCATGAGCCCTTCCGGAACCCTCTTGCTTGGCGCGATCCGATGCGAACGGCTCTCCTCGATCCGGAGGAAATCCTCATTCTGAAAGGCGGCACGCCCGATCCGCGCCATATCCTCCGCCGTCGTATAATGCTCCTCCTCCCAGAGCCCCGAGGGATTTGCAAAATGCGTGCCCGTACAGCCAAGCTCCGCCGCCTTCTCATTCATCAGCTCCGCAAAGGCAGCGCGCGAGCCTGCGACGTGCTCCGCCAGCGCGTTCGCTGCCTCATTCGCAGACTTCAGAAGCAGTGCATAGAGACAGTCCTCCACCGTCAGCACATCCCCCTCGTCGATCTGCGCATTCGAGGAGCCGCTGTCCACATTGTAAACCGCATCATGGGAAAACGTCACCTTCTCGCCGAGCTTCGCATGCTCCAGCACGACCAGTGCCGTCATAACCTTCGTGATCGATGCCGGATAGAGACGCTCCGTCCCGTTCTTCTCGAAGAGCACCGTCCCCGTGTCCACATCCAGTACGACGCCCGCCTGCGCGGTCAGCTCTGCACTCGGCCAGACCGCCGCAAATGTGGAAAAGGAGAAGAGATGAAAGGAAAGCAGCAGGAAGACGAGTAAAAGAAGGCGAAAGCGGAGCCTCTGCTGTCCGCCTCCCGTCCTACAGCACCTCATTCAGCTCCTCCGTTCCCGGCAGAACAAATTTCCCCTCCTTCACGATGGCAAGCTCCGCGCCATCCCGCCGTACCGCAAGGATATCCCCCAGCTCCCGATAGGGAATCGTAATGTCCGTATGCACTGCGAAGTAAGCGTCCTCCGGGCAGGTCTTCCGGAGAATCGAGCAGGAATTGTCCTTCGCGATGATCTCCCTGCCGTCCGGATTGTACAGCCGCATCTCCTCCATGAAGGAATAGCAGGTGTCTCCCACTGCGAAATGCGGACCCGTCTTTTCCGCGATCAGGATCGGCATCTTCGCGCCGAGCCCGAAGCGCTCAATCATACGATAGGCGCGGGTATTGGTGCCGATCGCGAACTCACCGAGCGGGAGCCTCTCCTTCTCTCCGAAGATCAGCCTGCGGATCAGCTTCCTGCCCTCCTCCCTGTCCGGGAAGTTCTCGCATCTGTAGTCGGCTACTCTGCCGTCTGTGAAGCGAATCCGGAGTCCGCGGAAGCAGATCCCCTCGATAAAGACCTCGTTCACATGCAGGAGTCCCTCGCTGCCCTCCAGTACCGGAGAGGTGAATACCTCCCCCAGCGGGATATTCACATCCGACAGGCAGTTCTCGAAACGGGTCTCCCGCTCAGGGTCGGACAGCGGATGCAGACAGACCCGCATGTCCGTCTCATTGCCCCGCCCCGTGACACGGATAAAGTCCGCGCTGTCCAGCGCGGCGATCAGGCGCTCCTGTATCTTCCCATATTTCGCACTGTCCAGCGTATTCACGGCGAACGTCTCCCGGAAAATCTCCGGAAAATATGCCCCGATCGACGGCAGCGGCCACGCAATGATCGTGAAGCTCCGCTCCTCCTCCCGGATGTATTCATGGGTCAGGCGCTGCAGCGCGCTCTGATACTTTCCGTAAACCTCTGTCTGGTGCGGAGAGAAGCACAACGCTTCCGTCCGATTCTCCGGTACGAAGTCCGGTTCTCCGAAGCTCTCCATCACAACCGGTCCGGCGTAATCCCTTACACCCTCCGTCTCATAACGGCGAAAGAGCTGCCGGCGCTCCTCCAGCATCCTGGCACTGATCCGCTCTCCCATTACCAATGCGAGGTCATAGGAATGATCATAGTCCAGCTGCCGGTTCGGGCTCACATAATAACTGCCCGCACCTCTGGGAGAGCGCAGCAGCAGCGCCCGCGGACGCCGCGGAAGCGAAAAGTCATAGCCATCCTCCGCGAAATACGCCGCAGTTCGCTGTACGACCCGTTCGAAGCCTGCCGGGAAGCGGAAGGAAAGCAGGGATTTCTTTTCATAAGGCTTCCTCTGCAGGCGGAAGCCCTCCTTGAAGCCGAAATACCAGGCATATGCCATCCGGTCGATCTCGTCCGCTCCGAGCCCGAGGATAAACTCCGCGGTTCGCAGCGACTCCTCCGACACATATTCTCCGCTCCTGTAGAGATAGTCCGTACTCCGGAAGTCCTCCTCCAGGATAATCCGCTTCAGAAGATTCGGCTTCCTCGTATACAACTCCTCCATCACCGTGCGCTGCAGCTCCTCCGAGTAATCATAGCAGTAAGAATAGAAGCAGTCCCGGACGGCGCGCGCTGTCGGCATGTCCTCATTGTCCACCTCAAACATACAGTAGATCTCCAGAAAGAGCTCGAGCACAGTAGTGATCCGCTCCTCTCTCCTCTCGAAGCAGTCCGGAAGCAGCCCGTGAATCTCCATTGCCAGTGCCGAAAGCACCGCTCCGTACTCCGAAAGCGTCCTCGCCGCATAGGCAGGATTCAGATAGGAGCTCTCATACTGCTCCGCTGCCTCCGTATAGAGCCGCTGCGCATCCCGGAGACAGGCAATGTCCGCCTCCCATGCCGTTCTGCCGCGAAGCGCCCGAAGCAGGCCGTCCAGCTCCCCGATATACCTCGCTTCCCTTCGGAAAAAGTCGCGGAACGGTCTCTCAACAGTCCGCTCTGCTGTGATCTCCCGGATCCGCTCCACCGCATCTGTATAACGTTCCCTCATAGTCTCCTCTTCCTTTGCTTCCCTCCTCATTCAGAGAAGCCCGACTGCTTCCGGATCTCCTGCCATTGGCGCTTCACCGGCTCAGCCGAAGTCCGACGAAGATCAGCACCGCCCAGAGCAGGGCAATGAGCGTGCTGCACGCGCCCGCGATTCGGACGCCGGTTCGGTTCCTATCCCTCTCCTGCAGTCCGTAAAATGCACAGAAAAGGGAGAATACTGCCGCGAGCAGGGAGCTGAGTCCCAGTGCGCCGAGCAGCAGCGGCCCCTGCCCCTTCTCCCGCACAGACAGAAGCAGACAGAGCAGCAGCAGTATAAGAGAGCCGAATCCCGAAAAGACAGCCCGTCTCGTACCGCTCGCCGGCTTCCTCCTGATATAATTGAATCTCCTCTTCGCCATTCAGCTCCTCCTGCGCCTCCGATAGCGTCTGCTCCGAACGCGCTGCACCAGGCAAAACAGCAGATAGCCCAGACCGCCTCCCAGTGTATTCAGGATAATATCGTCCACATCACAGCTCCCCGCGCGGAGCAGGAGCTGCGTCATCTCTATCCCATAGGACAGGAGATAGGCGGCAAGCAGGGTATCGTACCAGTATTCCCGGCAGCGTCGTGAAAAGACAGGCAGAAAAAATCCCAGCGGCAGAAAGCCGATGATATTGCCCCAGAGATTCAGAAGCACGCCTCCCATCCCGATCTGCCTCCCGTAAAAAAGGTATCTCCGAATCTCCCGGAAGGGAAGCAGATTATAGGTATAATCCGCCTTCACGAGGATACCCCGCTGCTCCATATCCGAGAAGAACATCAGATAGAGCAGCGCAGCAAGATAGCACACAAACAAAATGACACCGATCCAGCGGTTCCGTGTCATTCTCTTCTTCCGTCCTCTTCTCCGGAACCGCCTCTCCATACTCAGAAGGTCAGTTCGTTCTTTCTCCGCAGCAGCAGCGCACCGTTCACGATGGACAGCACACCGACCGTAAGCCCCGTAAGCAGCACGACCACACCGAGCACGATAGAACCCGCGCCTGCCGTGCGCATCGTTTTAAATACTCTTTCCATCCGATCTCCTCTCCTCCAAAGGCTCACTTCGTTCCGCGCGCATTCCGTACGCATCCTGCGCACAGCTAAGCCGCTGTAATCATAGCATATCAGCTGCGCTCTTTACAAGAGAACGCATAAACCATGCTCCTGTCGACGACCTCATAGCCCAGACTGGCATAGAGCCCGCAGGCGATCTCGTTCCGGGAGCTGACCTGCAGAAGGATCTGCCGGTACGGTCCCGACTCGAAATGCTCCGCCGCCTCCATCAGCGCCCTTCCATGTCCCTGTCCGAGATAGCGGTCATAGACGAGCAGACCATAGAGATAGAGCGTATCAGTATGATAGGGTGTGAAATGCAGCTCCCCATAACGATTCGAGAGACTGTCTCCGGGATTCGCGATCCCGCGCGTAAGTGTCTTTCTCAGGAAAAGCTCATCGTGAAGTCTGCGGAAGCTGAGCGCCCGGACGGTTTTCTCCGCACTTTCCGGCAGTCTTCCCTCCCGAACGCCCTCCGCCGTCCGCAGAGGCTTCAGCACGAAATGCCAGCTGAAGTCCCGAAAATCGTCCTGAAGCGCATTCAGGCTTCCCCGAAGGAGCCCCTGCCTCCGCAGCCGGGGGTGCGTGAAGGCAGATAGCTCCAGCACCTCCCGTCCCTGCTCCCGCTCTCCGATCCGATAGCCGAAGAGTACCGAGAGCAGGGGCTCCCGAACACCGCTCTCCGCCTCTCCCGGATTTTCATAAAGATAGCAGAAGTCCCATTCTGCCGCGGTATCGTAACTCGTATTGTCCGCCTCATTGCAGAGCCGAATCAGCTCCGATACCGCCCTCTCCTCTGACGCAGTGAGAGACAGACGCAGCTCTCCGTTCATTTCTCCTCCCTCTGTTATGCCCCTATCGTTCACGCCGCCTCCTAAGAAAGCTTCCATGCCGAAAGCTTCGGCTCCACCAATCCTCTCCGTTCTGCTCGCTGCTCCGTATTACGCTTCCCTTCGGTCTTGCAGATCTCAGTGAATCCGCGATATTTACACATCGCTTCGTGTTTGTTCGCTTGACAGGGACTTATACAGTAAAAGACGCCGCTGCATCCGCAGCGGCGCATTTCCTTTATCTTTATGCCTTGTTGTCAGAGCCGAAGAGACGGATCTTATTCTTACACTCCTCGATGATGGCATCTGCCCCCGGCTTCAGCAGCTTCCGCGGATCATAGCCCTTGCCCTTCCTGTCGTTGCCTGCCTCGATGTACTCTCTGGTCGCCCTCGCAAATACGAGCTGCAGCTCCGTATTCACATTGATCTTGGAAACGCCGAGAGAAATCGCCTTCCTGATCTGATCCTCCGGAATGCCGGAACCGCCGTGCAGCACCAGGGGAAGCGCTGCGCCGATCTTCTCCTTGATCGCCGCAAGCGTATCGAAGGAGAGCCCCTGCCAGTTCTCCGGATAGATACCGTGAATGTTGCCGATGCCTGCTGCGAGGAAGTCCACGCCCAGATCTGCGATCCGCTTGCATTCCTCCGGATCTGCGCACTCGCCCATGCCTATCACGCCGTCTTCCTCTCCGCCGATGGAGCCGACCTCCGCCTCGATGGAAAGCCCTGCCTTATGCGCGGCGGCTACCAGCTCGGTCGTCTTCGCTACATTCTCGTCGATCTCATAGTGTGAGCCATCGAACATGATAGAGGTGAAGCCTGCCTCGATGCACTTATAGCTCCCCTCATAGGTTCCATGATCCAGATGCAGCGCTACCGGTACCGTGATGCCGAGACTCTTGTCCATCTCCCTGACCATAGCCGCCACCGTCTTGAAGCCGGTCATATACTTGCCGGCACCCTCGGAAACCCCGAGGATCACCGGAGACTTCATCTCCTCACAGGCGAGCAGCACGGACTTCGTCCACTCCAGATCATTGATATTGAACTGCGGAACCGCATAGTGTCCGGCAAGCGCCTTATCCAGCATTTCCTTCGCATTTACTAACATCGCAATTACCTCCCATTCAGCCTATCCATCCTCACGCCGGAATTTCCGGTATTCCACACTGTATTTGTCTTATACTTCGTCTCGCTGCGCACAGCGCTCGTGCCGCTGACTGCCCCTATCATACAACGAAAGGGCTTCCCCGTCTACAATCCGAAGCTCGTTAAGATATTAACATGGCCTGTTGAAAAAAACTACCCTTTTCTTAAAAAAAAGAACAGGGCAGCCCTTTCTGCGATCCGAAGACCGCTTCTCTTAACGGAGGAAGCCCTCCACTGTTTTTTCCATCTCCGCAACCGCAGATACCGTATCGTGACGGAGCGGTGCGTTCCTGACCTCCCGCACCGCCTCGGGCTCCACAACGCCCGATATCTCTGAGAGCCGGTCGATCAGACGGAAAATATCCCCATCTCCGCAGTCCTCCGACAATGCCTGCATTACTGCCGGCGCAAACTTGAAGGGGCTCGCGGTAGCGGCGATCACCGTCTTTCTCCGGTCTCCCGTCTCGCTCCGGTAACGGTCATAAACCGCCTTTGCCACCGCTGTATGCGGGTCGATGACATAGCCGCTCTTCTCATACAGTGCGCGGATGCAGGCGAATACCTCCGGCTCCGCGGCGCAGCCGCCGTAGAAATCTCCCATGAAGTCCCGCATCCTGTCGTCAACCCGATACCTTCCCTCTGCGCCGAGCTCCCGCATCAGCGCTGCGGTTTTCTCCGAATTCCGTCCCGCGGAGAGATAGAGCAGCCGTTCGAGGTTGGAGGAGAGCAGGATATCCATGGACGGAGAGCTCGTCAGCAGGAAGGGGCGGTTCCTGTCATAGATCCCGTCCCGGAAAAAGTCGGTAAGCACCCGGTTCTCATTGGAAGCGCAGAGCAGCTTCGCGATCGGGATCCCCATCTCCTTTGCCAGCTTCGCAGCGAGAATATTGCCGAAATTACCGGTCGGCACGCAGACATTGATTTCCTCCCCGTTCTCGAGCTCTCCGGAGGAGAGCAGCTGTGCGTACGCATAGACATAGTATGCCACCTGCGGGATGAGACGTCCGATATTGATGGAATTCGCAGAGGAGAGGATCAGCCCGCGCCTCTTCAGTCTCTCCCGGAACGCCTTGTCCCCGAAGATCTGCTTGACACCGGTCTGCGCGTCATCGAAGTTCCCCAGAATGGCGGAAACATGGGTATTCCCGCCATTCTGCGTCCGCATCTGCAGTTCCTGAAAGCGGGAAACGCCATCCTTCGGATAGAAGACGATGATCTCCGTCCCCGGCACATCCTGAAAGCCTGCCATCGCCGCCTTGCCGGTATCCCCGGAGGTCGCCGTCAGGATCACGATGCGATCCTCCACGCCGTTCTTCCGCGCACTGGTAACCATCAGATGCGGCAGAATCGAAAGCGCCATGTCCTTGAAGGCGATGGTTCTCCCGTGAAAAAGCTCGAGAAAATAGCAGCCGTCCCGCTTCTCGAGCGGCGCAATCGACGCAGTGTCGAACTTTCCGTCATAGGCAGCAGCAACGCAGCAGCGCAGCTCCTCCTCCGTGAAGTCCGTGAAAAACTGCTTCATCACGCGGTATGCAGTCTCCTGATAGGAGAGTTCCCTGAAATCCTCCGGCCTACCGTCAAGGCGCGGCAGCTCCTCCGGCACGAAAAGCCCGCCGTCCGCGGCAAGTCCCTTCAGGATCGCGAGGCTCGGGCTGACCCCCGTTTCCCCGCCTCTTGTCGACTGGTAGTTCATATTCTCCCCCTCTCTGTCCGCTCATTCCGGACGAAGCAGACTCTCGATCTTGGTTCGCATCAAATCGAAGGCAACATCATTCATCCCGCTGTTAATGACGATATCCGCTGTCGCCCGGGTCGGCTCTACATAGAGGTAGTGCATCGGCTTCACCGTCGTCAGATACTGCTCCGAAATATCCTCGACATGACGTCCCCTCTCCGTTACGTCCCGAATGATCCTGCGAATGATCCGCTCGTCGGCATCCGCCTCCACATAGACCTTGATGTCGAAGAGGGAACGAAGCTCCGGATTCTCCAGCACCAGAATCCCCTCGACAATGATGATCCTCGAGGGCGCGAGCTCTATTGTCTCCCTCGTGCGGTTGTGCTCGGAATAATTGTAAACCGGACACTGCACCTTCTCCCCTCTGCGAAGCGCCTTCAGATGGCGGATCAGCAGATCTGTTTCGAAGGCGCTCGGATGATCGTAGTTCTCCCTCTGCCGGATCTCGAAGGGAACGCCGTCATTGGACTTATAGTAATTGTCATGATAAATAACCGTGACCCGATCCCCAAAGGCATCCTTCAGCCGGTTGGTAAAGGTCGACTTGCCGGAGCCGGAGCCGCCCGCAACCCCGATCATGATACAGGAATTCATACTGTCCTCCCTCCTCAGCCTGCACATGACGCATCGCATCATATATGAAATATTATCCTACGCCATCGCTCCTTCCTTTGCAAGCACTTCTTGCCGTCCTCACGCGGAGCCCGTCCGCCTCTTCCCCGGAGAAATCCTCCGGAGGCTGATCCAGAGGAAGAGAGCGGAAAGCAGCAGAAGCCCCGCGGCGGAGAGAAACAGCAGGAGCGGCGCCGGAAGCGGAAGCAGTCCGCGGTAGAGATAGAGCGGCACGAGAAGCCCCGCCGTCACGAAAACCAGACTGTAGCTTCCGAGCATCGCTGCCGCCGTGCTCCTGCACAGGGCGGAAAACAGCATGCCCGCCGCCGCGGAGAATACCGCCGTAAGCAGATAAAGCAGCAGGAAGAGAAACAGCTCCCCGCTGCCGATCCCGCCGTAGACGAAGCCGGTCAGGAGGAGCGGCAGGGTGCTCGCGCCGAGCGTACCGAGCGCGCTCAGCGCGCTGAAAAACTTCCCGAGCACGAGATCTGCCGGCGTAAGCAGTGTCGTCAGGAGAAGCGGCAGCGTCCTTCGCTCCCGTTCCCCCGTGAGCGCCGGCGCAGTCAGCGCAGGTCCCAGCAGCAGGAGCAGCAAAAGCTCCGCCGCGGCAAGGGCATAGTAGAGCTCCAGAAAGGCGCGATAGCGAATCTCTCCCGTCTCCATAGCGCGCAGGGAAAGGGCATAGAGATTGATCAGCACCAGCACGGAAAAGACCGCGTTCACCACGATGAGCAGCGCCGTCAGCATATATCCGCGATTCAGCAGCAGCTCATCTCTCCGGAAAATCGGATTCTGTCTCATAGCTCGTCACCGTCCTTTCGCCTCGATTTCCATTCAGGCGGAGAAAAATCGCCTCCAGATCTCCCTTCTCCCGGTGAAAGCCCCGTACCGGGATCCCCGCCGCCACGAGCTCCGCCAGAAGTCCCGCTTCCTCCTCCTCTGTGCCGTCATAGTGTATCCAGATCTCTCTGTTTCGAATGCTGAGGGCACGGACTTTCCGATCCCTCCTGAGTATCCGCATGGTCTCCGGCAGCGCACCCGCTATCGAAAGCACGATCGGGCTTGACGCATTGACGCTTCGCAGTACCTCCGAGACCTCTCCCTCTATCAGCAGCCTGCCGTGATCCAGTATCCCGACATGCGTGCAGAGTCCCGAAAGCTCGGAGAGCTGTCTCGCGGATACGAGCAGCGTCTTGCCCTCGCCGGAGAGCTCGGACAGGAACCGGAGCAGCGCCTGCCGGCTGCCAGGCTCTATTCCCTCTGTCGGTTCGTCCAGAATCAATATCCTCGGGTCATGAATCAGCGCTCTCGCGATGGAGAGCCTCTGCTGCTGCCCCCGGGACAGGCTGTCTACCTGCTGCCCCTCTCTCCCCATAAGCCCCGCCTGCTCGAGCAGGAGCTGTATCCGCCGCGTCACCGCTGTGCCGGAGAGCTCGTAGCAGGCGGCAAAAAAGCGCATATATTCCCCGACCTCCAGCCCCGGATAGGAGCCGAAGCTGTCCGCCGCATAGCCGATCCTCTTTTTCAGCCGCCTTACATTCGAGTCCGGCCGCATCCCATCCAGCCAGAGCTCTCCGCTGTCCGCACTTTCCAGCCCCAGAAGCAGACGGAGAACTGTGCTTTTTCCCGCGCCGTTCGGCCCGATCAGCCCATATGCTGCGCCGTCCGGTACGGTCAGGCTCAGCCCGTCCAGCGCCTGCCGGCTTCCGTAGCTCTTCCTAAGCTTACGAAGCTCTATCATCCCGTCTCTCCCTCCGAAGCGGCAGCCGTCCCGGCCTCCTCCGTCTCCTCTTCGGAATCCGCCGAGACTGCTGCACCGTTCTGCACCCTAATCACAGGAACCGTCCCGTTTTCCTTGATCTCCGTCTCCTCCGCCGTGACGATCGGCATCGGGAGGTAGAGACGCGTAAAAGCGCTGCGTCCCTCATCTCTCGGTGTATAGCGGATGCGGAGCACATTCTCCTCATTCAGATAGGGCGCGAGTGCCTCCCCGGACAGCGCCACCGTCCAGTAATCCACATTATCATAGCCGCCGCTCCGGTAATTGTAGAGGCTCATGCTTCCCTGAAATGGCAGCAGACGAAAGCTCTCCTCCGTCACTGAAGAGGGCAGGCTCAGGCTCTCGAAGCGAAGCTTCAGAAGCTTCTCCCCCTGCCCGAAGGAATAGGAGAGAACCGCCGGGAAGAGCGGCGAAATCGTATTGTCCTCATAATCCCCGGACTCTGCCTCCGGCTCCAGACTCAGCGCCGGATACTCCGCCTCCCCGTCTCTCTCCTCCGTGAGGGGCAGGGAGGCAAGCGCCATGGTGACGCCATAGCGCTCTATCTGCGTATTCTCTGTAAAATCCAGCGGATCGTCATGGAAGAAGCCGATCAGCTTCGCATGGGAGAAATACCCGTTCAGCTCCGACGAGAGATAGTAGCCAAGGAGTGCCCTGCCGCTGCCGTTCGCGATCCGGCTCGCCGTCCATGCGCTGTTCTGCACCGGCACTGTCTCGACCGAAAGCCCGGAAAGCGGCACCGTCTGTCCCGGCTCCAGCCGTCCGAGGCGGATCAGTCTCCCATACAGAAGAATCGCGGCGTCATAGAGCGTCTGCGCCGTTCCGTTCGTCACCGTACCGGACAGCGCTCCGTCAAAATAGCGCACCTCCCCCTCAAAGTGCTCCCCGGTATTCGGAATCTTGTTGTGAAGCTCGAAGTATTTCGCGGTAAACGGCGCTTCCCCCCGGATTCGAAGCGCGGTGTGATTCCGAAAGTAGGAAATGCTGGTATCGGCGATGTCTCCCCCTGCACGAAGCTCCGAGAGATCTCCGGTATAGTCCGTTCCCTTCAGCATCGGATAAACGCCGTACTCCGTTTTGATATCCATTCCATACTCCTCCCCATAGGGAGAGCGCAGATTCAGGATATCCGTCTCGTCGATAGAGTCCGCGGAATAGTCCTTCCAGCGGACATAGGTCAGGAAGCTGCCGCTGAGCCGCGTATTGATCCCCATAACCCAAACGAGCAGTGCGAAGAGACAGGAAAGCAGAAGCACCGCCGGACGATACAGGCGGAGCGCTCCCTGCCCTCGCAGAAGGAGGCGAAGCACCGGCCCGATCAGCAGAACATAGCTCAGAAGCAGCAGAAGATAGAGCCCCACCCCCGGCAGCTTCGAGAGATCCGAACGGTTCAGGAGAAGCTCTATGTCCCAGTAGTTCCTGAGGCTCTTCTCCGTCGCGGAAACCGAAAGCCGGTCGAGGCGCCGCTCCCCGAGAATCTCCCGAAGCAGGAGATCTACATAAGCCGGCTGCTCCGTTCCGAAGCGCTGCAGCTCACAGAAGTCGTAAGCGCTGACCGCGATCAGCCCTGCGCCTCTGGATACGACAGACAGCATCGGAGCGCCGTCGGACAGCAGCCGCTCTCTGCCGCCGAAGAGGTAAACCGGTGCCGCATACAGACTCTGGTACACCTCCTGCCCATCTGCCTCCACCCCCATATCCACGCTGCGCTCTCCGGGGCTGAGCTCTGTCCGGAGCAGCTCGTCATAGTAGGGACTGAGCGCGCTGTTCCCCCGGCTCCCGCTCCCGAGCAGCAGCGTGCCGCCGCCGGAAACCCATCGATTGATCGCCGCCGCCTCATTCGCCTTCAGCCTCGAAAGCTCGAAATCCGAGATCAGGATCAGATCGAGCTGATCCAGCTCCGTTTCATCCTGCGGCATCTTTTCCGGATCCAGCTGCACCGTCCTGCTGCGAAGCAGTCCGTCATACAGGCTCACGCCCTGAAAGTACGAGAGCGCATCCGCACGCTCCGACAGAAGCCCGATAATCAGCTCAGCATCGGAGGAGGCGACATCCAATCCGATCCGTCTGCTTCCGTAGACGGTGCCATCCCTCCCCTCCGCCGTCACGAGAAGCTGATTCACACCGGTTCCCAGCGCGATATTTACCGCAAGACTCGTCGCCGACTCCGCCTCGACCAGCGCCGGATAACGATATTCATACATACTGCTGCCGGATTCCGCGAGGTAGACGTGGGCATAGCCTGCGAAGGTCTCCTCCGTTGTATTTTCCATGTCGATCCGGAGCGGCAGAAAGCGCCCTGCCTTCGCCGTGTTCTGATAGCCGTAGGTGAGATTCAGCTTAATGCTGTCTGCATGGGCAGAAAAGGAAAAGAGAAGAAGAAAGAAAAGAAGCAGCGGAAAAATGACCGCAGCAGCATGCCTTACCCCTCTTCCCTCTTTTCTTCGCCAAAATCCCCCTCGCATTCTGTTCATACTCGTATAATACGCCTTTCCTCCTGCCGTATGGCGGCTCCGCTGCTCCTTCCCGCCGCTTAACGCAGCAGCTCCCGGAGCCGCACGCCGGATACCTCCTCTATGGTCTCGTCATCTACCGCCCAGATCGTCAGCCCGTTGTTCGTTTTGGCAAAAAGGCGATCCTCTCCGTTCTTTTTGTAGTCTCTTCCATTGCTTTTGTGATAATAGCTGCTGTCAAACTGATAGACATCCCCCGTCACCCCTGTCACAGTGAAGCGGTCTGCGCCTCCCTTCACCCTGAGTCCCTGCCGGAGAAACAGCTCCCGGGCCTCCGGATAGCTCAGATAAATACCGGGAAGCTGCTCGTCTCCTCCGTCCTCTGTCATCACCTCCATCGCCATAAGATCTGTTTGCTTTCCCTGTTCCAGCCAGACATAACGCCAGCCTCTATACTCCTCTTCCATGTCCTGCTGCTTCCTGCGCTGCACCTCACACCAGCTCTGCTTCGCCGCCTCGTCGATGCCGTTTCCACTGTCCGCCGTAATCATATAATACAGGAGTACCGAGTCCCGGAAGCGCTGCGCTGTCTCCTCCGGATCATCCCCCGTTCTATACTCTGCGGAAAATGATACGCGGCTTCTGCCGAAGGGCAGCTCCTCATAATCAATACAATCCACTGTTCCGAGCAGCGTCGCCCCCAGATCCGGTGCCTTCCGCTCTATCTGCATTGAGATGGTATAGTAGCTTGAAAACTCCAGCTTCCGTTCTTCCTCTGCCAGAGTCTCCTCCGAAGCGGCGATCAGCCGAAGCGCCGTCTCCAGCTCTGCAACGCTGTCAATCCGCAGTATGACCTCATACCCGTGAAGTCCCTTCCACAGCCTGCGCGTCTTTTTGTCAAAGGCAGGCAGCTGATTCTTCTCGAAATCTCCGATGAGCCTTTCCCGCACCACAGTCCCGACATCTGTCGCCATACTGCGATACATTTTGATGGGCAGCATACCCCAGCCGACCATACTGTACACATGAAAGGTATCCTCCGGATAGCCCTCCATGGTGAAGCTCCACCACCGCCTGTCCTGAATCAGCCCCCAGCTTTCCCGATACTTCTCTGAAAGTGTAATGGCGCGATCCGGATACTCCGCCTCCAGATAGCGCTCTGCCTCCTCCCGCTCCGCGAAGGGAACCCTCCTGCCGCAGCCGGCGGAGAAGCAGGCGATGCAGAGAAACAGCAGGAACAGCCCCAAAAAAGAATGCAGCTTCACAGAGATCCCCCCTTTCCTTCCATTGCTGTATCTCCGAAGCCCTCCGGCTCCGGCACATAGCGAAGCGGCAGCTTCACAGTGAAGCAGGTTCCGGAGAGATCCGAGGAAACACTGATCGTCCCGTGATGCATCTCCGTGATATTCTTCACGATCGCCAGTCCCAGCCCGGTTCCGCCCGTGCCTTCTGCGCGGGAATGCTCCACCCGGTAGAACTTGTCGAAGATCAGAGGCAGCTCCTCCTCCGGGATGACATAGCCGTAGTTCACGACTTTGATTGTGACCCGCTTCTTCTCTGCGCGGAGCCGCACGATAACGCGCTTTCCCTCCGCCCCGTACTTGATCGCATTGCTGAGCAGATTGTCCAGCAGCCGAACCAATAGATCAGGATCCCCCTCCATCATGCAGCTTGCGCAGTTCGCCGTGAACTCATAGCTCAAGCCCTGCTTCTCGAAGCTGGGATAGCTCTCCTCGACGAGCTGAGAGAGCAGCCGCACGATATCCAGCTGCCGGACATTCATGTTAAGTCTTCCGTAGGACAGCTTCGTGAAGCCGAAGAGCTCCTCGATCAGCTTCTGCAGGCGCTTCGCTTTCGTATAGGCAATCTCGAGGTAACGCTCTCTTTGCTCCGGATCCAGACCTTTTTTTTTCCGCAGAAGCTCCAGATACCCCAGAATGGAGGTCAACGGTGTCCGGAGGTCATGCGCCACATTGGTGATCAGCTCGGTCTTGGACTGCTCCGCGCCCCGCTCTCTGCCGAGCAGCTCCAGAATATCTCTCTCCATACGGCTGATCGACTCGGCAATATGCTGCAGCTCGCCCTCCCCCTCCAGACTGAGCTCTGTCTCCAGGTCTCCCGCCGAAATCTGCTCCACCGCCCTCGCGATCCTCTCGATGTCCCGTGCGTTCTTCCGCTGCAGGAGGAGAAAGGTCAGAGAGAACAGCAGGATCCCCAGCAGGACATAGAGCAGGATGCTGATGACGGAACCGGAGCGGAAGCCCTGTACCATGCCGGACTCGTCTCCGGTCTGGTAGAGATAGTCTGTCAGCGCCGTGATATTCGTCACGAAGAAGACCTCCAGCACCATGCATACGAGCGTAGACAGTCCGATATGGAACAGGAGCTGCAGCATATAGCCGCGCCCGGAATGGTGCGTTATGGTGTTTTTCTTTTCTTCCTGCCTCATCGCCCGTTCCTTTTCACGCGCTGCCGCGGCGTTTCGTTACTTCTCGATCTTATAGCCCACTCCCCACACCGTCGTGATAATCTTGTTCTCCCGCTGATCCTCCTTCATCTTGCCGCGGAGCCGCCGGATATGTACCATGACGGTATTGTTCGCCTCATAGACCTTCTCATTCCAGACCTTCTCGAAAATTTCGTCCGTGGAGAAGACCTTGCCGGGATGGGAGGCGAGGAGAAAGAGGATGTCGAACTCGATCGGCGTCAGCTTGATGTCCTCTCCGTCGATCAGCACCCTGTGGTTATCCTTATTGATACTCATCTCCCGGATATGGATTTCGTTGCCCCCGAACTGGTTCGAGGCGTTCGGATTGAGCTGCGTATAGCGGCGAAGCTGGGACTTCACACGCGCCGTCAGCTCCAGCGGGTTAAAGGGCTTCGTGACATAGTCGTCAGCGCCTCCGGTGAGTCCGACGATCTTGTCCAGATCCGTGGACTTCGCGGAAAGCATGATGACCGGAATGTTGGAGCTCTCGCGAATCCTCCTGCACATATCCAGCCCGCTCATTCCCGGCATCATGATGTCGAGGAGCACCAGATGGATCTCCTGCTCCCCGAGGATCCGAAGCCCGTCCTCCGCATTGTATGCCTTGAAAACCCTGTAACCGTCGCTCACGAGATAGATCTCCACCAGCTCCGCGATTTCCCTCTCGTCATCCACCACCAAAATATTGATCTGTGACATTTTATCCTCCATCCTAATAGCACCCCAAAATCCGGAACGCCGCGGTCTCCTGCGCGATGCCGTTCAGCGCATTCCGTACCTTGTCCTCTGAAAGCTTCCCCTCGATGTCTGCGAAGAAGCGATACTCGAAGGGCTTGTCCGGAATCGGACGCGACTGTATCATCCGCATATTCACATCGTTAAAGAGGAAATTGCCGAGGATATTGTAGAGCGCGCCGGGATGGTGTCCCGTCTCGAAGAAGATACTGACCTTCCCTGCCCCTCTCCGGTAGACGTGCTCCGCACCGAGCACGAGGAAGCGCGTCGTATTGCTCCGCTCCTGATTCACTCTTCTTTGCAGGATCCGGAGCCCATAGAGCGCGGCAGCGGTCTCGCTGGCGAGCGCAGCGGCAGACAGATCTCCCGACTCCGCGACCAGCTTCGCGGCAAGCGCCGTATTCTCTGCCGGCACCGCCGTGATTTCCGAATGTGCCCGGAAGAAGCTCCGGCACTGTCCGAGCGCCTGCGGATGCGAATAAACCCGACGTATCCCGGACAGCACAGCCCCCTCCGCCGCGATAAGCGCATGCTCTACCGGGAGGTCGATCTCCTCCTGTATCACAAGCTCAGGATATTCCAGCAGCAGATCCAGATTATCATATACCGCGCCATGCGAGGAATTCTCAATGGGAAGCACCATGTAATCCGCCTCCCCGCTTCGCACGAGCTCCATGCCCTCCCGCCAGCTCTCCGCCGCACGAAAGGCAGCATCCGCTCCGAACGCTTCCCTCGCCGCAAGATATGCATATGCGCCCTCGATCCCCTGATAGGCTACCGTCTTCTGCCGTTTAGGGAGCTCCGGAAGCTCTCGGAACGGAAGCTCCGTGCCTCGTCCCGCCTCCTGCAGTATCCCGAGCTGCAGCCTGCGGGATACCGTCATCAGCTGCCGGTAGAGCTCCCGCACCGCCTTTTTTTCAAAATCACTCTCCGCCAATGCTTCGACTGCCGAGAGCTTCTGCCGCTCCCTTTCCGGATCCAGCACTGCTTTTCCGGTTCGGAGCTTGTCCCGTGCTACCGCCCCGCAGACTGAAAGCCGCTCTGTATAGAGCCTGACAATCTCCTGATCCAGCCTGTCCAGTTCCTCCCTAAGCTCCCTGAGCCCCATGCACTCTCCTTCTCTGCTCTTCTCCCCGCCGAATGCCCTGCCTCCTTTGACAGCGGCGCGCCCTTGTTTCTGTTCTTATTCCTGTTCTTCCCTAAGCTCCCGGAGGTAGCCGCGGAGCTTCTCCCTCATATACTCGCCGATCTGCTGCCGCTCCTCCTCGGAGAGCTCGAGAAGCTGCACCGGCTCCCCGATCTTCACCCGCACATGGGTCGGATGAATCCGCGGGAAGTCCGCCTCTAATATATTCCGTGTCCCGTGCATCGCGACCGGCACGATTCGGCAGCCGCTCTTCTCCGCAATCTTGAACGAACCGTCCTTGAATGGAAGCATCAAAAGCTCATCCTCCTCGCTCCGCGTTCCCTCCGGATAGATCCAGATCGAGCGTCCCTCCTTCACATCCTTAATAGCGGCGAGGATGACCTTCAGGTTTTGCTTCACATTGTCCCGATCCAGAAATCGGCAGCCGAGTGCCTCCATCCACCTACGGAGCAGCCGGAAGCGCCCGAGCTCCTTCTTCGCGATGAAGCCGGTCGGTCCCTTCACGAGGGTATAGCCGATTACCACATCAAAGCAGGAGCGATGGTTTCCCACGAAGAGCACCGCCTCCTTCTCCGGGATATTCTCCAGCCCCTCGGCCTCCACCGTCACTCCTGCCGCCCTAAGCGTCCGCCGGAAGGCAGCCTGTACCACAGGGAGCGCGCAGGCAGCCCTCTCCTTTTCCGGCATTCCCCTCATTTTCAGAAGCCGCAGGCTCCCGAACAGCAGGAAGGAGCCGACCACAAACACCACTGAAATCAGATGCAGCATAATAAAGCCTCCTCAGAGTACATCAGAAAAATGCGGACGCAGCTTCCGGAAGAAACAGAGCCCCAGCACAAAGAATATCGCCGTTACCAGCCAGAAATAGAATCCCAGCTGCGGACGCATCCAGAACGGCGCACCCGTAAGCATGGAATCCCGGTACCCTGCCACGATATAGTAAAAGGGATTCAGCTTGAAGAGCACGGACATCCACGGACGCCCTTTCGTGAAAAGCGCCTCATCGTACATGATCGGACACATCCAGATCCCAAACTGCAGGAGAATGCCGACGATCTGCTGCATATCCTTGAAAAAGACATTGATCGCGCTCGTGAAGAAGCCGAGTCCCAGCGCCAGCATCCCGGCAGCGAAGGAATAATACAGTGCCTGCATCCATGCGAATCGCGGCGCTTCCCCGCTCAGCAGATAAAACGCCAGCATGACGAGGAAAAAGAAGAGATGAACGAAGCCGCAGCTCAGCAGCTTGATGACCGGCAGAAGCTCGATCGGAAACACCACCTTTTTTACGAGATAGCTGTATTCCTGCAGGATGCCCGTGATCGTATTCAGCGCCTCGGAGAAGAAGAACCACGGTACAATCCCCGGAACCAGCCAGAGCGTATAGCTCACATTCGGCACCGGCGGTGTCGACTTGAAGCCGTGAGGGCCGAAGATAAAGGCGTAGATCGCGATGGTGACCAGCGGCTGAATAAACATCCAGAGCATGCCGAAATAGGAGCCGACGAAGCGCTTCCGGAAGTCTGCCCATGCGAGATCCCAGATCATCCGCCGTTTTTCCTTGATATTCTTTAGCAGTTGAAGGATTGCTCTCATAATCTTATATTCTTAAAAGCCTTTCTAAGGAAACTCGAATTATACTGTATAAGTCCCCGGACAGCAAACATATGGATGCCGTGCTTGCACGGGCAGACGTATGTTTATCGGACGGGACAACAGGTATGAGCACAAAGCGATGGGTAAACATCACGAAAGCGCGAATACCTGCCTGCCCCCGATCTTTGATCGGGGGAGCCACGCGGTTGAGCGCAGTTCGAAGGACTGCGCTGCCCCTCTGGCGAAGAGCTTTGAGCGGTTCAGAGCAATCGCTTGCGATGGGTGATCTGATCCATCACAGGGTTCGCAGCGAAATCCGGAGAAAGAGCAGCAGCAGCAGCACGGCGTTTCCGAGCAGCTCTGTGAAGAGCAGCGCCGAAGCACCGAAGCCCTGCATTCTCCCGAAGCTCCCGCCTCTTTGAAGGAGCAGCGCTTCTCCTCTTCCATGGAAGCTCATCGCGAAAAGCGGAAGCAGCGGAAGGAAGTAGCGTCCCTGCACGCCCAAGGCATAATCCGTCCGAAGCGGCGTGTACGCCGTCAGCATGCTGACGAGCAGCAGCACGGAAACCGACAGCACGCTCAGGAAGCAGAGCAGCCGCCGAAAAAGCGGGATCCGCGGCTCCGCTGCGCTCCCGAACAGATTGAGGAGCAGCAGAAGCCCATAAAAGAACCAGAGCCCCGGAAGTCCCAGTCCCAGTCCCTCCTCAAGATGCCCGAGTGCGCCGCCCGCCATGGTATAAAGGTAATAGCCGCCCTGAATCTGCACCGTGTTCCGGAGGATCTTCAGTAGTATTATAGGGGTTTTCAGCAATTCCTGCAAATCATAGGTCTCCGCCGAAGCGGCATTCTCCACCCAGTCCACGGAATGCGTCGTACCTGCGGCAGGGAAAACATACCGAAGGAGCGCCGGAAGGTTGCTCCAGAGGATTGCTCCCAGCATCAGCGTCCCGATCAGGAGGATGCAGCCGAGGTAATGTCTCTTTGATCGGAACTTCCGGGGTGGGATCAGAAAGCAGCCGAGAAAGAGCAAAGAATAGACTATCTTG
Source organism: Oribacterium sp. oral taxon 102 (assembly GCF_013394775.1). NCBI lineage: Bacteria > Bacillati > Bacillota > Clostridia > Lachnospirales > Lachnospiraceae > Oribacterium > Oribacterium sp. oral taxon 102. Next base: position 2,391,813 of record NZ_JABXYT010000001.1, read on the forward strand.
CAGGGGGAGAGCAGCACCGCAAGGAGGGACAGCGTCAGCACATCCCGCCCTGTGACACAGGGCTTCGAAAGCGCGAGATCCAACATTACCGCCGTCAGATAGAAGCTCAGCCCCAGCAGGAAGCAGTCATAGGAGAGAGAGCTTGCAAGCTCCAGCAGCATCGGGAGCAGGGAAACGCCGAAGAAAAGCTCCCTTCCGACCGGTGTCCGCCGCACCGCCATTCCGCCCAGCATCGTGAAGAAAAGCAGGTTCATCCAGCGTCCGAAGTAAAGAAGTCCGAAGCCGCCCAGTCCCAGAAGCCGCGCGGCAGAGAAGCCAAGCGCCGGAAAAAGATAAGCGAGCCTCGTCGTCTCCACCGGAAGCTGCAGTGTGAAATGATAGCCGCTCTCCTCCCCCGCACCGAAGCCCCGCCGGTGCAGCTCCTCATAGAGCTCGCGTGTAAGATGTCTCCCGACTACCGTCGCATTGTCCGGATCTCCGTCTCCCTGCCAGTCGTCGATGAAGGTATCCTCCGCACGGATCAGAAGCTGTCCCTCGCTGTCATAGAGCGGAGAGGGCCGCCCCAGTATACGGCTCGAGAGCTCGTAGGCGCCGATATAGTGCACCACCTCATCCGGCGCGGAGAGCGGCGGAAGCACGAAGCTGTAGCAAAGCCCCAGCGAAAGCACGACTGGGATATAGACCTGCCAGAGCTGTATCCCCTTCCTCCGGAAAAGGAGGAGGCTCCCCAGAAGAAGCAGAAAAAGAACAGCGGAAAGCAGGAGCAGCCATCGCAGCAGAAAGCCGTCCCCGATCGTCCGAAGCAGAGGCAGCGCGCTCATGCCGGCTCCCTCTGTTCCGTCTCTTCCTCCTGCTCCTCTCTGTCCCTCTTCTCCAGCGCAATCTCCTGTACCAGTGTTTTCAGTCTTTCCTCGGTGCGGGAAAGCTCCATGCTCAGATGGAACTGACAGAGCAGCAGCAGGAAAATCGTGAACAGGAAAAGGAAGTTCGCTGTCGAATAGATCCCCAGAAGATGCGCCAGCATATCCGGCAGCACCGGAAAAAGGGCAAAAAGCACGAGAAGCAGCGACAGCAGGATCCAGAAGACCGAGCTCTCAATGCTTGTTTTCGATCTGCGGATCCGCCGGTTCAGAACCGCACAGGTCAGCACAGAAACCATAATGAGAATCACACGCAGTAAATCTGTCATCGCCTTTTCTGCCTCCAATACATCTTATTCATGCTCATGGCACGAACCCAGCTCTCCGGCAGCCTTCGAAAGCTCCTTCCCAGCCAAAAGCCGAGGAGCTTGCAGCCCGAACGATAAAAGAGAAGCGGCAAAAGCCACGGTTTTCCCTCTCGAATAAGCGCCCGGGCATTGCCAAAAACCATCCTGCTCCCCTCGCCCTCTGACGATATCCCGCCGAAGACCTCCGGATGCTCTGCCTGCGAAACCCCGAGGTCGAAGTTTCTGCGGAGCTGCTCTATCCCGCTGTAATGATGCGCGTGCAGGACACAGGCATCCGCCTCGTAGCGGGACAGATAGCCCGCCCGGAGCATCTTCGCGCAGTAGAGCATATCCTCATTGAAAATCGTACTCGCCTCGAAGCCGCCCAGCCGGTCGAAGATCTCCCTCCGGTAGAGACAGCAGACATTCGACTGAAAAAAGGTCTTGATGCCCCGCCGCGGCAAATCCTCTATCCCCTTCACGAAGGACTGCTCCGGGTAGTTGAAGCGGCGGCTGTAGCGCTCATCAAAGGAGCTCTCCTCCGTCGCGAGCTGCCTGCCATAGACCGCAGCGATCCGCGCATCACTCTCCATTCCGCGCACCAGCGTCTCCACGAGCATCTCATCCCGCGGCACCGCATCATCCGTCATAAAGAGAAAATAATCCGCCATGGAGAAGGACACCCCGAGGTTCCGGCTCGCGCCGTGATTGAATGCCTCCCGACGGATGTGATGCACCTCGATATTCTCATAGCCGCGAAGCCGCAGCGGATCCAGCCCCGCCTCCTCCGTATTCACGAGAATGATGCGGCGGATCGGATAACGCTGCAGGGACAGTCCCGCCAGCAGCCGGTCAAATTTCTCCCCCGGGTGATAGGTCGGAATGATGACGTCGACCGTCCTTTGATTCTGTCTTTCCATGATAAAACCCATACAGTGCATAAAGCACCCAAAGCGTAAAAATGATAAGCAAAAGTCCCATCAGGAGGAAATAGCTTCCCGCGCCCGCGCGGATTCCGCCCCGCCCTACCATCCGCCCCGCCGTGAGAAAGGCGGCAAGGGCTGCGAGCAGATAGGACAGGAAAATCTCTCTCTGCCGCCGCATCGTCACGAGGATATAATACTGAACATTGCAGAGCGCATAAAGTCCGCCTCCTGCGATCAGCAGGAGGAAGCTGGGAAGCTCTCTCCGCATGACGCCTCTGTAACGGCTGCCGAGCAGCAGCTCAAAGATCCCGAGTCCCCAGCCGCCCAGAAGGAGCGCCGCCAGCGAGACCAGCACAGCGAGCAGCGCTACCCCGCCGAAGAGCAGACGGCAGGTTCTAAGAAACGCCCTCCGCCTCTCCTCCCGGAACTCCTCCGCGAGACGCGTCAGCATCGGACGGATCAGGAAGTTTGCGAGGAGGTAAATCAGGGATGCCGGCATGAAGAGAATATTAAAGATCCCTGACGCCTCCGCACCCATGCGCTGATCCACCGCGTACTTCGAGGCGGAAAATACATAAAAATCCAGGAATACAGAGAGGAAGAGCAGTCCTGTGCTCCGGAGAAGCCGCATAGGGTAGCCGCGCCGCACCCCGTCCCGTACCCCCTGAATCCCCGCTTCTCCACTTCTCCTCGTATCCGGAGGACAGGCCCGCAGCGGACGGACGGAGAAGAGCAGAAGCCCGAAAAGCTGCATCAACACAGACAGCGCTACAGAGAGCAGAAGCTCCCCAAACAGCGCCAGCGAAACCAGCAGCGTGCAGAGCAAAAGCCACGTCCGGAAAAAGAGGGACTGCCCCGCACAGTACAGTCTGCCCTGCCTCTGCAGCTCCGACTCATAGACATCCGCATACCCGTCCGCCACCTTGCAGAGCACGAGACAGAGCAGGATGAGGCTCCGGCGGAGCGAATACCCGCCGCTCTCCGTCATTGCCCAGAGATAGAGCAGGGTGAGCAGTACCGCCCCGCCGCAGGTCCAGCACCGAAGCCGGAGATACTCTCCGAAGCTGTACTCCCCCCGCATATCCGTGATATGGAACGGCCGTATCCCGAAGTACGACACGATGAAGAGCTGCTGTCCCAGCGTCGAGAAGCCGAAGCCGAAGATCCCGCCGTCCCGCGGCCCTGCAAGCCGAAGCACCGCAAAAGCAAGCAGCATCGAGGCAAGCGCATAAAAGAGGCTCCCCATTGCATTCCAGAGAACATCGTTCTCCCAGAGTCTGCGCCCCCTGCTCAAGTCCGAAACCTCTGTACGAAGAGAATGCTGACCAGCATCCGCAGCATATACCATGCAGCATTCAGCGGACGCAGATAGGACTGTCCCGCCTGTCTCTCCCGGATCTCCACCGCCGCCTCCGCGATACGGTAGCCACGCTTGATAAGATAGGACACGGTATCCGGCTCCGGCCCGTAATTCATTCGGTTCGCGAAGTCCCCAATCGCCCTTCGGCTGTAGAGGCGGAGCCCGCAGGTCGGATCCGTGACCGTCTTCCCTGTAGTGAGGCGGATCACCGCCGTCAGGAGCCGGGAGCCGGTCTCCCTTGCGGAGCTTCCCTTCCTCCTCTCCAGAAAGCGGGAGCCCAGTACAAGGTCATAGCTGCCCTCTTCCATCTTCTCCTTCAGCACCGCGACATCCGCCGCTCTGTGCTGCCCGTCCCCGTCGAACTGTACGGCATACTGATAGCCCTCCCGGTACGCGTATTTCATGCCGGTCTGGAAGCAGCCCGCCAGCCCGAGATTGACCGGCAGCACAATGCAGGGGTAGCCCTCTCTCCGGCAGAGCGCTACGGTTCCGTCAGTGGAGCCGTCCGACACGATAATATAGGAGAGCTTCTCCTCCTGCGCTTCGATATCCCGCACCACCTCCACGAGGTTCTCCTCCTCGTTGTGCGCGGGAATGATGAGCAGCACCTCGCCTCCTCTGTCCTTTTCCGTCACATTCTGCATTCTATATATTTCCTCGTCATATAGCCCTCGCGAAGCGCAGGCTGCGCCCCGAGCTCCTCCCCCAGAAATACCCGCATACTGTCCCGGACGAGCGGCAGCCCGGAAAGGACGGTGAACGCCGTCCCGCCGGAGAAGCGGGGGTTGCATTCCACGAAATAATAAATGCCGGAGCCCTCTCCCCGAATCAGCTCGAAGTTCACCGCACCGAGGATCCCAAGCTCTCCGGCGAGCTCCCGGCAGAAGCGCTCCAGCTCCGGATCCCGGAACAGTCTTACAGAAAGCCCCGCACCGTTTGCGGTGCGAAGCAGCTCCTCCCGCGCCGCCACGAGGCAGTTCCCCCTATGATCCCGCACCACATCCACCGTGACGACATTGCCCCGGAGCAGCGGCTGTACGAGATAACGCGTAAGGCTGTCGTCCGACAGCTTCGATGGATCCATGATATTCGAGAAGGCAAAGCCCAGCTGATCCTCCTGATAAATGCGGTAAAGGCCGCTCGAGCTCCTGCCGTCATCCGGCTTCAGGATCAGCGGGTAGCGCACTGTCTCGAAGTCCGCCTCGCTCGCCCGTTCTGTGGGAATCGTCCGGAACTGTCCGGAAAATGCCGCATTCTCCGGACGCGACAGCCAGCCGGAAACCCGCTCTGTGAGAGACAGCTTGCTCCGAAGCAGCCTGATCTCCGCCTCCCCCGACATACAGAGGGTCACACCCAACCGCTCCAGCAGAGCGCGATTCCGGTTCAGAACGTCAATCTCCGCATCGATCAGCGGAACCAAAAAAGAAATTTCTTCCTTTATAATAAGCTCTTGCAGAAAGGAGAGGTAGCGCGCCTCCTCGGCCGCCGGCGGGGCCTGATAGAAGCGATCCACCTCCGCGCTCTCCGCCACCCACTCCTTCTCATAGATGTCTGTGCCAATGACGGAAAATCCCATCTCCCGCAGCCCCCTTATCACCGCCGGCGCGGAAAAGGAGCCGATCGCGGTCAGCAGCACTCTCGTCTCGATCTTCATTTCCAAATCTGTCTCTCCTCTATGCCTTCCCGTCCAGAATGACCCGGCAGATCCGCTCTACATCCGCCATTTCGAGGTCGGGATAGATCGGCAGTGTCAGAATCTCCTCCGACACCACCTTCGCGACCGGCGTCTCCCGCACATCATACTCCCCGCGATAGCAGGCATAATCGTTGATGCAGGGATAGAAATACTTTCGGGCATGGATATCCTCCCGCTCCAGATTCCGGTAGATCTCATCCCTCGTAAAGCGATAGCCCCGGAAACGGACGGGCATATAGGCATAGTTTGGCTTCGTGCGCGGATTCAGCACCGGGAGGCAGATGCCCTCGACCCCGCCGAGGAGCCGGAGATAACATTCGAAGATCTGCCGCCGCTTCTCGATATATTCCGCGATATGCCGGAGATTACAGAGTCCCATCGCCGCGGCAAACTCGTTCATTTTCCCGTTCGCCCCGACAGAGGCGACCTCCTCCTTCCCGAGAATCCCGAAGTTCTTCAGCTCGTACAGCTTCCGCATCAGCGCCGCTCTGGGCGCGCCGCAGCACACCGCGCCGCCCTCGATGGAATGGAAGACCTTCGTCGCGTGAAAGGAGAACATGGATGCGTCGCCATAGCTCCCGACACCTCTCCCCTCGTACTCCTCCCCGAAGGCGTGCGCCGCGTCATAGACGACCGGCAGCCCGTGCCGATCTGCGATCTCCTGTATCTCCCGCACTGCGCAGATGTTGCCGTAGACGTGCACCGGGAGGATCGCCGCCGTCCTTTCCGTGATCAGCCCCTCCAGCTTCTCCACGTCGAGCGTATAGTCCCGCTCATTGATATCACAGAAAACCGGCCGGAGCCTGTTCCGCACGATCGCGTGCGTCGTGGAGGCAAAGGAGAACGGCGTCGTGATCACCTCCCCCTTGAGCTCAAGCGCCTGCAGAAGGAGCTCAAGCGCGCTGTGTCCGTTCACGAAAAGCTCAATGTCCGAAACCCCCATATAGCGGCGAAGCTCCGCCCGAAGTGTCTCGTGATACCTGCCCATATTGGTCAGCCATGCGCTGTCCCAGATCTCCTGCAGCATCGCTTCATACTCTGTAATCGGCGGGAGGCTCGCCCTCGTTACATTGATCGTTTTTCCGCTCATCGCAGTCCCGCCTCCTCTCTTGCCGCGTACCGTGCCGTACTCCGGCATGTAATACCGTTATGACTGCCGTGCCATAAATCCCTGCGCTCTCCGGCGTGCAAGCACTCCGAGCCCTTTCGGGGTACTTCATTTCCTTGTAATCCGGATTGCTCCATCGATTCTCGATTTCCGCAATCCCCCCGCATTCCGCGCTCCCGCGCTGCTTCGCCGTGCTCCGCGCTCCATGTGGGGCGTGCCATAAATCCCTGTGCCCTCCGGCGTGCAAGCACGCCGAGGGCTTCGGGATTTTGGCACTTGATTACAAACTTTTTACAATTTTATCCCAAAGCGCCTGAAAAGTAAATCCTGGCTGGTATCTTTCCGGCAAGTATGCTATACTGCCGGATATTGAAAGTAAGGGAATGGAGGATCATCATGTATCGTTTTCACAGGACAGCTGCGCTGCTTGCCGCCGCTGTCATGGCGCTTCTTTCGCCGTTTCCGTCTCTCGCCGCCGGTCCCGGCGAAGGACTCAGCAGCAGCAACGCACCGATCATCGCAGGCTCCGGCTCTTCCTCCGGCACGACGGACGCTTCCGGCTCCGCAGGGCAGGATGCTTCCAAATCGGCGGACCCGCTGGCTGCGATCCGTCCTGCAATGGCGCTCAGCCATAACGGCGACCTCGGCCAGGATCCGGTTCTCGGTCTCGTGCCGCTCGCGACCTACCACCTCTATGACGGCGACGGACAGCGCGTTGACTATGGCTATACCCACGAGGCAGATTCCTTCGCCTATGCAGGCGGCGGCTTCAACCGCATCCTGCTCGAGCATCAGAACGTCGGGCGCTGGTACTATCGAACCTACTCTGCGAATACCGGCTGGGGGCCGTGGGCAATCAGCGGAGAGACGACGCCGGATCGCGGGCAGGTGCAGGCAGTGATGTTCCGCGTCAAGGGTTATACGCACAAATTCGGCGAGCTCTACTATCGTGCAGTGCTCAATGACGGCACGACGACCGACTGGGCGAGGGCGGGGCAGGCCTGCGGCGTCATCGGCGGCGAGCGCTACATCGTGGCACTGAAGCTCGCGCTCTGGAACCGGACGGTTCCCTTCGAGGGCGCTGTCGAGAAGCCGCTCGCCAACGAGAATAACGAGGGCATCGTAAAGGCAGACGGCGGTGTCGGCTATTCCACCGCAGACGGACACGCCTATACCGGCTGGGCATTCGACGAGGATTCCAATCAGTATTATTTCGAGAACGGCTTCGCCTCCACGGGCTGGAAGGCGATCGAGGGCTACAATTATTACTTCTATGAGAACGGCATACTGGCGAAGGATCTCGAGCCGGTGATGGGGCTGCAGTCCTCCTATGCGATCCGCATCAACAAGGCAACCCGCAGTTTCTACGTCCTCACGAAGGATGCCGCAGGGCAGTATACCATTCCATACAAGACCTTCATGTGTACGGTCGGTCCGGATACCCCGATCGGAAGCTTCAAGATTTACCAGCAGTATCGCTGGCATTTCATGCACGCGGACTGCTATACACAGTTCCTGTCCCGTTTCAACGGGCATTTCCTGATCCACTCCCTGCTGTACACGAAGCCGGATCTCTACAGCTTTACGGCAGCCAACTATAACTATATGGATCAGGCGCAGTCCGGCGGCTGCGTCCGCCTGAAGGCCTCCGACAGCGCATGGGTTTACAACAACTGCAAGGGCGGAACGCCTGTCACGGTTTATGCCGATCGCTGGGACAAGGGCCCGGTGGAGAAGGATGCCATCGAGCAGGCGATCCCGCTGGCGCAGAACTACGATCCGACCGATCCGGTGATCCTGAGCCAGCAGTCCGCGGCAGATGCTGCCGCTGCCGCAGCCGCACAGGAGGCCGCCGAACAGGAAGCGGCGAATGGAGAGGTCGAGCCAAACGCCTGAACCGCCTGATACAGTAAAGGAGGGAGCCATTTTCCATAAACGGCTCCCTCCTTTTGAAAAGAGAGGATATCCCTATGAAAACCGCCGTTATCATCCCGAACTACAACGGATACCGCTTCCTGCCTGCCTGTATGGAGGCGCTGGACAGACAAAGCAGACAGGACTTCCTGACAATCGTCGTCGACAACGCTTCCTCCGACGAGAGCCTGCATTGGCTCTCTCATTGGAGCGCGGAGGCACCCGACCGGCGTCTCCTGCTCCGAAATCCGAAGAATCTCGGTTTTTCCGCCGCAGTCAACCTCGGCATCCGCCGTGCGGCTGCGCAGAATCTCTCCTATGTCCTGCTGCTGAACAATGACACCTCTGTCCTTCCGGACTTCCTCGAACGGCTCGAGTCGGAAATGGAACAGGATCGCACAGAGCAGCTCTTCGCCATCAGCTCCCGCATGGTCAAAATGCACGACAGCTCCGTGATGGACGATGCCGGCGACCAGTACACCCTCCTCGGCTGGCAGTTTCAGCGCGGTCTGGAGGAGCCGGTACAGGACTGGAACCGTCCCGCCTTCGTCTTCTCCGCCTGCGCGGGCGCGGCGCTCTACCGGCTTTCCGCCCTTAAAAAAACCGGGCTCTTCGACATCGCGCACTTCGCCTATCTCGAGGACCTCGACATTTCCTACCGCGCCAGGCTTCTGGGCTACCGCATCCTCTATCTCCCGACCGCAGTCTGCCGCCACGTCGGCTCCGGAACCAGCGGAAGCAAATACAACAGCTTCAAGGTTCGGCTCTCCGCACGAAACAGCTGGTATCTTCCCTACAAGAATATGCCAAATGCGCAGCTCCTGCTGAATGCGCCCTTCCTCGCACTCGGATATCTGGTAAAGCTGCTCTACTTCCAGAGGATGGGCTTCGGAAGAGACTACCGCGCCGGGCTCCGGGAGGGCTTCCGAAACGCAGGAAGGCTGCAGCGGGTTCATTTCTCGGATATCCCTCTCCACCGCTTCCTACGAATCGAATGGGAGCTCCTCTTAGCTACAGTAGAATACCTGCTCCGTATGAGAAAGAGAGCAATGCGGAGGACAGCGAAAAAAAAGGAGAGCTCCGCCTGAATCACCGCTTCGCCAAGGGCGCATTGCTTTATTCATGATTCACGTGCCGTTGGCGCGTAATGCTTCTGATTTAATCCGTGTTTTCTCAGGCCTTCGGGCAGGCTCCTCCTGCTCCTCCCCTATGGCACGTTCCAAACGGTTTATTTCCTGCCGAGCAGCATTGCCGAGCCGGAGAGCCCGAGCCACGCCGCCTCTCTGCGGCTCATAAACGTCCCGTCTGTCGTATCGACCAGCCGCACCTCCGCATAGCCCATATCTCTCAATTTTCGAACAAACGCATCCATATCTCCGTATTTCGCCCTCGAGAAAATATCATGAATTGCGAAGCTTCCGCCCTTTTTGAGCACACGCAGCGTCTCCAGAAGAATCGCCTGCCTGTCCCTGACGGGAATGTTGTGATATACATAGTTGCTGAATACCGCGTCGAAGCTCTCGTCCGGGAAATTCAGCCTGCACGCATCTCCCTGCCGAAAGGTCACATTTCCGGTGCCCTCCGCTGCAGCATTCCGCTCGCATAGCCCCTTACTGAAGGAGCCGTAGTCCACTCCCCAGCGATCCACTCCCAGAATCTCCGCTGCCGGATTCCGTTTTGCACAGGCGATGGCGAGCGCGCCGCTGCCGCAGCCGATGTCCAGCCCCCTGCCGCCCTCCGGAATCTCTACGCGCGCCGCGATCCCATCGATGATCTGTGCCGACATCCTGCGGCTTCCCTTATAGTCAAATGCCCGATAGAGGCAGCTCATCCAGATAAAAAGCACCATAAAAAACACGGAAAGCAGCACGAAAATCCACAGCAGCGCCGTTCTCCATCCACCCTGCGACATTCTTCCTGTGATGCCCGCAACCCCCAGCGCCGCCAGGAAACAGCAGAATATCGCTGCCAGCAGCCTTTTCGGCACCCAATTCTTATAATCCGCTCCCTGTCCCGCCGTATTTTTCTCCGTCATATTATGCCCCTGCTTTCTGTGAAGAACCTAGTTAGTTATTACTAACAGTTTAGTATACTCTCTCTTTTCCTGCGCGGCAAGGAGATTTTACTGCGGAGACAGGGGCACAAAAGTGAGAACTCTAAGGTCTGGATTACATAACTCATCCCTCTCTTTCCCCATCCTGACATAGTACAAACAGATTCTTCCTCGTCCGCAGTATGCCCTCCCGCTCCATCCGCTTCAGCTCATGGGACAAGGCGCTCCGATTCACGCAGAGATAGTCCGCAAGCTCCTCGCGGTTGAACGGAATCGTAAAGCTGCTGCAGCAAAGCCGCTCCGCCTGCATAGTGAGATAGGTCAGGATACGGCTCCGCAGCCCCTTTTGCGACAGGATGGCGATACGGTAATACCTGCGCATATTATCGTGCGATACCAATGTCATCAGCTGCCGATATACGGACATCTGTATATCCGGATTCAGCTTCCGCTCGAACAGCCAATTCATCGGAAAACGAAGCAGCCGTACATCTGTGGCTGCGATCGCATCGTAGGGAGAACGGCGCGTTCTGGTGCAGATCAAATCTGCGGCGATGACAGCAGGCGGCCGCAGGATCCCCATCAGATTCCGCCTCCCGTCGGGATGAATCTGCGAAATCTGCACACGGCCCAGAAGAAGCACCGCAAACCAGTCCACCGTATCCTGCCCCAGAATCAGCGTTGTCTTCTCCGGATACCTCAGTATATTCCCTGCGGGGAGGATCTGCTCTGCGATGACAGAGTCCTCCAGCTCACAAAAAAGCTTGCAGCGCCGGAGTATTGGGATGATTTCATTCATAACGATCTCATTCATAGAAGCACCTAAAAAGTTGTTTTGACAACTTACATCTTATCTGTAAAATGCTATAATGTCCATAAATTATTCTATAACGCACTGTCGGATACAGCATCTATGAGATCGTTCGTTTCTGCCGGATATCCGATTTCCGTGGGCAGGGAATATTCTATCATTCTCTTCCTTCAGGGAATATCGGCGGGATGCGGGCGGTTCCGTAAATGCTGTCGTCTTGTTGCGGCTGTAGTTTATGTTTCCACCTGAAGAACGCCGGATCGAGAGATCGGTCTGTGTTCAAAAATAGAAAAAGGAGTGTAAAATCCAATGAAAAAAACAAGCAAAATCTCTGCGTCGCTTCTCGCGGCATTCCTCTGCGCCGGTCTTCTGGCAGGCTGCGGGCAGGCATCCGGCGGCGCATCCTCTGCGGCAGAAACGCCTGCACAGACCTCTGCCGCAGCAGCGGAAACAACCGCCGAAGCCCCGTCTGCTTCCGAATCGCAGCCGGAAAAAACAGATCTCAGCGGCAAGAGCCTGCTGATTTACTGCGGTGCCGGCATGCAGAAGCCCTTCCAGGAAATCGCATCGGCATTTCAGACGGAAACAGGCTGTGAAATGAACGTCACCTACGCGAATGCAGCACAGATCCAGACGCAGATCCAGGAATCCAAGGAGGGCGCCTTCTTCATTGCCGGCTCCGTGGAGGAGACAAAGCCGATCGCAGATTTTGTGGAGAGCAGTAAAAATCTGGTGAAGCATATTCCTGTGCTTGCCGTGGCATCCGACAATCCGAAGGGTATCACCGGCATCAAGGATCTGGCGCGTGAGGATGTAGTCACCGTGATCGGCGATCCGCAGTCCACTCCTATCGGAAAGATCGCACAGAAGGCATTTTCCGACTTCGGTGTCAGTGATACCGTCCATCTGGGTGCGACGACTGCCACCGCTCCGCAGCTCGCGACTGTCGTCGCTCTGGGAGAAGCAGATGCCGCTATCATCTGGAAGGAAAACTGCAATGCCGAAGGTGTAGAGGTTTGTGAAACGGCTGACATGGACAAATATGTCAAGCTCATTCCGGCAGCAAGACTCTCCTTCGCAGCAGGCGACCAGACCGCTGATACCTTCGCGGCATTCCTCGACACAGATACCGTCCATGATATCTGGACATCCTACGGCTACGAGCTGGCAGAATGAGACACCCTGATCGAAGAGGCTTCCAGATCCTCTGCGGAATCCTGACAATTTTCGCGATTCTGCTGATCGGAAGCAATATTCTGATTATTACATTCCGGGGGATGCGCAGTCTTCCGGAATGTGTTTCTCATCCGGAAACTCTCTTCGCCATAAGGCTGAGCATAAGGAGCGCCTGTATTTCCACGCTGCTCTGCTTTCTGCTCGCTGTTCCCACTGCATATACCCTGACGCGTTCCCGCCTCCCTCTCCGGCCGCTGATCGGAATGATCCTGGAGCTGACGATGTCCCTGCCCTATATCGTACTGGGGCTGAGTCTGCTGATCCTTTTTTCCTCCCCCGCCGGGAAATGGCTGAAAGCCATGGGCTTCCCCGTCGTTTTCAGTCAGAACGGCATTATCATGGCGCAGCTGGTGGTGAACCTCCCCTTCGCCATCAACCTGGTCTCCGCCGCCTTTCAAAGCGTAGATCAAAAGCTTGAATATGTGGCGGGACTTCTGGGCGCACCTCCTGCCCTTCGCTTCTTCACCATTCTGCTGCCGCTGCAGAGGAACAGCCTGATCAGCGCGCTGATCCTCGTGTGGTCCCGTGCGCTCGGCGAATTCGGCGCAACGCTCATGCTGGTGGGCGTAACTCGTATGAAGACGGAGACGCTCCCCGCCAGCATTTATCTGGACGTCAGCACCAATGAACTGAGCGGGGCGCTTGCCAGCGCCTTTATCCTGCTCCTGATTTCCGCCGTTTCCCTGGGGTTAGCCAACTTCCTGACCCGGGTAAACAGAAAGCAGACCCGTTATGTCTAAAGCCTCCTCTACCATCCTTGATTTTCAGGCGCTGACTGTACAGCGCGGCGATTTCCTGCTGGAGCAGATCTGCTTCGCTGTGCAGGAGGAGGAAATCTTCGCCATCATCGGAAAGACCGGCGCAGGGAAAAGCGTTCTGCTGGAGGCTACAGCGGGGTTTTTCCTTCCTAAAAGCGGCGCCGTCTTGTATCAGGGCATGCCTGTGCACGAGATTCCTCTCCATGCACGGCGCATCGGGTATCTCTATCAGGATTACAGCCTTTTCCCGCACATGACGGCGGAGGAGAATATCGCCTACAGCCTGAGAATGCGCCGCATTCCCAAAGCAGAGATCCGGCGGCAGATCTCGGAAATAGCGGAGCGCTTCGGTATTCTGCCCATTCTGCAGCAGTATCCCGGTGTTCTCAGCGGCGGAGAGCAGCAGCGCGTGGCGCTGGCGCGCGCACTCGTGATGCACCCTCAGCTGCTGCTTCTGGACGAACCGTTTTCGGCACTTGACCCGGTTACGAAGCGTATGCTATACCAGATGTTACTGGATATCCGCGCGGAATTTCATTGTGCGATTTTGTTTGTTACGCATGATTTCGCCGAGGCTGAGCAGCTGGCAGATCGGGTCGGCATCCTGATCTCCGGGAAGCTGCGCGGCATCACAGACAGCCGGAAGCTGTTTAGCGCCGACTGGGACAGGGATGTCCGGGAATTTCTCGGACTTACAGATCAGGAAAAGAAAAAGGAGGCTGCTCATGACAGCGAAAGAATTTTATGAAACTCTAAGGCAGCGTTTCTGCGCTGTCTTAGATGCCTGTCCTCCGGAAAACGGACGCAGGATGCGGGATGAAACGGTCGCCGTCGTTTGCCGGACGCTGACACCGGAGGAGGCAATCGGACACACAAAACGAAGAGACTTCCCGATTTTAGAAGGAAAGGACGTCATGATACAGGCAGAGTTCCGCGGCGCCCACGGACAGGCATTCACCGATGCCCCGCTCCTCTTCACAGGTACACTTTCCGAGGTTCTCGCCATGGATATCGCAGCGGATCCGCACGCCCGCAGTCTTTTCATCGCGGTACTGAACGCAGTCATGGCGTCGCTTGGCAGCTGCCGCGGCACGGTTCACTGCCGGACGGAGGGACCGGAGCTCTGCGCGAAGGATATGCGCCGCTTTCTGGAAGCAAATTATCCGGACGTCCGATACATCGCCTTGATCGGCTACCAGCCGGCGCTTCTGGATATGCTTACGAACAGCGGCTACGAAGTGCGCGTACTGGATCTGAATCCCGCCAACATAGGACAACCGCGCTACGGCGTCATCGTAGAGGACGGCCGTGCCGCCTACGCGGATGTGGTGAACGGCAGCACGGATCTGATCCTCTGCACCGGCAGCACGGTCTGCAACGGCACCATCACAGATTATCTCGGGCTTACTACCGAGGTCCTGTTCTTCGGCACGAGTCTGTCCGGCGCCGCCGTTCTGATGGGACTCCCGCGGGTCTGCTTCGCGGATCTCTATTCCTGAACGCCTGCGGCGTTTGCGTTCAAACGATTGTCACGATAAAGACATCGGAAGTATCTATGTCGATTGCCCCCGATCAGCTCTGCCTGTTTATCTTCACGAGGAGCTTCGAGCCTCCCTTCCCACTGCTCCCGCTCACCGTCCCCGAGGAGATCGGCTTACGGTTCACGAGAAACTCGCAGAGCTCCCTATTGTTTTCTGTACGGTCAAAGAGCGTCAGAAGCTCCTCCACAGAGTTTTTCCGGTCTTCATTCAGAAGCTCTCTGTGTATGATGTCCGACGCACTCTGCTCCAGCTCCGAAAGCAGGAGATCGTCCCGCCTCGTCCCGGATTTCAGGACGTCGATCGCCGGAAAGATCCGACGCTCCTGCAGCTCGCGGTTCAGTACGAGCTCCATATTTCCCGTTCCCTTGAACTCCTCATAGATGACGTCATCCATGCGGGAACCGGTATCCACCAGCGCTGTCGCAAGAATCGTAAGACTGCCGTGCTCTCTCATGTTCCGCGCTGCGCCGAAGAAACGCTTCGGCGGGTGCAGTGCCGCCGGATCCAGTCCGCCGGAGAGCGTCCTGCCGGAGGCGGTCACCGTAAGATTGTAGGCACGCGCCAGTCTCGTGATAGAATCCAGAAGGATCGTCACATCCTCCCCCTGCTCCACGAGCCGCTTCGCGCGCTCGATCGTCATTTCCGCGACCCGCCGATGGTTCTCCGGTGTCTCGTCAAAGGTGGAGTAGATCACCTGTACACGTCCGCCCTCGACCTCCTCCTTCATGTCCGTGACCTCCTCCGGTCTCTCGTCGATCAGCAGGATCAGGAGGTGCATCTCCGGCTCATTCCGCACGATTGCTTTCGCGATCTGCTTCAGCAGGGTCGTTTTTCCCGCCTTCGGCGGAGACACGATCATACCGCGCTGCCCCTTCCCGATCGGTGCCAGCAGATCCAGCACCCGCAGCGCTGTCGGCGTTTTCTCCCCCTCGACCTCGAGGTGCAGCCTCTCGTTCGGGAAAATCGGCGTGAGCTTCTCGAAGCTCACCCTGCGGGATGCCTTGAAGAGCGGCAGCCCGTTCAGCGTCTCGATGTACATCAGCGCACCATAGCGCTCCTGCGGGTTCCTCGACTTCGAGAAGCCCTGAATCATGTCTCCCGTCCTGAGCCCATAGCGACGGATCATCTGCGGATTCACATAGACATCCTGCTCACCGGGCAGGAAATTCTCAGAACGGATAAAGCCGAAGCCGTCCTGCATCACCTCCAGTATTCCATGCACCGACTTGGAATCGGGATCATGTCCCTGCGTGACTGCGCCCTCCTCTGTCCTTGCTGCGGGATTCTGTGCCGTTTCCTGCATAGGAATGCCGCCCTGCTCCGGCGCATGCTCCTCCGGCACGCTCTCCGAGCCCTGCCGCTTTTCCTCCTCCAAAGCTGCCGCAAGCGCCTTGCCTGCGCTGCGGCGACGCGCTCTCTGCTTCTCCTCTGACAGCGTCTCTATTTCCACACTCGTTTCCGGTGTTTTCTCTGCCGCTCTCTCCTGCGCCGGTTCGCCGTGACTCTCTCCTGTACGATATGCTTTTGTTGTTTCTGTTTTGGCTCTCTCCTGCACCGGATCGCTGCGGACTTCTCCCTCCGCTGCCGCTTTCCTGCGCCGTCCCTCTGTACTCTCTGTCCCGCCCGTACGTTTGCTTCGCACGGAGCTTCGCTTCGGACGCTCCGGTCCCACGTCTTTCGTTTCCGCGCTCCTTCCTGTCTTTTCCTCCGCTGCGGTGCGCTGCTCTGCCTCTGTCGCCTTTTTCGGACGTCCCCTCCGCCGAAGCGGTCTCTCCGCATCCCTCTTCTCTAATTCTTCACTCATTCTGTTACCCTTACATCCTCTGGGAAATCTGTGATTCAAAACTATATGCCGAGGGTGAAGAGAAGAACTCTCTTCCATCCCCCGGCTGAAGACATTCTTTTACAGAGTATAGCAAGTTCAGCCTTGTATCGCAAGCGCGATTTTGCTATACTCATTGGCAGATCTGTAAGGAAACTGCGAAAATACAGAGGTAAATGATGACAAGACAGATACCCGCACAGCGTCAGCCCCTTCGCTATGATGCCTATGGGAGACCGCTGCGCAATAGAAAAAAGAACGGAGCCCTGCGCTTTCTGCTGGGCTTTCTGCTGCCCTACCTCGTGATCAACGGCATCCTGCTTTTTCTGGTGATCACGAAGCCGACGATCCGCGCCGAGGAGCCTGATACCACAGATTACCAGCATGCCGCCATCCGCTTCGAGATAGATTCGCTTCTGCCGATGCGCTCTGTGAAGGCGACCCTCGAGGGAGATCCCATAGAGCTGACGAAAAAGGGAAGCGTCTACAGCGCAGAGCTGGAGGCAAACGGCAATCTGACGATTTCCGTGGAATCCCTGAATCGCATGACCGATGTAGAGCATATCTCCATCAATATTCTGGATGAAACCGCCCCGAGCATCGAGGAGAGCAGTGCCGTGATCGGAGCAGGCTATGTCGAATTTCAGGTCAGCGACTCCCAGTCCGGCGTGAATTTCGACAGTATCTATGCGACCGACAGTGACGGCAGCCATCTGAAGCCGACAGACATCCAGAGGACGAGCGGCAAGATCACCTTCTCTATGAAGGGGGATAGCCTGAATGTCTATGTGCAGGATCTGGCAGGAAACCAGCAGACAGTGAATTTCAGCGTGAGCTGAATCCGTTTCCGAAACGGTATGGGATACCGCTTCGCCCCCCCCTAAGATAAATGAAACAGCCTGAATCCTCTTCTGTGTGGATTCAGGCTGTTTTTATAAGTCCCTCTCAGACGGCACAGGTTTAATACGCCCGCCCCCAATATACCATCTTCTGCGCAGGTTTTCCGCAGACAATACAGCTATCCGCGAGCTTCTCCTGCTCGAACGGGATACATCGGGAGGTAATGCCGGAGAGCTCCTTCAATCTGTCCTCGCATTCCCTGCAGCCGCACCACATCGCCTTGACGAAGCCCGGTCTCGTATTGACAGACTCGATCATCTCCTCTATCGTATGCGCTTCGGTGGTTCTCTCCTCCTGGAAAGCCCTTGCCTTTTCCAGCATATCCCGCTGGATTCGCTCAAGAAGCATCATAACCTCCTCCGGAAGCGTCTCGAAGGCGGCAGGAAGCTTCTCTCTTGTGTCTCTGCGGACGAGCACCGCATGTCCATTCTCGATGTCCTTCGGGCCGATTTCCAGCCGAAGCGGAATACCGCGCACCTCGCAGTCCGCAAATTTGAAGCCCGGCGACTTCTCGGAAGCATCCACCTTCACGCGGATCCCCGCTGCCCGAAGGCTGTCCCGAAGCGCGTACGCTTTCTCCAGAACCCCCTCCTTCTTCTGCTGAATCGGGACAATCATCACCTGCACCGGAGCGATCCGCGGAGGCAGCTTCAGTCCGGAATCATCGCCATGCACCATGATGAGCGCGCCGATCATCCGCGTGGTCATCCCCCATGAGGTCTCATGCACCGGCTTCAGCGTATTGTCCCGATCCAGATACTGTACACCGAATGCCTTCGCGAAGTCCTGACCGAAATTATGAGAGGTTCCGCACTGCAGCGCCTGCCCATCATGCATCAGCGCCTCGATCGTATAGGTCGCCACCGCGCCCGCGAACTTCTCCTTCTCTGTCTTCTGCCCCTTCACCACAGGAATCGCCAGTACATTCTCCGCGACATCCGCATAGACTGAAAGCATCTGGATGGTTCTCTCCTCCGCTTCCTCCGCCGTAGCGTGTACGGTATGCCCCTCCTGCCAGAGGAACTCTCTCGTCCGGAGGAAGGGACGGGTCGTCTTCTCCCAGCGCACGACAGACACCCACTGGTTCAGAAGCTGCGGGAGATCCCGGTAGGATTTCACAACCTTCGCATAGTAGTCGCAGAACAGAGTTTCCGAGGTCGGGCGGATGCACATCCGCTCCTCCAGTCTCTTGGAGCCGCCCTCCGTCACCCATGCCACCTCAGGCGCGAAGCCCTCCACATGCTCCTTCTCCTTCTGGAGCAGCGACTCCGGGATCAGCATCGGCATCGCGCAGTTCTCCACACCCGTCGCCTTGAATCGGGCATCAAGCTCCTTCTGTATATTCTCCCAGATCGCATAGCCTGCCGGCCGGATCACCATGAAGCCCTTGACAGAGGAATAATCCGTAAGCTCCGCCTTCTTCACCACATCCGTGTACCACTGCGCGAAATCCTCCTCCATAGGAGTGATCTGCTCCACCAGTTTCTTGTCCGCCATAACAACAGCCTTTCCTTTTGTGCCCTCAGGCAAATTCTGGAGCGGCATCTCTCGCTGAACCATTCAGCCTTGCCGCCCCGCCGATCCTTTCCTTAAAACAAAGGAGCCTCTCCATCGGAGAAGCTCCTTGATTATACCCGGATTCCGGAAAAGCCGCAAGCCTATTCCGAGGAACGGTAGCGGAGCCGGTAGCCCTCCCTGCAGAGCTCCACCAGCTGTTCAATCTCCCCGTGCGGATCGGAAATTTCCAGCAGCTCCGGCTCCTCCGGATAATCCGCAGTGAAACGAACCGCCGTGCCGCAGGAAGAGCTGAGATCCCTCGGAACCGGCTGCATCCGCGCTGCCCTTCCCTCCCGCAATCTCTCTCTGTGAAAACGCACCGCACCGAAATGGTTGTAAAAGGTAGCGATATACTCCCGCTCCACTTCTACTGCCTCGTAAGGGTCACTCTGTACTCTCCGCCCTCTTCCTTCTTATACTCCGTCCGATAGCCCGCATTCGCCGCGAAACGGCAGACATTCTCCACGCAGGGCATGTTGTCGGTCAGGATCTCGTAATGCTCCTCCCTGGTCTTCTCCACGGCATTCTTCAGAAGAATCACCGGCTGCGGACAGGAAAGTCCTCTCGCATCAATCATTTGCTCTCCCTTCTGTCCCTCATTCAGGACTCCTGCTTTCTATAGGTATTGCTTACGGCAATGACGGCAACTGCCAACAGCCCGATCAGCACCGCAATCTTTCCATTCGCCGTCGGTCCCTTCCCGGAAGCCGCCAGTCCGAAGTTATGACAGAATGCCGCTCCGACCAGAAGTCCCATATAAGCGACCGCCGAATCGGTATTGCCCTCTCCTGCCATGACCATCTGCCGAAGCGGGCAGCCGCCGAGAAGACAGCAGCCGAAGCCGGCAAGCGTCATGCCGAGGAAATTCCAGAGCGCATCATTGTGCGCTACCGGCTGCTCCAGGAATCCGAGATGGAACTTCCCTAAAGCCAGATTTCCGATCAGCGCCGTAACGAAAATCATCGAGAAGCCGATCAGCAGCTTCGGCTCACGGAAAAGGATCATATCCCGGAAGCCGCCGACCATGCAGAGCCGCGTATACTGCGCGATCGCTCCCACGAGAAGACCGGCTCCGAGAGAAACCAGCAGCGCTGCATGCTTCGCGCCCGGACCGGCTCCCTCCGGCGTGAAAAATACAAATGCAGGAGCTGCTGCAAGAAGCACGAGCAGTACCAGCTGCAGAACCGGCAGTGCCAGCCCCTCCGCCTGAGGCTGCCGGTAGGTTCGCCGCAGGGAATAGCCCCTCTTCAGGAAGAAAACGCCGGCTAAAATACCAGCCACGAAGCCCAGCAGCCCTGTCAGCGCATTCAGATCTCCGCCCGCGAGACGAAGCACCATGCGAAACGGGCAGCCCAGAAACATCAGACAGCCGACCATCACGAAAAATCCGAGGATAAACCGCGTCATCGGGGATGATCCGCCGCGGGGCGAAAACTCTCCGCGCAGCATCGAAAGCCCCATCGCACCGAGGATCAGACCCGCAATCTCCGGACGGATATACTGCACCGGCTCCGCCCTGTGCAGTCCCAGCCCCCCCGCAGTATCGCGAATGAAGCAGGCAAGACAGAAGCCCATGTTTGCCGGATTCCCCAGCAGCACCAGCGCCACTGAGATCAAGCCTATGACCCCTCCGGCGATAGCGATGTAAATACGCTCCGCTTTGAAATTCATACTCCCTCCTTCGTCCCCTATGAAAGGACATTAAAAAAACAAATTTATTTTTTGTATTATAACATGGATAAATAGAAAGTATTATTGTATTATAGAGAAATAAGGAGAATACCATAGTGAAACCGCTATAAATAAATCAAACCTCCTCTGCTTTTTCTGAGGAAATCCTGATTTATTTTCAGCATGAGCCACCGGCAGGCAGCGCATCGGATTTATGGCAGCTGTCCGGATACACTGCTCGCAATGCATCAAAACATAAACGATTGCTTCCACATTACAGGAGGACATAGCTATGACAAAGGAGGAACGTGCGGAGAAATGGTTTCGCGCTATCGCGAATGCAGACGCGATCCCTATAGAAAAGAAAATAGAAATCTGCAGCCGCACAGCGATCAGGATGATCATTCTGTTTTTTCTGGTTCTCACCGCGGAATGCGTCCTGCTGTTCACGGTAAATGATGGGAAAATCTTTAATCGTATGGCAGATTTTACAAACAGCTTCACGGAGGGCCCCCACTCCTACAGGAGCATGGCTCTGCTTGGAGCCGCTGTCTGGTCACCGCTTATTCTCCTGCCTTACATCGCTTCCGTTCTGCTCCGAAGAAAATGGATCTCCTCCGAAGCGAAAAAGCTGTCCGGAAAATAAGCACCGCAGCACGGAATCGAGAGGGATCGGGGAAGGCTCAATAAACAATCTATGATACAGAGGAGGACAGGATGAAAAAATGCTATCTGGACAATGCCGCGACTTCCTTTCCGAAGCCGCCGGTGCTCGCCGACAGCATATACCGCTATCTTACAGAGATCGGCAGCAACATCAATCGCGGCGGCTATGAGAGCGCTTATCAGGCAGAGGATGCTGTCTTTACCTGTCGAGAGAGGCTCTGCCGTCTCTTCCACGGCGACGATCCGAAGAATGCAGTCTTCACCCAGAATGTCACCATGTCGCTGAATCTCCTGCTGAAGGGGCTGCTCCATCCGGGCGACCATGCACTGGTGTCCTCTATGGAGCACAACGCCGTGATGCGTCCGCTGACGCAGCTCGCGAAGCAGGGCGTCGAGTTCAGCCGGATTCCGGCAGATCGGAACGGAAGGATGGAGCTTTCCGCGCTTCCCGCGCTGAAAAGAGCGAACACCCGTCTGCTCGTCTGCACCCATGCCTCCAATGTCAACGGTGCAATACAACCCATAGAGGCGCTCGGGCGTTTCTGCCGGGAGCAGGGCATCCTCTTTCTTCTGGACAGCGCACAAAGCGCCGGAGTGCTCGATATCGATATGGCACGCGACAGCATTGACGGACTCTGCTTCACCGGCCACAAGGGACTGCTGGGCCCGCAGGGCATCGGCGGCTTCCTGCTCCGGGAGGGGCTTGCCGGGGAAATCGAGCCCCTCCTCTCCGGCGGTACCGGCAGCCTCTCCCACACAGAGGAGGTGCCAGACTTCATGCCGGATCGCTTCGAGGCGGGGACGCTGAACCTGCCGGGGATCTACGGGCTGAACGCCTCTCTTACCTGGCTCGAGCAGACCGGTCTCGCGACGATCCGAAGCAGGGAGACGGCACTCTGTGAGCGCTTTCTCCTTGGTATCCGCGGACTTCCGGGACTTCGCCTGATCGGACGGGAGGGCGGCAGCACCGAATACCTCGCGGTTGTCTCCCTGCAATTCCCCGGCCGGGATCCCGCGGAAATCGCCTACCGTCTCGACAGCGAGTTCGGTATCGCAACCCGCGTCGGCCTGCATTGCGCTCCCATCGCGCACAGAACGCTCGGCACTTATCCGGAGGGCACGCTGCGCTTCTCCTTCGGTTACTTCAACACAGAAAAGGATATTGACTATGCAATTCAAGCAATTAGAGGCCTTTGCGAAGGTCACAGAGCTTAGAAGCTTTTCCCGCGCCGCCGAAGAGCTCTATCTCACACAGCCCACCGTCAGTGCGCATGTCAAGGCGCTGGAGGAGGAGATCGGCTGTCAGCTCGTCTCCCGCAGCACCAGAAGCCTGTCCCTCACCGAGGAGGGAAATACCCTCTATCCCTATGTCCGCAGAATCCTAGACCTGAAAAATACGGCGCTTCAGAAGCTCCGGCAGGAGCAGCGGCAGATCCTCCGCATCGGCGCATCCACCATTCCCTCCGGCTACATCCTCCCCCGTCTCCTGAAGGAATACCGGAAGCTGCATCCCGATATCTACTTTAATGTAGTGCAAGGGAACAGCGGAACGATCGAAGAAATGATCGGCGACAACACGCTGGATATTGGCTTCGTCGGAATGGACAGTACAGAAAAGAACATCCTCTCTTATCCGTTCTGCGAAGACAGCCTTCTCTATGTCGCTCCCGCCACAGAATATTACCGGAGGCTCTTCGACCGCAGCCCTTCCCTGCAGGAGCTCCTGCAAGAGCCCCTGATCCTCCGCGAGGCGAACTCCGGCACTCTCCACGCCCTCGACAGCTACCTTCTCGAGCAGCATGTCGATATGAGCAAGCTGAACATCATCGGGAACGTCAACGACCTGGAAGCGATCAAGCAGATGATCCTGAATCAGACCGGTGTCTCCATCCTCTCCGGCTTCTCCGTCTCCGATCTGCTGGCGCGGGGGCAGCTCCTCGCCTACCCGCTGCACACGCCGCACCCGCGGCGCTTCTACATCATTCAAAAAAAGGATAAAAGCCTCTCCCCGACAGAGGAAAGCTTCCTCGGATTCTCCCGGAGCTTCTATACGCTATAGCATGGAACGCAGCCCCTTCTTTCCTTCTCCGTCCATGATGCCAAGGGTTCCGCAAACAGCAAGCCGCGCTGCCAATTCGAGACAAAACGAAGAATGTATCACGAGAATGGCAGCGCGGCTTGGTTTAATGAACAAAAATCAGCGATAGAATGGTAACCACGATGATCGTGGTAATACCCATAACGCCGGTCATACCGGTCTGGCATTTATATGCCTGCGAGGTATTCATATCGGAGAACTGAGAAACAACCCAGAAATAGGAGTCATTTGCATGAGAAACCGTCATTGAGCCCGCACCGATCGCCATGATGACCAGAGTTTTGGCAAGCGGAGAAGTAAAGCCCATAGATGCCATCAATGGAGCCATCATTGCAGATGTGGTGATCATAGCAACTGTGGAAGCTCCCATTGCGCACTTCAGCAAAGCGGCGATAAGGAAGGGAAGCAGAACGCCCACTCCAAGACCGAGCAGAGAGCTGCTCAATGCATCCGCGATGGGAAGCTGCTGTATGACGGCACCGAAGGAACCCCCTGCACCGGTGATCGCCAGGATACCTGCAGAATTGGTAACGCCCTCCGTAACCCACTTCAGCGTGTTCTTTCTCTCCGCTTCCGGAATCAGCGTCATGGCGAGGAATACACCGAGCACCAGCGCAATGACCGGATTTCCGATGAAGGAAATCGCATTCTTCAATACACCGCTGCCAAAGGGCGCCGCCGGGAAATCCGCAATGGATTTCAGCGCGATGAGAATAATAGGCAGCAGAATCGGAGCAAAGCTATGCAGCGCCCCGGGCAGATGCCCATACTTCTCAAGCAGCTGCTCTACGGTGCACTCCGGATTCGCCGGGATATCAACCTTACCGGCAACCTTGCGCGCATAGATGTATGCGGAAATGGTGGCCGGGATTGAAATAAGCAAACCAACCAGAATCGTCAACCCGAGATCCGCTTCCAGGGTACCTGCCATCGCAATCGGTCCGGGGGTCGGCGGGACCAGACAATGCGTCGCATACAGACCGCCGGAAAGCGCTGTCGCCATGACCGCCAGGGAAATATTAGACTGATCCGCCAGTGCTCTCGCGATCGGGCTCAGGATCACGAACCCGGAATCACAGAATACCGGTATGCCTGTGATATAGCCGGTGATCGCCATAGTCAGAACACTGCGCTTCTTCCCTACCAGCTTCAGAATACTGTTTGCCATCGTCAGCGCCGCACCGGTTTTCTCAAGGATCGTACCAATGATGGTGCCGCACAGGATGACGATCCCGATGCTGCCCATAATGTTGCCGAATCCGCTCTTCACCGTAGAGATAAGCTGTTCTGTTCCCAGCCCGCAGGCCAATCCGACAATGACAGAGATCAGCAGCATGACGATGAACGGATGCATGTTCCACTTCTGGATCGCCAGAATCATCAGCAGAACTGCGACAAAAATGATAATAAAGTAATACATACCCACCCTCCTTTATTTTTTTTCAGAATGCCATTCTTCTAACATTCTGATAAAGAGCTCTCGCCCAAACGCACTCGTTCCCTCGAGTTTCAGCGCCTCATACAGATGTCCCAGTCTGTACTGTAAGGTATTTTTATGAATGTGCAGCAGCTCCGAAGCCGTCCTGACGCTCCCGCCGGCCCGGTAGTAAACCGCAGCCGTTTCCAGCAGCAGCTCCATCTGTTTCCGCCCGATACTCTCAACCGCTTTTTCATACAGCTCCCTCGTATATGCCTCCCCGCCATGTGCCAGAATCCGGTTGAGAAAATAACGAACACGAATATCGGGATCTTGCATCCGCAGAAGCCCTCCATGCTCTCCCGGAAGCCTTTGCAGCAGCTTCGCTTCTTTATATCCTTCCGGAATGCTCTCCATTCCATTGCACCTGCTGCTTACAGATACCCGGGCATTCTGCGCTTCTGCATAGGTCTTCAGTCTTTCCTCAAAGCTCTGGTCCCACGCCTTTCCCTGCAAAGAATGAATCCAAATCAGATGACTATCCTTGATTGCATAAATGTCAGTTTCAGCATAGGTCTCCAGGCTCCAAAGTAAATGATGTACCTTCTCCACATCTGCCTGCTCCGGATTTTCCGAAGCCAGCCAGGCCTTGGAGTCTGCGATCAGCACCTGCACAGGGTACCGAAGCCTGACTCCAACGGCAGCCTGAATCTGCAAAATCGTCTCGATATTATCCGGATCCCCCAGCAGATACAAGTCCAGCAGCCTGCCCCGCATATCTCGCATATAGGCTTTTTCCCGATTTTCCAGCTGTGTCTTCAAAAACTGGGTAACATACACTCGAAGCAGATTGGCGGCATCCCTTACCTCCGCTTCCTCCCCGAACATCCCGACCACAGCAAAAACCTCCCCCTTTTCATCTGTGATCGGCATATTAAAGCCCTCCCGGGAGCCGGCGTATCTCTCCAGATCCTCCTTATGGATCTGCACCGGCTTTCCGGTTCGAATGACTTCCCATGCTCCCTGGTGAAAATCCCCCACCCGGCTCTTTTCGGTAGATGCCACAATGATCCCGTTTGCATCCATAATATTTATGATTCTTCCACTAACCAGCTGGGAAGTAGCCTCCACAAAGTCCTGTACCAGATGGGTAAACTCATGTATATCCAGTCTGCTCATCTCTTCCCTCATCAATCCTCGATCAAACAATCCCCTGCACCAAGATACTCTGCATTCAGTTCCGGAAACTCTCTCACAATCTCTCGAATTCGGCTTCCGGAGCAATGATTAAAGCCGATGATTCGGGTGCCGAAGCGTTTCATTGTCTCCAGGGTCTCACGAATCCTGGAATCGTCCGCCTCCATCAGGTGTGTTCCGCCTGCGACGATGCGGATCGGCTGCCCGCAGCGCTGCTGTACGGCTGTCAGGATATTCAGAATACCAGGATGACTGCAGCCGACTATTACCATCAGTCCATCCCTCAGCTGCACTATCAGACATAGCTCGTCCGCAAACCGATCCGGAACCATGCCATTCTCCGTTCGCAGTACAAACCGCTCCGGAATGGTCTCGAAGTCCCATCTGCGCTCGAATGCTGTCATAACCGTCATGGACGCATTCAGCTTTATTTCCGAAGAACAGACTCTGTGCCGAATACCCTTCCTCTGCAGAAGATCCGCATCAAAGCCGGTTCCCAGGTATGTATAACGGCTTCCCTCACCGGCGTACTTTTCCAAAAAATACCCCTCTCCTGTTACCAGAGGGCAATGCATCCCTGCCTCCTCCAAAAAGGGGTAGCCTCCGGCATGATCATAATGTCCATGGCTTCCCACTGCATATTCGACAGAATCCGGAGCAATATTCAGCCTTCTCATATTCTCCAGAGTATGGATACCGGAGCCAAAGTCAAAAAGCACACGATGCCCATTCTGCTCAACAAAAAAGGATAACCCATGCTCATGAGCAAGTCCAAGATGCTCACTGGGCTTGTCATCCAGAATGGTAATGAGTTTCATAAGAGCACCTCCTCTGATGCATCCATTATATAATTTATTATATACTCATTAAAAATAAATTTCATTGGTATAGATACCAATATATCTCCCTCTTCCCTTGCCATTCTGGTTCTTGTCCCAATTTCAAGGTCCATATCCTGAGGTGAAACCAGAAATTCCAGGTCTGAGCAATTTATGTTGCTCAAACCTGGAATAAAATCACTTCAGGATATTTTAAACGAATTGTTCCGCAACCATAATTCGTTTAAATATGAATACTATAAAAAATATACGTCATCCGTTAATTCTTTAATAAGATGGAGATCTCGGAAATTCATCACATGTTTGTTGCAAACAGTAACATTATCAAAATATATATTTGTTGGTCTTGATACTTCATGTTTCATTTCAAATCCTCGGATAATTGAAACAGGAAATTTATCTCCAAGCACACTTATATTACGAAAATAAACGTTTGATATTTTACCTCTTGTTGTATCAGAAGAATACTTTGAATCCAGCACTTTAATATCTACAAATTTTTCTTGCGCGTCTTCAATTACTATATTTTCATAATGGATGTCATGTACAAAAGCTCTATCCGCATCGTGTATTGTGAGGCATCCTCCAGACTGATTCCCCTCATATTCGCAATGTAATATGCGGCAATTATTGAAATAGATATGAGAAATTTCGTCGCAAGTTGTCTCATATCCTATTTCTAATGCATTTCCAAATTCTGCATTCCAAAATAGGCAATTGTTCACTACTACATTGTGAGTATTTTGATTTCCTTGTGAACCCATATACCCAGATGCTTTAATAGAGATACAATCATCATTTGCTCTAATAAAGCTGTTTTCTATCAGCACATCATTACATCCAACTATATCAATTCCATCCCCTGTTATTACTTTTCCTAAAATGTTTACATTATTGATATGTACATTTTTGCAGCCAATTGGAACAAGATGCCATGAACCGCCATCCAAAAGAGTAATCCCTTCTATGTCTATATTATTCCCGCCAACCAATGCAATTAACCTTTCCCCGCCATTACCTTCTTCTTCATGCCAATTTCCTCCGTAAAGAATCCCATTGCCTATAACCTTAATATCATCTGCACCATTTGACGACAGATATCCACTAACAATGGCTCCATCTTCTATATAAACTGTATCGCCACTATTAAGCTGCACATTACCTATATTATAGATATTTCCCTTTCTAAAGTAATAGCTTATATTTTCAGGCTTCTCTATCCGTCTGGATACTGTAATATAAAGGGCATTTGTCAAGTCGTCATCCGGTTCAAGTACAGCTCTGCCCTCTTCAGGAAATGTAATCTTAACTTCTCCTCTGTTTTTAACGTAATATTGATTTTCTTTTATTCCTTTAATTTTGATATCTGAAGCCTTCAAAAACAAAACGTCTATGATTATTGTGGCATCAAAGCTTTCAACAACTACATTTACAAACGAAAAAAATTTATTAGTATATACTTGTTCTTTTTTCCCATTTGAAGATACAATAATCTCCTCAGATTTATCAATATTATGCATTTCTGAAAGAGGCCACAACGGAATGTTGCTTGCCTTTTTCGGTATAAATTCCTGCTTAATAAACTGTTTCACTCGTAGCCCCCATATATAATTATAACTAAAATATATAATTTGATGTTGATTCACCTATGATAATATGCGGTTGCTTTTTGCATATCGTACCATTAGACTCACCTCTCATAAGTGACAAGAGCTCCTTGACTGTTTCATCTGCTAAATAGTTAATATCTACCGTGGCTGTAGTAATAGATGGCACTGAATATCGCGCAAGAGATGTTCCATCCATTCCAATTACTGATACATCAGATGGCACATGAATATTTTTTTCCTTTAAAGCTCTCATTGCTCCAAATGCTAATGTATCGGAAAATGCCACTAGCGCTGAAAATTCAAGATTATTTATACTGTCTGCGACTGCGCTGTATCCCATCTCTATAGAAAAGGATGATTCTGTATTTCCTGCTAAAAAAATGAGGGATTCATTAAGATCAATACCATGATCCTCCATAGCCTTCCTGCATCCCTGTTTTCTCAGCTTACACATAGCAGAATCAGGATCTGCCATCAAAAAAGCAATTTTCTTATGTCCTTTTAAAATGAGATACTCTGTCGTCAGATAACCAAGAGAAAAATCATCGCTTCCAACAACTGAGCCATTTTTAAACCTCATCGAATCATCAATGGAGCCAATAGAGCTTAAAACAAACGGCACCGGAAAATGCTTTAACTCTTCAATTGACTGTGTAAAATCACCTCCAAGAAATATGATTCCATTTGGGTTTTTTTCACAATTTAATTTTTTTGCCCAGAAAACAATATCATTTACTCTATCTGCAGGCGCTAGTATTATCGAATAATCCGACTCTTCAAGTCTCTCTGAAATCATGTCAATAATAGGTGAAAAAAATGTATTAGAAATGCCTTTGACAATAATGATTACTGAATGGGTATCATTCAGTTTCATCAGCCTGGCGCTTTCATTAGGTATATAGTGCAATTCTTCTGCTGCAGCAAGAACCTTATTTTTAGCATTCTCACTTACATTGGATTTACCGTTTAATGCGCGTGATGCAGTTCCAACAGACACACCACTTGCCTTTGCTATATCAACTATAGTGATCATATTATTTCATGTACATATAAAGTAAATACAGTAATCATATTTGATATTAATCTGCCATATCAAGTACATAATCCGGCGTATAGACAATAGAAGCTTTTCTATATTTACTAATAATAGTTTTTTCTGTGGTCATATGAGATAAGTCGAATGA
This sequence comes from Oribacterium sp. oral taxon 102, assembly GCF_013394775.1. Classification (NCBI taxonomy): domain Bacteria; kingdom Bacillati; phylum Bacillota; class Clostridia; order Lachnospirales; family Lachnospiraceae; genus Oribacterium; species Oribacterium sp. oral taxon 102. Next base: position 2,421,384 of record NZ_JABXYT010000001.1, read on the forward strand.
ACTACTGCTCGCTTCTCCTTTATATATCATCTCAGATAATTCCCATAATTCATCAATGTATGTTGTCCCTATTGGACGAAGATAATGCCCAGGATATATTATATCGGTCTTTTCACGAAAAGACATTAGTTTATCCAGAGATTTATGAAATTTTTCAACCGTAGCACTATTTAGCCCATTGAAAATCAAGATAGGGGTGCTGACAATTGTATCTCCTGAAAACATGTATCTGTCTTCCTTGTCAAAGAGTACAATTGAACCTTGTGTGTGCCCCGGAGTTTCAATTACTTCCAATGTTCTCCCTCCAAGATCAAACACATCTCCTTCACTTATATTATTATAAGTGAATTTTCCATAACGGCGTTTCATATTGTATATCTTCTGACCGTAAAAACCCGGCTCATTAAAACTTTTTTTAAAGAATTTTGTAAGATCTTCATCGGAAAGTCTCTCTATGTGAGAAATATTATCATCATACTCATTCATAAAGATAGGATGATCTGTGAATTCATCATTACCCCCTATATGATCGGTATGACCGTGAGTATTAATTACTATGTAAGGCTTGTTTGTCAACTTATCTACAATGCCACGGAGGTTACCTTGTCCCACCCCGGTATCAATCAAAGCAGCTTGTGTCTCACCTTCAATCAGATAACATTGCGCTATTCCAAATTCATCAATAGCCCATGTTTTATATCCCACAAGTTGAACTGCAAATCCTTCTATATATTCAATATTCAAATTATCCATTTCTGTTTCTCCGCATTATCCCTTCACAGCTCCGGCAGTAAGACCTTCCGTAATGTATTTCTGGGCTATTACATATATAACTACTACAGGAACTATTGCAAGTACCAGCCCGGCAAGGAGAAGATTCCATTTGGATCCGGATGTACTCTTAAACATATAAATCATAACTGTCAAAGTTTTTTTGTTCTTTCCCAAGTAAAGACTTGGCATAAGGAAGTCATTCCATGTCCATAAGAAGAAAAGAACATTAAGTGTTATTGTTGTTGACTTCAAGAGCGGAAATACAACAAGAGTCATACTCTTTAATACACTGCATCCATCTATTTCTGCCGCTTCTTCAAGTTCTTTTGGAATACTTTTTAAAAATCCATAATAAGTAAACACCCCAAAGCAGCAATGAAATCCAGAATACAGAATAATAAGTGCAATGTACTTATTATTTAGTCCAAGTTTGTTAAGCTGCACGGAGAGAGCAATCATAATAGAATGAAATGGTATAATTTGACCAAGGGTAAAAAACAGGTATAATAATCTTCCTAATTTTCCTTGTATATGATATATACCATAAGATGCCGTAAATGAAATAATAGTAGCTACTGCCATTGTTCCAATAGTAATTATTGCAGAATTTCCAACTGCTCTAAGGAAATGCATTTGTACTACTGCATTTACAAAATTATCCAGATAAAATGATTTAGGCCATGCAAGGAAATTTGAAACCATATCATTGTATGGCTTAAAAGCATTAATCAGAAGAAGCAGGAATGGAGAGCAAAAAATAATTCCGAGGGCGAGAAAGACCACGGTTATAATAGCATTGTGCTCGATTCTCTTTTTCTTCATGCTTCTACCTCCTTTCTACTCGTTAAATATAACTGTATGCAAGTGATAATTGCTACAATTATAAAAAGAATAACCGACTTTGCAGATCCATATCCTAAATTATACTTTACGAATGCCTCCTGATAAATATTCATAGACATAGGCTGTGTCGATCCAGAAGGGCCTCCCCCTGTCAAAGCATTCGCTATATCATATGCTTTAAATGAAGATGCTATTGATACAAATAGGTTAATCGTGATAGACGGCATTAAAAGAGGAATCTGTATTTTAAATATCTTATTCAGTCCTGTGCATCCGTCCATTTCACTTGCTTCGATAATATCCTTGGAAATGGTTTGAAGCCCTGCCGTATAGATCAGCATAAGAAATCCTATATTTTGCCAAATAGAAACGGTAATTATAGTTATCATTGCCATTCTTCTTGTCCCGAACCAGCTGGCATTGGCAAGCCAGTCCCAAGTTATTGCTTTGCCAATTGCCGGCATTACCTGTGAATATATAAATACCCATATAAAAGATATAAGAACTGTACTTATAACATTTGGAATGAAAAATAATGTTCTGATTGCCCCACGGCGATACAGTTTTTCATTTAAAAAATATGCAATAATAAATCCAAGAATATTACTCCCAATGATTGTCCATACTCCGAGCTCTATATTTACTCCAAACGACTTCCAAAAAGCCGTATCAGAAAATATTTTAATGTAATTTTGCAGCCCAATAAAAGCCTTTCTATTTGTCATGAGATTCCATTTCAAAAATGAATATCCCACAGTGCTTATAATAGGAAAAATTTCAGCAAAAATATATATGCACAGTGCCGGAAGAATCAGCAGAAGATAATATTTTAATCTCCTCTTATATGTCTTTCCCATCGAAATACCCCGTTTCTTGCAAAAATATAGCCGAGGAAATCAAATTTTCCCGGCTATATTTTAATAATTTACTGATTTGCTTCTACGTACGACGCATACTGATCCTTCAAATCAGATATGAACTGATCTCTGTCCTCAGTCCCTGCAAAATAGCCTTGGAAAAGATCACCAGACATGACATCAAAACCATTTACATACTGCTGATATATCCAGTTGCAAGTCATATTATCGTCATTATACTTATTATAATCTTCATTTGAAGGGCTATCATACAGACCATCAAAAGGCATTGCCGGCGGCGCTGCTCCTGGCGCACTGCAGTTAATTACAATATAGCCGTTCGGATCATCAGGATCTGACAGATATTTAAGAAGCTGCTGTACTGCCGGATAATTTGATGTATTTGCATTTACGCAATACGTAATGCCTACATCTACTCCTAATTTATTCTGAGAAGGATCCTTAGATACCGGAACTGCAAATACTCCAATATTCTGCGGCTGATCCATGGCGTAGTTAACTTCCGTACTAAACTCTCCAGTAAACTGCATTGCTGCGGATCCGGTAGCCATCGCATTAAATCCTGCAGTGGAATCAAGATCCATCCTATTACTTCCGGAATACTCCTTGATGATATCTGCAAAATCAAGCACCTGCGTCATCCAATCCTGATCAAATGTCTGACTTCCATCATTAAGACCAGAAACAAATCCTGCTTCATTGTCAGCCACAAAAGGAGAAATAAGCATGCTAAGAAGATGCTTTAACGTCCAGGACTCTTTCCAAGTTGCCGCAATAGGAGTAATTCCTGCATCCTGCAATGCCTGACAATCCTTTTTGAACTCATCCGGAGTAGTCGGAACTTCTGTTATTCCAGCCTTTTCGAACAAATCTTTGTTATAAAACACTCCTAGATATTCATAGTTTGCCGGATATCCATAAATTTTTCCATCATACGTTACAGAGGCAAGAGATCCCTTATAAACCTTATCTACAAATGGTTCTCCACTCAGATCCTTAATGCTTCCATTCTTAGCATACTGCTGAACCTGGGCATACGGGGTAAGAATAAACACATCCGGGTATTCTCCTGTCGCTGCGCAGCTGCCAAGGAAATTGGAATAATCTCCTGACTGCATCTCTATCGTAAGTGTAAGGCCATCATCTTTGTGCTCTTCATTGAAGGCCTCCATCATCCTGTCCAGTTTGTTTCCCCATTCAGCTGACCAAACGACCATTTTTATTTCATAGGGATCTCCCGTATAAGCAGTATCTGCAAATGCTGTTGTCGCTGCTGAAGAAGAATTGTCTGCCGCCACGGATTGTGCTACGGTTGAGGAATTTGAATTTCCACACGCTGCAACAGTCATTGCTGTTGCAGCAGCTAATATAACTGATAGTACCCTTCTCTTCATAATGCCCTCCTATAATTGTGGAAACGTTTCCATTTGTTATAAAATACCACTGAATTTTTAGATTTTCAATTTAAATAATTCACAATTTTTACATTTAATTTTTGAATATATTAGCCATTCTTTGTCATATCAACTATATAATCATGGCAATCTCTTATGTGGACTTCCAGAAATCATGCCGGAGAGCGCATGAAAACTGCCCAGAGAATAACTCTGGGCAGGAAAACTTTTTGTTTTTTCGATTATCTGCTTTATGGGATGCGCACTAATATCAAAGGTTTGCGCTATTCTAATTCAGATCTGGCGGACGTCTGGGGGCTGATCATTTTATGGTATTCCATTGGGGGCATGATTTTTAGATTTCTCTGTACGCGTTTTGTTGAATAGCAGATCATGTATCCCTTAATCATTATAAGAAGTTCTTCTTTCGTCCTGAACTGATGTCCATAGTACATCTTACGTTTCATAATTCCCCAGAAGCCTTCCATAGGCCCGTTGTCGATGCAATGGGCTACTCTTGACATGCTTCGCGTCATTCCTGCAGTTACGATTTTCTTCCGGAATTCTTTTGATGTATATTGGCACCCTCTGTCGCTATGGAGAATAGGGCTTGCTTTCGGATTTCTTTTTATAGCTTTTTCAAACGTTGTGAGTACGAGCGAATTATCATTGCGATCACTATTAGCATAAGCAACCGGCCGCTTATCGCACAGATCCAATATAACGCTCAGATAAATCTCCCCCTTATGTTTCTGGCGTCATCCGACCGTCGGTTGACTCAGACTATTTCCACTTCGGCACCCCCTGTCAGCGGACAGCCGTTTGTACTCGTTCCATTCCCATATGCCTTCATGCTCAATTCCTCACGGCTGCTGTACAAACAAACCCTCTGCCGATGCCAGAGTCCTTATTATTTCGAGCAGCTCCTCATCCGGATTAAACACTGTCAAGTGGGTATCGTCAGCCTCTGATAAAATCATGGAATCTCCCACCATGATATACACATATTGCTCATTTATAATCCCCGCAATCTTCTCCGGAGCCGAATTCAATTCAACTTCTATGGTCACATCCAGATAGCAGTTCAACTTCAGACTATCCGTACATAAGTTCCTCGTTCGATTGCCATGATGACCTGGTCAATCTTTTCTTCCTCTCCCTGGATTTTCATGGTCACGGTGCTGTCCCATTCATTTCTGCACCAGCCGGGTGAAATTCCAGGTATTCTCGTCGTAATAAATCGTGATCTGATTTCCCTGGTACAGGATAATGTCGCCGGGCACGGTGATGATCTGCTCGTCATTTCTCGGCAGTTCCCAAGGAAAGGGGCCTACCTTTTCAAAACTGCCGTAATCATGAAGCTACAGTTTTATCGTTTCCGAATTCAGTTTCTCCAGGAAGGCCCTCCGCAGAGGAATTGTTCGCAGGCGTTGGGTAGAACTGTTTCCCGTTAACTTCCATGACCAGCACTGCTGTCGGCTTCATTGGATCCGCCTCTGCCTCATGAAAATCAACCGTTTCCACTTGTTCTTCTGAATTCTCCGTCACGATCTCACCTGTCCAGTCTATAATCCCGCCAAACTCATAGATTTTTGTATATCCCATCTTAAAGTGCTTTTCCACTGCCTGCTTGCTGCGATTCCTGCTGCGGCAGTAGATCAGGATAATCCGATTCTTGTCCGGCAGTTCCGTCGGCGATTCGTCATCAATGCTCTCGTTTGGGACCAGGATTGCTCCCGGTATGTGCCCGGCATCATACTTGTCCTGCCTGCGGACATCCACGATGACATGCCCGTCATCCTTCTCCATCATCCGGGCAGCCTCTTTCTGAGAGATCTGGTGGTAACTGTTTACCATGCCGGACCATCCATAACCTATCCTTTACCGGAGCATTCGGAAAGTAAAAACAAAGCCATCAGCAGAAGTTCTTCCGGCTTCACGCCTGGACAGATCCATTCGTTCACCAGCTGTTCCGGCATGATCAGCGGTATCCGGTCATGAATGAAACGAATCTCTTCGCCCGATTCTCTGGTCAGGATCACGAAATGCGGCAGACCATCTTCAATCCTGTACAAGCCACAGAGCCATGATACCGTAACGCCTCTGGGCTGAATCATGTACTTATCGCCTGTATGCTTCTTGCCATCGTTTTTAAGCTTGTGCTCCCATTCGTAGTGCCAAGAAGCAGAGACAATACAGCGGTGTTTATGCCAGTCCTCTCTGAATGTCGGCTTTTCCGCCGCTGTCTCCGTTCTGGCGTTCATCAGCAATGTTTTTCCGGCATAGCCCCATTTCATCGGGAAAACCGCCCTGCTTCCGCTCCGGTTCGGTGCGATCACCGGCACGACATCCGTCGGGCGCATTTCTCCGTAGGATTTGACAGCACACGTCTGCTGCCATTTCCATACCAGCGGAGATCGGTTCATCTCTTCTACAATAGGGCGAAGCTCCGGAGATTTCTCCGTCCAGAATCGAGTACACATCTCATATCACCTCGTGATCACGCCGTTTGTTCACGGTCGGGTAATTCGCCACGATATGCTGATAGCAGGGGCATTCTTTGTCATGGTCGTTGATAGTGCCGCAGGCTTGCAGGTGTGAATAGATCGTCACCGCTCCCACGTATTTGAACCCGCGCCTCCTCAAGCCCTTGCTGATCCGGGCCGATAATCCGTTGCTCACAGGAATCGGGCCGCTTGCGTGACCCTGGTACAGGATAGTCTTGCCTCCGGCAAAGCCCCAGATATAATCGCAGAAAAATCCGTATTCCTCCCTGACTTTCTGATAGCACTGGGCGTTATTGATCATTGCCCACACCTTGCGCGGGGAACGGATCATACCTTCCGTATTAAGGATCCTCTCGATGTCGGATTCATCGTAAGCAGCAGCCTTATCAAACTCAAAGTTGTCAAAACCTTGCTGGAAGATCTCCCGCTTCTTCAGCATAAGCGCCCAGGAGCACCCGCACTGCAGGCATTCTAAGGTGAGATGCTCGAACATACGCCAGTCATCGTGCACCAGGATACCCCATTCATGGTCATGGTACTGTCTGTCCAGTTCGTCGATAGACGCCCATCCGCAATAGCCCATACTATATCTCCATTCCCGGCAGGATCACCAGACTGTCTGGCTCCACATGACAGGGGAGCGGTAAAACGCGGACACCTTCCATCTTTGCTTCTTCCAGAGCTGTTCCGAAGTCCGGATGTGTGGCAATATTCGGCCTTACTTCCGTGATCCCATCCATCTAGATCACAAAAGCAACAATCGTATAATATCCTTCAAACACAGCACGTGTCAGTTCCCGGATGTGCTTTACGCCGCGCTCTGTCGGTGCATCTGGAAAATACCCGATGCCGTCCACTTCCAGCGTGCACCCTTTCACCTCCATCAGATACTGTTCCATGCCACGTTCCATGTAGAAGTCGATTCGTGAATTACCACAGCAATACTCTGGGATTACACGATCAAAGTCCTGTGCTTCCATCCACTCCTTCACGACCTTATTCGGAGACTGACTGTCGATATTGAACAGGATGCCATTGGATTTTCGTACCGCGATCAGGTCATATCTGGTCTTTCTGCCCGGAGTCCCCGGCTCCGTGAGATATACCTCTGCCTCTGGGAGAAGCAATTCCTTGCACCGGCCAGTATTCTTCACATGAACTGTTTCCGTATGACCCGCAATCTCCACATGTGCAATAAATCGGTTGGGCGGTCTCTGAAGATTCCCTTTTTGATATTCTAGTAGCGCATCACTTATTCGTTTACAATCTGAATCTGGCAGGAACGCATAGTCTCCAGTGCCGCAAGATGCTTCTCCGGAGTCACGCCGGCACAGCAACTGGCATCCACGCTAATCTTTACCTCCGGCACCGTGGTCTTCAGGAGCAGTGCATTAGAAACCACACAGATGTCGGTGCAGAGGCCGATCAGTTCCAGCTCGATCTCTTCCGTATCCGCAAGTGCCTTCAGATCTGCCGCAAGTGCAGTGCTTCCAAAGGTCGGCTTCTCATAGATCTTTGCACCGGTCAGGAGTTCCGCGATATCCGCACGGATCTTCCAGCCATCAGAGCCCTTGATGCAGTGCGGAACGGTAAGATACTTCCCTTCCTGTGTCTCCATGTAGTCTTCACCATGGGTATCCATGGTTGCGATCACATCCGCCGCCGGATAGGAATGAATCTTCTCTTTCACGGCATCAATGATAGCCTCAGCCTCTTTGGTGCCCAGCGCAGTATCGATAAAATCGTTCTGCATGTCAATAACGATCAGTATCTTTCTCATCTCGTGTCCTCATTTCTTTAATGCTTCTCTAAGGCTATTCGGAATGCCCCGCGATCCCCGGACGGCGTAGATGCCATACTCTGATTTCAGGATATCGAACGTGAACCTATCCGGAGTATATCGTTTCTGCAGCCTGATCTTCATCAGGGCTTTGATCGTCAGATCCCTGTCCTGATACTCGAACGGGATATCCGTCTTTGTCACCTTGCATCTGTACAACACCGCGCCGTCGCAAGATACCCTGCGTCGATCATGCCGCAGACCTCCTCGAATGGTACAGTGCCGTCCAGCAGGATGGAAATCCAGTTCCCTTTGGAGATATTATCCCCGGAAGTATCCCAGCTGCTTCACCAGGATATCCACATACAGCGGATCATCCAGCTTCACATTCAGAATATCTACCCATTCGTCACCGGGAAGCCCCAGGCTTACTCCGAGGAATATCCATAATCAGGCCGAACCACTTGCGGTTATCCTCATGACGGAGCACGGCGTAGTCCGGATACCGCCGCCAAAGGTACTCCGGTTCCGCCTTATATTTCTTTTTCACATACGCATAGATTTGTTCACGAATCGATGGCATGACATTTTCCTTATTTCCCGAAGTATGCTACAATTTCCTGCATTCGTGTCATCTGATCCACGAAGCAAGGACATCTGGAATTGCAGTGTCCGCAGACAATGCAGTCAGACGCGTTTTTGCTCAGTGCCAGATAATGCTGCTGCACCATATCATCGCCGATTTTCGCAAGGTCATAGAATTTATTGATCGTGCCGATATCCAAGCCTGCGGGATATGGCTCACAGTGATTGCAGTAAACGCATTTTCCATTGGCCTCAGGCGGCGCGAATGTACAATGATGCTGTAATCCAGAGCCTTCTCCGGCTGATCATATAATCCGGAATCCAGATCCATGCCACAATTTTTTCTTTTTGCTTTGTCTTCAGCTGTCCATAGCTCTTATTCATCTGCAGCAGCCTGCCGTCGACCATCTTGTGCTTACTCATACATTGAACCTTTTGGGAACCTTTATCTTGGGTCTGTCATCCAACTGGCAATTCATGTGCATAAATCAGAGTTCAACCTATTACCCATAAATTTTCCTCAAGCCTTCCTCACAAATATCTATAACTTGTGTATTCTATCCAATCTGCACAATAACACCCTTGTGATCGGACAGTCACTTGTCATCGTTCCACTCCCATAGCCAAATACTCTTGCCTCCAATGAAATCCACAGAGGTGGCGATATGGTCAATGCATTCCGACAGACCCGCCGTCAGAATCTCTTTGTTGTTGTCCGCAAGCTGCCGTGATAAGTCTCCTTTATAATTCGGATCACGGTTCCCTCTGATGCCGATAATTGTCCCGTATACAAGAAGATTTCCGTATCCCGTAACCAACTATACGCATACAGCCGTGGCTTCATCAAAGGTTAAATGCATCTGAAAGCACTTGTAATTCGTATAAATGGAAACTCGGTTCTCCGTGTCCGCATAATGTGTTGGAGTGGTGATGCCTTTTAAGGATGCGGTTTGAAAGCAGCACTTATAGTCTGGCTTGAGCCGTTCATCGGTTTCTGTCAGCACAAGGATATCCACCGGAGCCATATCGCACAGACTGTGGATTTCATCAAGATTCCGCCTGTGCTTCAGACGCTCAACATTCTAAGTTGCGCTTCTCATATCCTACCTCGCCAGTTGCCCTATCGTTCATACGGATGCTTTTGCCAAAGCTACTATTCGGATATGTTTATTCGATGACATCCAATCCCATCTTGCGAATTTCTCTTACCAGCTCGTCTTTGTCCAAGGATCCATCTGCAAAGGTCTTCTGCATCTCTGGACCAAAAGAAATGGCAGTCAAGCTTTTCCCATGATACATTTTGACCAACTCATTAGGCTGCCACCCTGACAGACACCAGAGATGGCTGCTGTTGTGAAAATCCATGACCAACTTCGAGAGTGCATCTACTTTATCGAACGTCATTTCTACGCCAGCTTCTTCCAAATCATCTATGAGCCATTGCAGGCTTTCCACCGGATTCTGCCTTCCGAGATGATCTCCGCGTTTAAGGAACCGCATAATTTTTTCAGAAACCGCACCGGAACAATCCTCGAGAAATTCTTTCAAAGCCGACGGTCTCTTTTTCAGCCATTCAACCTCAAAGCGCTCGCTGGCATTCAGAAAAGAAAATTCTCCCAGTTTCATGCCCTTATGCTCATTCGGCACTGCTTTTCCATGTTTCGGAGCGCATTCATCTGTAACGGATGTAAGATTGGAGAGAAACGCTACAAGCGCGGTCTCCTCTGCAGAAGGAACCGGCTCCGCATAAGAAAGAAACTGGACTGGCATGCAGTAGGGTTTGTTGTCCAGTTCCTCCATCAAACGATAGAAGAGGTGAAACTTGCCGTACCCGCTGGACACAAGTTCTTTGGATACAATAAATCTGTCCAAATCATTACGAGTCTCCGCGCTATACAGCTCGTCAACCTCAAAAACATAGTAAGAGTGCTCTTCCCGGCGCACAATGCCGGAAAACGTAAGAAGATCCTTCCTCCGCAGTTTTGGTGCATCGGTTAGTGCTCCATAGATATGCCATACATCCCGGAGAGCAATTGCCCCGTAGAGATTCGCGCATGCGTTGAAAAAGCTCTGCAAGAAATCCCGGACTTCCGTAGAGAAATCAGCCTGCTGATACAGCTTTTCTATGGACTTCTCAGATAATGGCTTGGGGTATGACATTCTCGCTTCCTCCCTTCCTGTTATCAGGTTCTATTCTTCACAATCTCCCGGAATTCATCCCGCACGATGAAATAGGATATCAGATTGATAATGAGGTCGATGACATCCGGCTCATCCAGTCTCAGGAGATAGTCTGCGGTAATGCTTCCCAGATAGTATTTTTCACCATCCAGAATCTTTGGATAGCGTTTGGCCACCATGTCGCACAGCTCAGATTTTTTACCGCTTCCCATCTTACCAACTGCGATCCTGCCGTTGTGGTAAAACCTGATCGTCTTTCCATCGGAAACGGCATCCTTATCCACCAGCAGCTGTAGTGCGTGATGGAATGTTTTCTCATCGTCGTGCTCCACACAGATACAGATCAGCGGATGCCTGTCCAGCCTCATCTTTCCGTTTTTATCTGTCCAGGATGCTTTCCAGTATGTCACAAATCCTATGGAGAAAATCTCTGTGTTGCCTTCGGTATTGAGCGACCCGTTATCCACTACCGCCACACATTCACCGGTAAGCATTGCTTCATATTCCGGCAGATCCTCAATCTGAATATATTGATTGGCGTTGGTGGCGTATTTATAGCAGAAAAAGCGGTCACCATTGATCAGCAGGGTATAATATGCTTCCGAGGGCATCGCTGTAATTCAATGTCTGATTCAGCGCTTTTTCATCGAGCAGCACCGTTTCCGCCTTGTACGCTACAACTGTCAGCAGAAAAGCATTGTCGTCCTTGTTTTTACCAAGGATCACGATGTCTGCCCGATCCCTGGATTTCCGTGCATAATGGGAAAATGGGAAAGATGCTCCTCAACCTGCAGCATGGACGCAGGAACATTGAGCGTATTCAAAAGATAGGCTATGACCTTCAGCCGAACAGCCCCAGTCTTGTTGACAATCTGCTCCCGCCCGCGAACGATACGGTTCACATAAGAAAGGGATACATCTACTTTTCCGCCACTGCTGTCTGCGTGGTTCCACTCTCGGTACACCGTGTCTTCCGATTCAGTTCAATGGTGTTCAGAAGCATATCGTTCCCTTGCTCAATTCTCAACTCATGACTTAAAAAACGCAACACAATTTTCTTTGGATTTCCATAGGAAAAACGCTCCCTTTGTACCGGCTCAAGAGCCAATTGTACCGAGGATCGCCGTAATGATAACATAAGCGCTTCTAAAATCCCGTTTTAGAAAAAAATCTGATTATTCAATTTCCCAGATCACGGTCACAGTATCCGAAACCTCTATATCATCCGGTTCTATATCCATATCGTAGCTTGCATCGCCGGCCGCAATCGGTGCTGTAAGGCACCCATCCGCCATCAGAACGCCTGCCTTCTCCTTCGCGTCGGTAACCGCCTTTCCCAACAGTTCTTTCTTCACCGCCTACCGGATCAGAGACGGTATAGCTAAGGCGGAACTCCAGTTTCACAGAGCAGTTGGCCAGTGCATACAGCACCTTGCCCAGCCGATCATTATCTGAGAGGAATTCCACTTTCAGCATATGACGAAATTTATAGCCAACAAAGCGCTTCTTATATGTGCCCCTTTCCTTATAGCTTTCATATTCAACATCCACATTGAAACTCAGTGTTTTCAAATCAGACCGTTCAAAGCCAAAACCACCGAGGATATCTTTCTGGTATTGTTAATATCACTTGTTCTGGTCAAGCGTTTTTGTAACACTTATGGCTTAAATTTCATAAAGTTCCGGGCCTCGAACAGAGTTTTATATCCGTTGTATGAATGTGGACGGGCATGGTTGTATGTGACATAAGCGTATTCCTCAATGTTTCTGTACAGTTCGTCCTCCGTTTTGTAGCTGTGCTCATTGATCAGGTCGTTCTTCAGTGTATTGAAGTGCCTTTCCATCGGGGCGTTATCGTATGGATACCCGGCTTTGCTCATGCTTTGGGTGACTCGCATACGTTCACAGTATTCGACGAACTCCTTTGATATGTATTGACTTCCCTGATCGCTGTGCAGAATCAGTACGCCTTTGATTTCAGGCTGTGATTCTATCGCTTTACGAAGGGTTCGAACTGCCAGATCTGCAGTCATATTCCTATCTGTGATGCTTGCAATAACGCTTCGATCGTGAAGATCCAGCCAGGATTGTGCAGTTGTAGCATTTTTCTCCGTTTTCTAAAAACAAGTAGGTGAAATCGATACACCACTTTGTATTGATCTCATTGCTGTCAAAATCCTGCTCCAGGATGTTGGGGAATACCTTATGAGCTGTCTCCTTACGGTATTCAGGGCGTTTACGGCGGGTGACAGACATAATCCCAGTTCCATGTTCATGTATTTATACACTGTCAGGGGGCTCAAAACAATGTCTGCTCGTTTCAGGTAGGCCCGCATCATACGGTAACCATCAACGCCATTGTGTTTGTGATAGATTTCTTCAATCTGATCCTTGATGCGTTGTTTTTCTTCCCAGTAAGCCGCCTTGCGATGCCTTCTATAGCTATAGTATGCATTTGGATAGATATCCAGTCTGTGCAGCAGCCAACGGATGCCGAAAAGATCTTTATAATTGTCGATGAATCGGTAAGCCGTTAACCGATTTCCTTCGCAAAGAATGCCGCTGCTTTTTTTTAGAAGAGCACTTCCTTTTTGGATTCTTCCAGCTCACGACGAAGCCGATAGTTCTCCTTCATGAGATCTGCCTCATTAAAAGCAGTCGGATTATTCTGGCTTATGGATTGGCATTCTTTGCTGGATTTTACGCTTAAATTCTGGTTCATACTTTTGCGACATAATGATTTGCTCCTTTACTAAGCTTATTATACTCATTAAGCCACGGGTGTTACAATTTTAGTATACCACCTCACTATTATCCAAAGCGGAAGATAGGACATTATGAATCCAGTCGTTAAAAATAATCGCTGTTTCATATCCTGGCTCCCCATGCTTTCTTGTGGTCCACTTGCACCGGTTTATTCTCGTCAAAAAATCAGTTGTTGCTCGACCGCACAGTATATCAACTAACCTTTCAGCATCTTCCTTTGAATTAATGCACAATTTGTCATCCTGATTGAGTTCAATTCCAAACTTAGCACTAACCTTTGACCTGAAGGAATAACTATTAGCGATTTTTCTCGCCGTTTGTTCATTGTATGCTACCAGTCGGCGTGGACATCTCCCAGAAGTCGCATACTGCTCAAACACAGCACCATCTGACAGAAAATCCATATTTATTAAATTACTGACCACTTTTCTCCCTTGTATTTTGAAAGAACGTTCAAGATTGAATAATTTCTCTCCTTCTTGATTCATCAAAAACAAATCTTTTGATCCAACAATTAGGATCTCAAAGTTGTGCGGCAAATTTAAAATTTTCAATTTTTAAAAAGCAAAGGCTTTTTTATCCCAAATGCATTTTTTCATAACAGAAACCGGCTTGTGAATAGAAGTCAGCTTCACAGGAATGCTTTTTTTCTTGAATATCGATTACACTACAGATAAATCGTAATCCATGCATATTCCTTCCTCATACTTAAATCGCCAAGCTTATTATGACACTCAACATTTTCTTAAAGTTGTCAAGAATATTTCTTTTATTTACTCCAGATCCCCAACTGATCCGCACAGAACTCTCAATCTTTTCAACCGGAATTCCCATGGCTGCCAGCACGTAACTTGGGTCATAGCTTCTTGACGTACATGCTGAACCATTAGAAATAGCGCAGTACTGCTTTGTTGACAGCATCAGAGCTTCTGAAGAAACTCCATCGAAGCAGATATTCAGGGTACTATCTATGCAATATTGAGGATCCCCATTCAGCTCATATCGAACCCCTTCTTTCTTTAAGAGATTCAGCATCTCATCTCGAATCGCTTTATTTTCTATTGCCTCTTCCTTATACTCAGCCTGAGCCAGTTCACAGGCCTTTCCCATACCAGCAACAAGCGCAACTGGAGTCGTTCCGGGGCGTAATCCATGTTCTTGCTGTCCCCCAAAGTAAACATTCTTAACCGGTGGAAGCTTGTAATTGCGCCTTCTTAGAATGAGTGCTCCTATTCCCTGGGGACCTCTAAACTTATGCGCACTCATAGACAACATGTCATAATGCAGGTCACGGATCTGATCTACCAATTTGCTGCAGCTTTGGGTAGCATCAACATGGAAAAAAACATCTTTATCAGCCAATGCATCGCCAATTTCTTTTACGGGTTGAATCGTCCCAGTCTCATTATTCACATGCATGATTGAAACAAGGAGTGTGTCCTCTCTGACACGACTAAGCACATCTTCTGCCGATACTCTACCGGAAAGATCCGGAGATACATAATCAACATCAAATCCTTGGGACTCCATGTATTTCACTGTATTAAGCACTGATTTATGCTCTATTGCAGTTGTAATGATATGTTTTTTTCCAGTCGATTCAGCATAGTCTTTTAAGCCTTGGATCACGATATTATTGCTTTCTGTTGATCCACTTGTAAAAAAGACCTCTTCCGGAGTCACACCAAGTAGTTCAGCGATTTGTTTACGTGCATTCTCTGTAACTTTCCTTGCCTGCTCGCCAAAATCATGGGTTCTGCTATCGGCATTACCTGGATCGTTGCGATAGACTTCAATCATAACGTCAAGGACTCTTGGGTCGATTGGCGTGCTTGCATTATAATCAAGATAAACGCTCATTTCCGCTCCTTCACGGCCAGCGAAATTAAATCGTCGAGGCTCTTAATAAATCCTGTACCGCTTAGATGTGCTATTCCTCTTTCAAGATTTAGATGAAAGTACTTCTGCAATGTTGCATCATCTGCCGGCAACCCCATTTCAATGCACCAGGCACGGAGCAAAGCATCATATAGATCGCTGTATTCCCCGCCAAATGTATACCAGGACATTTCCAAGTTGCTGTCTGCCGGTATCTCAACATCAGTCGGGATCGTCTTCTCACTAAGTGAATAGCATAAAGCCCAACGGCATAATATATTCCAGTTTTTGATGCCTGTCTTTCCCTTCAATCGGGATAATTTTTCTTTCGACCGCTGTGATAAACGGATCTGCTTCATTATCATTTTTCGTCACCCACAAAATATCCCCTCAGAATAGTTGTACTCTTACTCTCATCATCATAGCAGAGTGTGAACTCATCCCCAACATTTTCCTTCATCAGCTGGTAGTAGTTCTGATCAATCTCAGAGTCGGTTGAAAGAATGATTGTCTGCTCACTCGCCTGAGGGAAATAAGTCTGAATCAATGATTTACGATGATTCGAATCCAACCTTGAAAGAGGAGTATCTATAATAACTGGAAGCTTTTTCTTTGAACAAATTGCCAACCCCCAAAGGATTGAGATTACCATCAGCTGATTTTCCCCTGCAGACAAAGCAGTCTTTTCTACTTCCACGCCATCCTTATTCAGATAAGTAAGATCCAGCGTTACCGGATCCATTGTGATCTGATCAATCAGGTTCTTCTTATTAGCCAGTTTCTTATAGCAGGATGTTATCGTTTCTCCTAAAAGACCTGTCTTTTTTCTCTGCAGACGTACTGAGAACTCATTCAGTACCCTTACCGCCATCTCGGAATATTTGATGTCACGCTTCTTATCATCATCTGCTTCGAGATTGTCAAGCAGCACAGAAACATTTTTATTGAACTCAGACGTTGCCTTCATCAGCTCGCCGTTAGCAGTACTCCTCTTCTGTTCAAGAATAGCCAGATCTGCCTCAGTATCTCTGATTTGCTGCTCCATAAGGCGGATATCGGTATAGACCTTTTTGAGTTCCTCTTCATTGATATCAATGGAAAGGTAGTTCTCAATCTCATCTGATTTCTTACTCAATTTGCTCTGTCGATCCAGCTCCTGCGCAGCACTCTCTACAGTATTAGACAGGCCACCATCTATTAACTGACGTGCCTGAAGCAATGAATTGTCTGAAAGATTATAGACTGGTTTAACTAAATTGTTCGCAGAGTCAGTATCAAGGTAATTTATAAATGAAGATACCTGTTCCGCATCTTTATTTTTCTTTATGTACTTGGTAAATACGCTATTCACATATGTAACTGCCTGTTTCCTTACAGCTACCTCTTTTTCTTTCACAGCTTGCTCAATGATATTATTCAGAAGATCCCTTACCAATATCAGCGGAAGTTCTCCTGCCGCCAACTGAGAAAGATTTTCTCTGCTCTGCTGTCTTTGAGCCTGTACCTCTGCTCTTTGAGCCAGCAATCCATCTCTTTTACCGACAACATCTCCGCCTCGGGCAGAATAATCCAGTTTCTTTTGTTCGCACTGTTCTTTTAATGTTGCGAGCTTTGCATCCTTCGTAGTAATCTCTGCTTCTACCTGGCTGAATTTTTCCTCAGCATTTTCTTTCAGGGTTCGAAGCCTATCAATTTCTTTTGTTTCTGCTGATGCACTTACGGCTTTCTGAAGCTTTCTTATGTTCCTATGCATATCGCTGTTCAGTGTATCCAGGATAGAAATCCCCAGCATAGCTCTGATTGACTCTTTAAGCTGAGAATTCGTATTATCAACCGCAAGCTCTGCTATCTTTTCGCCATCAAAGAAGAAGAAATTAGAAAGTGCACTGGGAAGAATATTCTCAACAAACATTGACCAGTTTTCAGTAAGAAATGAATTATAGGATCCATTCTTCAGAACATGTATCTCTTCTGTTGTGCGGACTTTATTTACTGCAGACCATTCTCTCCTGATCATGTAAAGATCTCGGTCCGCATTATTTAGATCAAATTCCAACTCCACATAAGTTTTCTTGGTTCCATCAGAAAGGTTTACAAATGAGCGCAAATACTGTCCATATATATTAAATGAGCTTTCTTTATACGCAAAGGAATTAGCGCCATAGAGAGAAAGCAATACAGCTTCAAGAAAAGTAGTTTTCCCTCGTCCATTCAAACCACCGATCAGGACAATTGGCTTTTTCCCTGAGAATTCAAATGTGTTTGTAGATGCATACACGCCAAAATTATGCATCGTTAAGCGTTTAATAATCATGCGTCTACATCCTCGTACTCTGTTCTCGCAGCATATGAGGTACCATGCTCACGAACATACTCTTCAAGAAACTTTTCATCGTATTTACCACCAACGTCCTTCTGACGATTAACCCTTTTTAAATAGAACTTCGTGGCGTCTTCTTCATTTTTATAAAAAGTCTTTCTTACACAGCCATCTAATTTTTCAATGATTCCCTTACGTTCTGCCATACCATTTGCTTCAACTTCAACGTCGATGAGACTAGCCATTAACTCAGGCATCAGTTCCTCGTCTCCATATAAGTCATGGCAGGTATCCATCAGAATATCCCATTCTTCTTTTCCAAAAGACTCGGAACCAATCCATTCAGGATCTACAAACTCTTTTCCGATAACTTCCTTATAGATTCTGGGTACAGCGTCATCGAATTCACGCTTCTCATTTACCCAGATTCTTCTAATGACTCTCAACTCCAGAATCGTAATCAGTTCCAGATTCTTAAAGTCCTCCGGACCGTGCTCCTGAATATTTTTCTGCATCGTCAAAAGTTCACGTAGCCACTTCTCCCGCACTTCTTTCTTATATGGGCCGTGATAAAGCTGTCCGTAGCTTCCCTGCAATGAGCCATTCATTCTTCTGAAGCTGCGGCGTTTTCGATCGCCATCCTCTGATCCGAATTCATTTCTGAAATTTAGAAGCGGCGTCATCCAAGCCTTCTCGTCATCATTTGCTATCATTGCTTCCATGGACTTATCTTTTTCGACCATGGTGCATACCCAACATCCAAAGCGGCTTTTCCCGCAGCTCGGGAGATTCTTTTCTGCCTGCAAAGGACATTCATTATCAGCTGTGGCACCACGATACAGAGTCAGCAGATCCATGTTGGAATAACCCCATGGATTTTTGTACTGCATCAGGAATACCCATACATCATCATCGGTCCAATCTTCCAAAGGAGAAAAGACAAGCTCGTTCTCCAGGGTCGGATTAGGACTTAAGAGTTTACGAACCCTTTTCTTCTCATAAAAGGCTATCGTCCGAGCACGGCGAGAACTTTCTGCCTTTCTTGTTCCTAATACAAGAATGATCTCTCCGTGCTCCGCTATGCGGTCCTTAATAAACTTATTCACCGGCTGAATTTTCAGGCGGTCCGTACACCATCTATACTTAAGTCGCGGGAACGGATACCCCCTTCCAATCAAGTTCACCCAGAAGGTATTATTGACTTCCGGAGTAAGGCGATGCGTAACAAATGGTAGATGATTAGCTCCAGCCTCGGCCTCCATCTTCTCCAGGGATTTTTCTACCCACTTTGATACAAGCGGCGATTCAACCAATGTATCTGTATTGATAATATGGATTGGCTTAAGCCTCTTTTCTTCAGGTAACTCTTTTATCGCAAGCCAGACAAGTTCAAGGGTCGCTGTGCTGTCCTTTCCCCCTGAATATCCAATAACCCACGGAATAGAGTCTGCAAGATAAAGATTCCTAACCGTCTCCATCATTCCTTCAATTGTTTCCTTCGTGATACTACTAGACATAATTCTCCAATCACTTAACTATGATCTTCTTAAAATTCTCTTCCGCGGATTTTTCGTCGTCCGAAAGAGGAATGCCGATCTTCTCTTTTATCGTATTCGCAATCAAAATTGCTGCATGTTTATTTGTGATAATCCGGCCATTTTCTCGGATTGCCCGCATCTGCCATTGCTTGGCATTTCGCTTCCAGTTGATTTTCCTAAGACCCTCCAGCTTTCCTTCGATATTAGATTCAGAATGTTCAAAGAAATAACGCCCGACTCTTCCCAGAGCCTGAATCACGATCCCTTGGGTTGCAATATAGTTCTCTCTCAAATCGACTTTGGAAATCTCCTTTGACTGAAGTTCATTCCACTGAACCATGTTATTAGCCACGGAATCCCAGAATCTTTGTAGAAATGCTTCATCGCGCTTCTTATTCTGAATATCCCCAGTTTGGAATATATATTTATTCGCCGTATAGAACGTGTTTAACGTAAATAAGTTCGAAGAGTATTTGCCTAAAATATCCTTTTCCTTATCCGTGTAGGCATTCAAAAAGTCATTTGCGTTAACCACATTCCGGGTAATCACAGCAAGCGTATCTCTAGAATCGTATAACTCAGAAATAGAATTTGAAGTTTTGACAGCGTTTTTATTTAAATCTGTAAAAATCTGCTGGCTTCTCGCCAGTCCCTTGTCTTCAAAAAAAACAATAGGAATGGTCTCATTATCCAGAGTTTCATCTTCCTTGAGTGCTTCTAGTATAGCGGCTTTCCTGTGCTGACCATCATTAATCAGGAATCTGGCATCCATTGAAACCTCAAGAACACCGGTATCCCTGTTCTCGTTATTGGGCCTGAATGAAAACTTTCCATCAATGGAAGTAGCCAGGGCTGAAAACACATAATTATCGCGATTATCAAGAATATATCTGCTTATAACAGGAACCCTCGCCTCATTCAGTTTCCGCTGTGCACGGTATTCTGGTAAAACATATTCCTCATCGTTCGGGAACAAACGTGAAATCATTTTTAGTGGAACCATCGCGATGTAGTATTCTCTTCTTGCTTGTATGCCTCGCACTACCGGAAATTTGTATACGTAATCCATATCATCCTCACAAAGAAGCAGTATACTTAAGTATACTGCTTCTTTACTCTTTATTCAACCTGTTATTGTATTTTGCAAGATGCGCTTATTCTTCGCCTTTGATAAGCTTCCAAAAAGGCAAATCTTCAAGGTATATTGGTTTGCCAGTTCCAATTCTAACAATACTGTTATGCATCTTAAGTTGCTTAATGTCGTTAAATAGTTTTTGCTCCTCCTTACTCTTTGGTTCTGTGTTAAAAACGAAATCTACATTAGAAGGATTAAAATCTGCTACACAGTGAACTACCCAGGTAAGAATATATTTTGCGTAATTATCTTCTCCTGTTTCAAAATGTTTTAAGAACTGCGTCGACAGTATCGTACCAACACCAAATTCACGTCCCTCCTTAAGGATCCTTTTTAGCGCTGGAAAATCCTTACTCATAAAGTTATCCGCTTCATCAACTAATATGAACTTTGTGAGTTGACGAAGCTTGCCGTCTAATTTACTTGAACCATATGTCTGCATCTGAGAATAGAACAGATTCAACGTGATGGCCACTACAAGATCCTGTATATCGTCCTGCCCAGCAAATCCGGACAAATCCACCACCACCACACCATTTAATAAATCGTACAGTGACTTTGTTTTATTTGCATCCGGTTCGAATATTTCAAAATCATGCAGTTTTGACATTGCAGCAAACAATGAGTCGTTTTTCTTAATGTCATCATCATCCATGTAGATGTTAAAAACATCCTCGAATGTTGGTGGTGTACTTGACCACGTTGATGCATTTGCCGGAGTAATTCCTTTACTCTGATATGCAGCTGTCATGCACTGCATCAAGATGCTGTCTTGTTTAGGGCCAAGGTTAAATACCGTTGATAATGTTTCTTTGAAAGCATTGGCTGTATGTATTGGTAATAGGTTCTTTTTGCCTCCACCTTCGATCAAGCTAAGTGGATTAAACGGTAAATGATACGGAGCCACAATAAGCGGATGAACCGCATCTACAAAATCAGGTTTTGTATCGTTATAGTCGCCTTTATAATCGAAAATAAGTATTCCAAGCGGAGCTCCATCCACATTATTCGAAGCATTACGATACAATTGGGTAATCAAAGACTTCGTAAACTGAGTCTTTCCTGTTCCCATCGTTCCGATAATACCTGTATTGGTATGGAATACCTGCCGAGTATCATTTGGATACCAAAAAACAGGTGAACCATCCATCCTGTTATTACCGAATTTAACTCTAATTCCATTTCCAAGTTTGACAACATCAGATTTGTCTGTCTTTGGCTCCGGAAGTTCTGGTTTCTCCGGCTCGTCTGGTATCTCTGGTTGTTCGGGTTTTGTTGCAAAAGGTTCCGGCTGATCTGACAATATAGGTTTTACCGGGTCATCTTTTTCATCATATGGCGTTGATTTTATACTCTCCCCATTTCCGTTCAGATCATCTACCTGCATTTTCCCAAGTGGCACAATTCCACTACCAGGATTTCTTAGGATTTCAGAAATATTGTTCACATCTTTAAGTATCAGATTATATTCATCAGCTTCGGGCAACTCCAAAAAGTTAATTGCATCTTCCTTAAAGGATGTTGTGCGTTCCAAGAGTCCTTTCTTAAAAGATAAAACCGCCCCTTTCCCAAGAAGATCTCGGATGTTAGTAGATACGGTAAACTCTTCGTTTAAAAGCTGCTCTCTGAAGGTATCCAGTACAATATTCCAATCCTGTGAATCATCCACATGATAAACCTGCATTTTTTTGCAGCTATTAATAACCAGCTGCATCATAAAATTACGATTCACTTTATACATGATGGAATCTTTGTCTTCATCCGGATTAAAAGCATTCTGCAAGCCATCCGCTGTATGCGCAGCTTGTTCAAATGCCTTTGAGATAACGGATGGTGCATTATTCCCAGTCTTCACTTCCGTCGGATAAAAATATACCCTCAGTTGGCCTTTGTTCTGATGTATACCAACAAAAAGCAAATCGTCGCTCGTTGAACCTTTTTCAAATCCAAGATTCTTTGCTGATAAAATCCCATCATTCTGTGACAGACCTACCCCTCCTGACACTCTGAGCATCTCCTCCATAGAGATCGGCACCCATAGAATATCTGAATGCTTCAGATAGGCAAGCATCAATTTAATAGCTGCAATAATGCTTATTTTCTCGCGAGAGAAGGTGGAATCCTTATTTACTCCTACCATCCGTTTTGAAGAAACCAGTCTGAGTAACCAGTCACCATTTATGGCATTAAAAAGATTAATTATTCTTCCAACGTCAGAAGGCTGTGCCATCACTCCTTTATCAGCCAGGTACTCCTGAATGACATTGGCATATTGTTTGGATTTATGAGTAACAGTAATCGCATCATATCCGCTGCTTGAAGTGTACTGATCGCTATAATGAATAATCAGAAGATCATTCCCGGCTTCTTTTTCACAGAAGAAATCCAGATCAACCTTTGGATCTACGAATACTACCCAATTTGAAGACTGATAAATATAATTCATTTTGTCTTCGGCATCATCGTTGATCTGAGTAGAAATACTTACACCTGGCTGATATGGATTTCCGGAGTCGCTCACCTGACTCAGTGAATTTATCAGTTCTGCCAATTTCTCCAATTCGGACTTTTTGGCATATTTAGATCCAAATCCGGTACGATACTTCTGACCATATCTGCTCGATGGAACACCTGATAATAATCCGCCAAGAGAAACGCCTGTTGCGATTTGATCCATCGTGGCGATCTCAGAAGTCACCTCAGATTCCATCTCGTAAAAAGTAATATGGGCATATTTATAATTATTCCCACTATCCTCGATAAAGAAACAATGAACGTTCTTAGCGATAATTCCTTCAAGATTATTCATTGCTGTGCCTGAATCAATAGATAGTTTCTGATCATCCAGGAACCTTTTTAGCTCAATTCTATTCTTTAAGAAATTGAATGAATTATCCAAGGTATCATTTGAATAAACCCTTATTTCGAATTTAAGTAATTTATCTACATCGGGAGTACGCTTTACGGCATGACAATAGTACTGAGCTATGCCTTGAAGAATTTCTCTACAATCGCCCATATTAATGAGATTTATCTTTATTACACGGTTATTTATCTCATCAAATATATAGCGGAAATGACTTGTGAATTCCTCAACTTTATCTTCCACCAATTTTGCTACGTATCTCCGCCCGCCCATATATTTGCGATTCTTTGCCGGGGCATAGTACTTCCATTCAAGAGAATATGTTTGGTCAGAGACCTTATAAACAGTTCGCTTTCTCTGAATGTATGGCAATAAATATATAGAATTCAGCCTGTCAATGACGACATCAGACGCATGTTCCATATCATGCTCATTTAGTAACAACAGTTGATAGGCAACATTCAACGGATGAAACGGTGTTAAAAGAATTTCCGATGCATCATTTCCAACAATAAGCATTCCAAGCTGCAAAGCATTCTGCTGCTCTAGCGTCAATGTCATACGCTCTTTTAGTTGGGCGAATTCATTTATAAATGCATTGAGATATTGTTCAGCTGCGCTCTTGAGTTCTTCATCTCCAATATATGCCAATGTTGGAGTAGTCTCTTTTCCTTTAAATGCATCAAGATAATTTAAATAAGATGACTTCAAGGCTGAGCTAAGTTGCAAGTCGACTACTTGAATCTTCGGATTTTTATTATCTTGATCATCATTTATAATGCCAGTTGACACCCTGCAATTGATCATCGTATTTTCAATATTCAGTTCCCTTGCCAAGTGTCCTTTAACAAAGTATTCCTGTGAATCCCTCTGGATTTGTCCATCACCAGACAAGTTAAAGCTATTGTGGTATGATAACTTGTCTCTCAGTATTCTCCTTCCAGTAATTTCTTGGCTTTTTGCTTCATCAGGATAAAGGACAAACGGCACAAGAACTCCTGCAAAATTTATATCCAGACTGATTCCATTTCCATAATTGGAAAGTTCATCCTCTGTTGAGGTTAGCGTCAGCCGAGTTCTATAGTCACAGTCATATTGCTTGTTATCTTCCAGCTTCTCTGGAACAACCGTCTCGCCTGTTTGGTTAAAGCTTAAATCTGTTCCAATCCCTAATAATTTGATCCTGCATTTTTTCTTATTCTTGTTGGAATCTATTACAAAAGAAGTTTTGATCGTCGGCATCATGTACTGCGCCGAAATATTTAGGATACAAACTTTTAATACATAGGTAATCTTGTTTGTCTCATCAGAGATAGTTATTCTATGAAACCCTGTCTGCTCATCCTCGAAACTAAAAATAAATGCATTTTTATCGCGTTCGCAGGCATTTGCATCAGAATTCACTCCAGAATTTAGAATCCGAATGTTACAATCCACTTTCAAGTGAACAACAGGATAACTGTCCGCATTAAAAATCAAGATATTCTTCGTGCGTTTTTTTGCCTTCTGAGACCCCTCGTTTCGAATAAAGAGTTCGACGTCATCAACATATTGATTCAGCTCCATATCCCGGTAGGCATAAATATTTTCTTTTTCAATTAATAATGGCTTATCCTTCTTAGCTTGCTTACGCTCCATAGCAGCAAGTACCTGTGCATATGTTAATAATCTGCTCCATTGTTCGGTATTCTTATTCTTTCTGGAAATAATGTTGTTAATGAATCGATCATCAAAGTCAGCAGATAAATCAGTCTCTACATTCCCAAAGTGCACACTTCGGTCTATTCTCTCGAAAAGTTCATGATCTCTTCGAATCTCCTTCTTGATCTGATTCTCCCCATAGGTATCAAATTCAGTTTTTCCATTGATATAAAAAAGACGGAATCCCGGAAATACGCTTTCATCTATACTTCCACTGCTCATAATTGCCAGCAACTCTTTATATTCGTAAAGTGAAGCTTTATCGCTAAATACGTCTTCTTCCCTACGATCCAGCTCATACTTGAGAATATTTTTTTCCACCAAAGACAACGTTGTACTCGTGGAAATCATTTCTCTTATTTCAGAAACCAAATTGTCAGCATAAAAGGGCATGCCTTTTGCGGACATATCTCTAGATCCACTAAGAGCGCTGTCAATTGGTCTTGCAGTCACCATCAGCAACGGTTTTCTCTCTTCATTTGCAGCATTCCGGAGTGATGCGCCAAGAAAATCACTCGTCATATTGGGATCCTGTGCGGCAACAATCACTTCGTTGTCTTTTACACGGATTGTAAATGTCGAATACATGGAACCATCCATGCAATAATAAGAATACTTGCCCTTGTTTCCGTTTTTATCTAATAACGTCTCTAGCGCATGGCTTACTTTTTGAACCATGTCGTCATCGTCAAGTTTTAAGCAGAAACTCTCTCCTGGTAGTAGCATTCCAGCACCAGATTGCTCCTGGAAATACTGATTTATTCTGTTTGCAATAAACTCATAAAATTCGTTTAACATACTGTGCATCCCCGCTATCGCTCTTTTTATCCAAAAGATTCAGCTTTGTGAAGAACTCCTGAAGCAATGCCTTTGATGTGTTGTCCAGGTAGATTCCTCTTGTTTCATATTCTTTAAACAAGTCCACCAATCTGATGCGTTCCTTATCTTGTATAGATATTTTGGTTAGAAAAATAATGTCGCTTTCTGTTAAATTGAAAACCAATCCACTTTTACGCCTGTTCTTGAGCCATCTATTTCTATAAAATTCAGTTAATTTCTCAACATAGAAATCATTTGCCCTTTTTCGTTCAGTATTCTGGAATTGAACAAGCACACAACCAAATAAATGTCTAATAGCTGAATCCGTTTCACTGAAGCTTTCCTCATTCTGAACCTGATCAAACTTTTTGTAATCACCCACTGCATCTATATATTGATTTTCAATCTTCTTGACCTCTGATGCAGTGGCATGATCATCTAATAGGCCTCCTTTAACGTAATCCGCAATCTTTTTGTAATCCAGCATCTCATTTGGCTCTTCTGTTTGGTTCAAAAGCTCCAACGTGACTGCGTGGCTGAATATATGTGACACATTTTCTTGGAGTTTTCGCCATCCTCCGGTGCAGCATTTTCTATTCGCACTTACCTTCTCCCAATCAAGAGCAAAATATATTTCTACTGGAGCATTCCGATTAGCGCTCCCAAAGTGATCGAGCATAATGCAGGTTTGCGAGGTATAGTACAAGTAATATAGAGAAATCAGATTAGAAAGGTCTTCTGGGGAAGTCATTCCATTTTCCAACATATAACGAAAATCACGTTCGAACTTTATTGAAGCGTCATCAAAAATCCTAAAATATACAGGATCATTTTTAGTAGAAACGCTTTGTTCTGTTCCCAGACACTCTGTCATCAATCTTTCCAGCGCATTATATGGATAATTCTTCATCGCTATCTTAATGGCTTCTAAAACATTGTCATCGATATCAAATACATCTCGAAGAAATTGTGCCAGTCTTACGGCGCTTTTGTTTTGAGAATCTCCCTGAAATGCATATAGCCCGATGTTATCCGCAATGAACTCATTATCCTTATAAAAAAGAGAACTTATTATTTTTTTTAGAGGCTCTTCATCTTTGGACTCAACATCTACCTCATCAAGTATCTTTTTCCATACATGTTCAAACGAAGTATCAGGGGAACTTACTCTTAGTGATTCCTTAATAAAATCAGCAATCGCCTCAGCCATATTTACAACTAGAGGTGATGCGGTTTTTCCACTAGCTTTATAAGGGAACAGATGAAATCTCTGATCTTGTGTATGTGTGATCCGAAGGGAGTCAGCACTCTTCTCTTCGGTTGATTTCCAATTGAATTTTTCCTTAAATGCTTCTTCAGAAATGATATATTTCATCGGATCACCTCATACTTATAGCCAAATTTCGTTCTTAACAGTGCTGAATGTTCACCATTCTCAGATAACACAAAGACTTCGTTATTGGCATTTCCAGTATTCAAAATTCTGTTAACGAAGCTAATAAAATCTGCATGATTGCTTCTATCGCTTGCTGTATGCACGTAGCCATTGTTTAATCTAACCAATAACTTATAAAGCTGAAAATCAATATTTAAGAAAACCGGTTGCTGATTTTCCGACTCATATCCGATTAGAAGTTCTGGAGAAAACCTTTGAAGTTCCTCTGCATTATTTTCG
This sequence comes from Oribacterium sp. oral taxon 102, assembly GCF_013394775.1. Lineage (NCBI taxonomy): Bacteria > Bacillati > Bacillota > Clostridia > Lachnospirales > Lachnospiraceae > Oribacterium > Oribacterium sp. oral taxon 102. Next base: position 2,449,024 of record NZ_JABXYT010000001.1, read on the forward strand.
GCTGGTATGCATTCCAGATTCTCTTCAAATTCAACCTCTTCGTATAGCGAATATTTGTTATTCCGTAAATCCAGACAGACATGATGTTTTCCGTCTGTTCCACACCACTGCATTACAGCTTTTTGAACTGCATTGTATATTGAACCGAGTTTTTTTCTTTTCCCGGCATTAAAAATATATAAGTCGTGTATGTAATATTGATATACATAATCATTGAAATTATTATTCTCCATAGCGTTGATTCTGATCAAGGTTTTAAAAAGTTCGGCTTTAATTTCTCTGTCCTGATTAATAGTTTTTATACATTCAGGTTGCAGAATGTACTCCCCGTATTCTCTATCTTTAAAATTTTCCTTCAGAATATGAGAGCAATCAGTTGCTACGTAATACTCAACAGCAAAGTCATCCCCTGCCTCATTTCTTTCTAGGAGGGGATCATTTTTCTTTACAATGTTCATTAGCTTCGAAACACCATCTTGATCAAAAATCAGATTAGGTGTCATATCAGCCACAAATAATTTCATCGCACTTTCTGTATTGGAAAGGGAATCATTGAGTTTATTGTAAGTGAAATCTTGCGGGACAGTAATATCATAAAAATAATTCAGAATTTCTCGTGTAGTGAGTATCTCCTTTTCTTTGACAATTGCCCTCACAAGTAAATCCGCCACAGATTTACGAATAATTTCTTTTTGCATGAACATATAGTTGTAGCGAACCGGGCACTTCTTCTGAAGAGGGCATTGCCCACATCCATGCTGAAATGCCTGAAGAAATGGACTTTCATCCTCAGATCCAAATATCTTTTCCAAGATCTCCTCAATATATTTTGACCTTGCGCCTGCAGAGGACAGGGTAAACAACTGGTAGTCTGCAAAACTCACATGCTGGAAATGGCTCGATTCCTCATAATGGTTATCTACGACATCATTGGTAAGAATGCTATGACTTTCAACATATTCTTTGAGTCTCGTAAATCTTTGGCCAAATTCCGACTCAATGAAATTATTTAATACACCCAAATTAATTGCCAGGATCATGTTTTCACCCGGCATCTCAAGTTTTTCATCTGAAAAACCGTCCAGCACTTCATTCAGTGTTTCAACGGCAGTCTTACTTGGCGAACTACTTTCCGTGGCATCATTATGAATTCGAAATCCATCAAGCAAATTCTCCTCATTGCAATTCTTTAAATACGAAAGTATATGAGATTTACCATCTCCAGCACTGCCGCATAGCAGAAACAGGCTCTTGATTTCACCAGTCCTTACATCACGAAGAATACTTTTCAGATCATCCTCCACATTTCTGCGGATATGCATATATCTTTTAAATTCATCGAAGCTCTTCTCACTATCGATAGAATCGCTAGACGATTTTCTAAGTCGATTCAATTCGTCAACTAATGCACAAACTCCCATTATGAATTCTCCCTCTATTAGCTTCTGGTGAAATTAATAATGTCACCAAAATCGCATCCGAGCTTATCGCAGATCTTCCCCAACACTTCAAGCGATACAGGCTCACCTTTTCCCATCTTGGCTAGTGTACTAGTGCTGATTCCCACTTTCTGAACCAGATCCATTTTCTTCATGTTCTTATCAATCAGTAATTTCCATAAACCGTTATATGACACAATCATGATGACGCTCCATTTATCAAATGATGGAAATACAAAAGCACATGCATATATTAGCATTAATTTATGTAAATTCATATATAATTCTTCGCAACCGCAAAACATATTTTGGCTATATCAGATCAAAGGTATCAGACCAAAATGCACACCTGGCATGACTTGGTTATACCGAATGACGAGTAATACCGAACCCTTACTGAAATGCTTTAAAAACGTGGATTTTATGAAATGAATTCGGTATTACTTTTTATTGGTTTTCGCTACGAAGAAGTGTTTTTGTTCAGTGATAGACAGATATTTCGATATTACTTTTCATTTCAAGCCATAGAGCCCGCGGATCGATTCTTCATTCGTTATTTCCTGTACTGGCTTTTTGTTGCCCATAATTCTTAAAACTTCGTCTGAGATTCATGGATTGTGCTTTGTTGAGTTTTAAGCATTGCCTTCTTTTTTGAGATGAGTTCGATTAGTTGAGGCAATTGATACACTGGGGCAAGGCTGATGATATCGGCTTTTCCCCTTATCCGCGTTATATCGTGGCATTTGTGCATGTCAATACAGAGTCAGGGGCGAAAGTATGAAAGTTTTTCTGTAAAAACGGAATAAGGAATTCCTTCAGGCTCTCCTGTGATATACACTAATCACAGGAGGCCTTTACTATGGCAAAAAGAGAAAAGAAACCCGTCCACAAAGTCGTGATGACCGAAGGCAAACGCCAGATCATCCAGCAACTCCTACAGGAATACGACATTGAGACTGCCGAGGATATCCAGGATGCTCTCAAAGACCTGCTCGGCGGTACCCTCAAGGAGATGATGGAAGCCGAGATGAATGAGCACCTCGGATATGAAAAATTCGAGCGCTTCGACTCCGACGACTACCGTAACGGCTACAAGGAAAAGACTGTCAACTCCAGCTACGGTTCCATGCGAATCGACGTCCCGCAGGATCGCAAGTTCACGTTTGAGCCCAAAGTCGTCAAGAAGCGGCAGAAAGACATTTCTGACATCGATCAGAAGATCATCTCCATATATGCCAAGGGGATGACCACCCGTCAGACCTCCGACACGCTCATGGATATCTATGGTTTTGCGGCCTCTGAGGGCTTCATATCGGACGTGACGGATAAGATCCTGCCCCAGATCGAGGACTGGCAGAACCGGCCCTTCGACGACATCTACCCCGTCCTCTACATCGACGCAATTCACTACTCCGTCCGGGATAATGGGATCATTCGGAGGATGACGGCTTACGTCATCCTCGGGATCAGCTGCGAAGGAAAGAAAGACGTCCTGACGATCGAGGTCGGCGATAACGAGAATGCCAAGTACTGGCTGGCCGTCCTCAACAGCCTTAAGAACCGTGAGGTTAAGGATATCCTGATCATCTGCACTGACGGGCTGACTGGGATCCGCGAGGCGATCCAGACGGCTTTCCCGAAGACAGAATATCAGCGCTGCATCGTCCGCCAGGTTCGGAACACTTTAAAATACGTGGCAGGCAAAGACCGCAAGGCCTTCGCCAATGACCTCAAAACGATCTATAATACTCCCAACGAGGAACAGGAGCGCGCCAACCGGGACCGGATCACAGAAAAGTGGTCGGAGAAATATCCGAACGCCCTGAAACGCTGGGAACGCGACAGGGATGTCATCACTCCGATCTTCAAGTTTTCCGCAAATGTGAGAACTGTCATCTACACGACGAACGCGATCGAGAGTTTGAACGCCACATACCGCAAGCTGAACCGTCAGAGAAGCATTTTCCCCAGTGCCCAGGCTCTTCTGAAGGCCCTGTATCTGGCCACCTTTGAAGCTGCGAAAAAATGGAGCATGCCAATCCGGAACTGGGGGCAGGGTTACGGCGAGCTGTCGATCATGTACGAAGACCGGCTTCCCGAATGATACGATAAACAGCCGAAACGAGCGGATTTCTCCGCCCGCTGTTGACATGTCAACCTGTATCCGTTATAAAATAAGCAACCATCTGAAGGCCGATAACGCTGCTTTTTGTAATCCCTCAGGCATAAATCCTATCACAGGAAATCCTATTTACAGAGATTCCTTCACACACTCGATATGAAAATCCGAGCGCTTCGACTCCCACGACTACCGTAACGGCTACAAGGAAAAAACTTTCATACTCTCGATTATTTATCTTTTCAACATCCATTTTGCCATTTCTAATCACTTCAATATACACCCTCAAAGCAGCTCTAAATTCTGTTACCACCTTTGGCTCATGGTTTTTACTTTATTATAAACCCAAACACCAGTGCCAACAGCTGCTACACCTGCTACAGTAATTATGGTTCCTTTTTTATGCTGTTTTACAAACTGCAATGTTTTAACACCAATGCCCTGTGCCTGCTCTGCTGCTGGTAAGTCAATCGGCTTAAGGTGCTTTGCTATTTGTCCCTTATTAGGACCGATTGCCCATCTTACTACGCTGCCAATTCTACGATATACTCCAGTCGCCAATCCTGTAGCTATATCATCTAGAATAAAAAAAGGCATCTTGTGCAATTGCCATATAATGTACCTCCTAGTTTATTTTCATACTGGGCTTTGTAAATTTCGCGAACAAATTCTATTACTATTTCTGTATAGCTTATTCTATTCTCTTACAACCACGTTGGGATTATGTAGAAATTCTCCCATTTGAACCGGGATATCATCAAAACACCATCTATAATTTTTAAACTTGAACCCCATTTCCAAAACCTGTTCAAGAATAAAATGCTCCATATCCTCATCTTTATTAAAATAAATTCCGCCGACTTTCTCACTTTTTTGCTTGGTATAGATCCTCATAAGCTCAGAAATATTTTTCCCTAGTATCTTGCTTAAAAATAACAAAGTTCCTGCTGAATAGTTATTCCTGATGCACTGATAAATTTGTTCGTTTATTTCATCATCTGTCATTGTATTAAAGTAAAAATCATTATTTAAAGATGTGTTTTTCCACGGTATCTGTTCTCCTTGTGTCATTTCAATAACATCATTACGAACTTCCTTGAACATATCCTCTATTTTAATATTAGGTCTAATTATATTCGGCAATAAACATTTCGTATAAACACTGTTTCCCCCTTCTGCCGAATCCGCTCTTGCAACTTTATTTGGTGCTGTAGCAAAAGCAATTAGTGTACCATTTCCAGCCGCTATTTCTGTTAATCCATTTCCCACAAAACCTTTTGCAAAATCCACGGATGACCTGCATGCATCTAATATCATAATTTTTCAATCTCTCTCTTTGGCATTAGCCTCTTCCTTCCTACATACATCCATTCCACTGCCTACAAACACCCAAAATGGTCGAATTGCCGGATTGGTTGTCATCACTTTCCGTTTTCTAAAAATCATCCAAAAATACCTGACATCTAATTCACTGTCTCAAATCGTGACATCTAATACGAGGTCACAACCTGACACATATTTTGCAGTGGATATGTTTCCATATAAAATAACCGGGCCTTTCCAGAAGTCAGGCTACTAATCCCAACTTCCGAAAAATCCCGGAAACACGCCGCTTTCTGGCACTTGATTTTATTTTCATGACATCAGTACTACCGTCTCCACATGGCACGATACCTTCTGATTGATGTCAGGTTCTGTTCCCGTTCGCGGAAACATATCCTGTCAAAACGGGAACAAGTCCACACCTCTGATATCGCGCATTCACAGCTTCAAACAGATACAATCTGTGACAAAATTGACATTCAAATCAAGGTCTTGACCATTGAAGTCTATGGGAACAAGTCTGTATAAGGCCTTTGCTATCTATATAATGCAAGGCAATTTTACACTGCTGCTCCCTGCCATTGTCTCGACAGTTGAGACAGTGAAAGCCGCTCAAGTTCTACACAATCCATCCGCTCTGACCGCTGATTGGTCATACACTCGCAGGGAGTTGAGTTGCCGGATTTCACCGTCTCGACCTGGCATCCGGTCCTTATTTCTTTGTGTTTTCTTCCAATTCCAGCAGATACTTATCAAAATCAGACATGAACAATCTATCCTGAATCACACGGTATTTTTCAAATTCTGTCTCAGCATGAAGCTTTGCAATTTCTGCGGACACCTTGCCTGCGTCCTGTAAAATGCCATAATCAAACATTTCGATGAAGCTGTTGAGTCTTTTCTCCCAATCCTGCATCGTAAGTGGAATATGCCGCAATGTCATGTTTTCAGCAAAATCCAAATATGCCGTAACCATACGATTCAGCTGCTTCATTTCATCCTGGCTTAGATAATTCTTAGCAACTGTAACATCGCTTTTCTTAATCTTTCCTTCCGGTGCATCTGCCCAGGTGGTTAATCCCATATGCTCTTTTGTGTGATCGGCTCTTTCCACGATCAGCTCAGCTGCTGTATGCCCATGCACTGCGTAATGCATTTTATTCTGAACGGTCGCATAGAATCTTCTCGTCGTTGCAGAATTTTTATCATAGTCAATGGCTGTCGCATACAAGTCAGTGATCTTCTGATAGAACTTTCTTTCGCTGGCACGAATCTCTCGAATGCGCTCTAATTGCTCATCGAAATACTTTTCTGTCAGATACGTTCCTCGTTTCAGCCGTTCATCATCCATGACCCAGCCTTTGATGGTGTAGTCCTTGGCGATCTGGTTTACCCATTTACGGAACTGTACGGCCCGCTCGGAATTGACCTTGAACCCTACGGCAATGATCATCTCCAGGGAGTAGTGATTTGTGCTATAGCTTTTTCCATCTGCGGCAGTTATCCGAAATTTTCGGATAACTGAATCCTCCTGCAACTCACTATCACTGAATATTTTCTTGACATGATAGTTTATGGTCCGAACATCCACATCATACAAAGAGGCCATCATCTTCTGTGTCAGCCATATATTTTCATCCTCGTAGCGCATCTCAATGCTGTCCTGCTGATCTCCCACTGAGGCAACATAGGTCAGATATTCCGCCGCGCTGGAGCGGATGGTTATTTCATCTTTTTTCTTTGCCAAATAGAATGCCTCCCTTCTTCAAATCACTAGATTCAACACTTTTTCTTATGACTACATAGGTCATGCAAATGGCTTCGAAGGCCACAAACACATCATAATCATCGTCGTTTTAATGAATATTACTGATCAGACTAAAGATTTACAAGGCCACCCTAAATATTTGCCAACTGTTGCAACCATGCCTAACCACACTGATAGTCCAGTATCTGGAATAATCTATTGTGTAAGAGCTGCAACAATGGCTGCAACTCACTTGTCATAATGAAATTTCTCCTTTACTCAATAACTCCATCGGTGTCAAAGATATGGTCAAGTTCATCCGTATTTATTGCATGAATAACTTTATCGCGGATGGCCGTCTTAGACATATCTAATCTCTTGAACTTTGGGTTTCCAGCAGCATCTTTGCTCATACGAATAAGCTGAATTTTTCCCACCCCCGGATTCTGCTTTGCATACTCTGCAAATCCCTTTGCTTTTCCAAGATTATCCTTGAAATCAGGATTGTGTGGTTCAAGAATATCAACAACATAACCTTGTACACTGTCTTTTCTTACTACTATAAAATCTGGATAAGTCGGCTTTATTTCACCATTAATTTCATAAGGGATACAAAGCCCCCACGATCCTCTAGAAGGATTACGAATCCAGCATACAAAATCCCCTCGTTTTTCTTCCTCTTCAATAACCCCGGCTTCCCATGTATTCAACTTCATAGTTGCAACACCGGTTATATCACTGACGAAGAGATGATCCCTGTATTCTTTTCCTCCCAATTCATGTGGTACCTGAATTGTCTCCGGCAAACGGAAATTGTGCTTACTCACTGGATCGCCATCAGAAACAATGCTGTCATACTCTTTACGGATTTTCTCTGAGTCTATAGTTGCAATATATCTACGATAATCGTCATTCAGTCCATGAAAGCGTGCCTCCGCATAGGAATGCAATCGATTCATACACTCTTCATCTGCTACGAAAAGGATAACATCGACTTTAAATGATGTCAGATCAGGCAAATCCATGTACTTGTTTCCATAGGCCATACCGATACCTTCTCGACCCAGCTTAACGTCGGCAATCTGGAATTGCCGTTCAATATCAGTATCTGTCGTTGTGAACAAATCATGCACTGAATAATTATCCACGGTTTCTCCAAAAGCATCGAAAATCTGAGTTGCCAACTTGAACTGCTTGACCTGCTGAACAAGATCATCATATTTTCCATCTGCCTTGAGGCCTTCCACATAGCTGTGGATCATCTCAACAATCTCATCCTGAACCTCCCGGATCGCCTCACGATGCAATCTGGACATTGTAAGAAGGTGGGCCATCCTGTACAAAGATTTCAGGTAGTTATTGATCCGAAGTGCTTTAACATTATAAGAAAGCAGACCAGCATCATTAATAAATTTCATAACTTCTTCACGGTCAAACAGATCTTCCTCTTCAGGCGTTTCTGCCTGTTTTGCCTGATAACTTTCCACAGTGCCAGTTTCGGATGACGTTTCCAAACCAGAAGACTGTGGTGTGACTGGTGCAGACTGAACAGAAGCTTTTGTATTTGTGCTCGACTGAATCTGGCTCTGTTCCGCCGTTTCTGCTTGCTGCGCTTGTCTATCAGTGGCTTGAGGCATTTGTATCGGAATCATATCGCTAGCTGACTCTATTGGTCCAGCCGACTGCTGTTTGTCTGCGCTCTGCCCAGAGAACACCTCAAATAGAGTCAGCTGTCCCGGCATCTGCTGCTCTTCCTTTTTCTTCTTTGGTCTAACAGTCAGCGTTTCAAATTTCTTTCCGGACAAAGACTCACCATAAATATCGGTCGGAATGTCTCCACCTTCTGTGCTCTGCAAGGCTTCCACAACGTCTTTGACAGTATTCTCATTGAAGTACGGCAAATAGAGATGCACGTCGTTCAAAACATCATCCACCTGAATATGCATCTGCATCGGCGTTCTTACCATTCGGCCGAGAAGCTGCGCAATGTATGTAGCATCATTAGCGTGTTTAAAGGACATCATGGTCTCTGCTCGCGGGCAATCCCATCCAGTAGAAAGATTCTCTTTGAAGAATACCACGCGGATATTTCTATCCTCAGCAATATTGGATGGTTCCTCATAACACACATCGAGTCCATTAGCAGTTAATGTGGCCGTCGTGCCACCGAAGGTATGAACTACCTGTCCACTTTCCAGCTTAAAGCCGGTACGTTCCTCGATCTTTGCAATACAGTCGTCCAGATTGGTATCCGTCAAAGCATCACCGGTTCCATTTAAAACCTGAATGATTAGGATTGGATTCACATAGGCGTAATGCTGTTCAAAGCAATACTGCGTCCAATGCTCCCACTTTTCTTTCCAATCATCTGCAGCAGCTTGCAAAATGGCCATATCATTATTGACTGTGCCTTCCTCCGGATAGGTGATAATGATTCTATCCTTCAAAAGCCCAGAAGCTCGCACCTCATCCGCCGTCACGATAGACTTGTGAATTGTAGAGGATGTGCCTTCGACCAGTGTATTGAACCTCTGTGTAGTAGCAGACATGCCTATGACAACAGGCATGGGCGGAATTCCGTCCTCATCACTACCCTTAATGAACTTCTGCATGATCGTGGTGGCCTTACTGGCCTCACGTCCCTGCATACCTCTGTGCGCTTCATCGATAATAAAGTACAGCCTGTCGCTCTTCTCCCGAACAGTATTTGCAATCGTCTGCCAAATTGTATAAGTCCTGCCATCTCCATTTTTCGTTAGCTTCGATGTAACAGAGAGCTTTTGCGTATTTAAGAAATAAATATGTCCGTCCTCGAAGTTCTCTTTGTCAAAAGAGTCCTCTGCCACCGTTACACACTGTGAAAGACGGATTTTATCAGCCTTAGAATCTATCTTCATCTTAGACTGCTCATTCAACTGTGGAGAGTCTGAAAGCCAAACGATGATTGCATCCGGCTGCTCCATATATTGTTCATCGCCGAAAAGAATAGACTCAATCATCGCAGACATGATGATGGTCTTTCCAGCTCCGGTCGGTGCAGTGAAAGAAACCACCTGTGGCGCATGTGTTCTATGATAACTGCCCATTGCCTCCGCCGTCTTCATGCGGATATCAACAAGCGCTCTTTTCTGAAATGGGAATAATTCTACTTTCATGCTTACCTCCCCGTATTGATTCTGAAATTATCCAGATAGTCCCTATAAAGTTGATAGCAGTTTTTGCCATCATAAGTACGGATCATCGACCGGTATGCTGTTTCTGAATCCGTCACAATGAAAACTGTCTGGATTTCCGGATGCTGACTTAACTCCGCATCGAACTCGGAATAATATATTTCATCTACCAAAACACCCATCTTGTTCTGTGGCAAAATTAGCATGTTCGGAAGATCATCGTTTTCAAGAGCCGGACACTTGCCAACAGCTCCGCCCTTCATCCAGAGCACCGGAAGGAGCTCTCTGAACTGTCTGCCAAGAGCTACGGAAGTCTTGTCGAGGAAGCTCAATTTGAAGAAGGCTGCGTTTGCCTTAAATCCATCAGCCATTTTTATCTCACAAAGTTCTGGATACATCTGCCTTTTACCTTTACGATAAACAGTTGCCTTTGTCGGCTTCCCTGTGGTTTTCGATACAACAGCTATGGATTCATCTACTTCATAGCAGTCACTCTCAAATCCATAGTAACCCTCTAAAGGTTTTCCCTCGATATCTCGGCCTGTCATGCTGGCCACAGTACGAGGCCATGTCACATGCCGAGCAATTCCAAGGGAATCCCACTGGGGATCACCGGGCTTCAGTCCCTTCTGTGTCAGCTCTTTTGCCTCATCTACTGAGACTTCGTTGTTTGTGACTAAAATGCATCTTCTATTTCCATCATCAACCGCATTAAGCAAATTGACAGCATGAAGCGTCGTTCCAGATCCCGCAAAAAAGTCAACAACAAGAGCGTTCGGTTTATTTGCCAAGAAGAAACGAATAGTATCATGAACTGCATATATCGACTTTGGGAATGTGAATCTACTTGTTCCAAAGAACGATTTAAGAAGGTTTGTCCCGCCAGTACTTGCATCGTGTGACCCAATCCGCCACTGTGTTCCCGTAACAAGAGAGCGCACTTCGGTATCTGAAATTATAGAGCCATCTTCGCGATATCCTGTAATCTCATAAACCCCTGACGTTACTTTAGCAATTTCACCTTTTTTTAGATAATAGACCGGAATGCTGTTATCCTTCTTCTTGCCGAGCATTACAAAACCTTGCTTAATTAGCTCACGCAAATTAGTATTTGCAATCTGCCAGTTTCCTTCTTCTCCGTCTCTGCGAAGAGGCCATACTGCAAAGGTTCCTTCTGGCGCTACAACCTCCTCACGGTTCGTTCCATAATAAGGTTCTCCGACGGAATGAATCTTCTTCCCGTCATTAAAAACAAAAATGGGATAGAACTGATTTACGCTATCTTTTCGCAAATAATTTGATCCAGATCTTATCAGCATAGACCAGCGAAGGTGTGTAACCCTTGTATCGTTTTCATTGACATTTACACGCCACTCATCGCTTAGAGGCAGTCTATTAACCTTTGAACTTCCAAACTGAATAACAAAAATGTATTCATCGACACGTGCAAAGCCATTATCTCGTGCCACGCCTCTCGAATTTGTAAGAGTTGATATCATCTGAATACGTGCATCAGGGAACATTTCTTCGAGCAAGCACCCAAGATGCAAATACTCCTTCTCATCAATAGTGACGAGTAATACAGAGTCTTGTGGATTCAACAGTTTCTTTGCGAGCTTCAGACGCTTCTCCATCATGGAGAGCCATTTGCTATGGCGATAAGCGTCAGAACTATCCACATAATCGTTATTATATTTCCAGTCCTTTGCGCCGGTATTGTATGGCGGATCAATATATATGCAGTCCACCTTTTCTGCGTAGAGATACTCCAAAAGCTGTAGGGCATGGTAATTGTCTGCCTCAATCAGCGTATGCCAAAGACCGCTATCCGGAGCGTTCTCCACGGTATCCAAAGGTTTAAGTGTCGGGTAAATCGGCTCACCAAACTCAGCCACTACTACAAGATCATCCAGCTTGAAGGTCTTCTGCTCGTGTGTCTCGCGGCGGTCGCAGAGTACCTCATCACCGTCCATCTTTACGACAGTATAGATGTCGCTCACATATCCGGTCTTCAGCGCGACCTTGGAGCCGACACGAATTGGCACGTCATAAAGCGGCGTGCACTCCGGCAGATGCTCTTCAAACACCAATCCGAACTTCTTCTGCTTCAGTAATTTATCTGTCTCCTGCAGGATTCTCTCCTTGAGCGCCGGATCGTCAATCTGCTGGATCAGGTCTTGTAATAAAGCCATAACGCCACCTCATTCTTCCGTTATTGTTTTTTCCTTAATATGATAATCCATGCCGTGCTCCTGACAGAAGGAAACCACCTCTGCCGCACACTCATTGTAAAAATGCTTATGCCCTTCGTAGGCGTTTGCTATCTTACTATAGTTCGTTCTCCCGAAAATGATCCGATCTGTAAAAGATACCGCCTCAAGTAGTTCGTGCAGATTCTGTTCAACCATGTTCGGTGTTGGATACGGCTCCATGCTTACCCACGTCTTGCAACCAGCATCGTGAAGTGCTCTCAACGCTGCCAGTCGTTCTGCACAGGGAACGGCACCCGGCTCCATTTGCTCCCGGTACGCTTCATCCAGAGTAATCAGAGTGATCCCATGTTCATTTTCTGAAGAAAGCTCAGCAAGTTCTATAGGTAGCAGTCCTTTCGTCAGAGTCGTGCATTTGATACCCGCCTCGTTTAGTTTTCGGATGGCCGCAATGCTCATCTGCGACACCTCTGGATATCCTTGCATGAATGGATCTGTTGTAAAGCAAAGATGGACAGACTGAATCTTATCCCTCAGTTTTGGAATTTCCTTATCGAGCAATTCAAGCGTATTTGAAACGAGCACCGGTTCAAGCCAGCCCTCATAATCCTTAATCTGCCCGAAGCGCTTTTTCAGCAGGAATGCATAACATGGATATTTACATCCATGCGCACAGCCCTGCACATGATTCATTGTGTAGTCACCATACTCTACCCCTGTTTGATAAAGCATGGATTTTCGTTTTATTGTCTTCAAGGTGCTTTCATCCTCCGCCTACTTGTTCTTTAATATGTAGTCTGCCATCCGCAGTGCAAGTCCTTGCGCTTTCGGACTCTCACTCGCGATGGCAAAGCAGAATAGGAACATCGGCGAATTCCTTCTGTTCCTGAAAATCCGTGCATGCTTTGACACGCATGGAAAGATTGTCCCAAGCCGAGAGAAGATATACTCCTTTATGTGATCTGGATTTGCGTCCTTAACCATCCGATCGTCCTCGCTCTGTCCGGGCTCCGGAAATAGGTCAAAAAGCGTCATCTGGGGATCTTTCTTATAGAATTCCTCCCGCCATCCGGAATCTCCAAGCAATCGATCTATGCAATCCTCCCATTTATCGTACTTTCCGTTTTTCGGCAGCATCCGTTCAAGTGCTGAGAAGGGGAACAGGTACCATACATCTATCGATTTCGTCTGCGCTACATTTTCAAGCGTAGTCCAATTTACCTGCGTCGCATATGGGTCTAAGAACAGCAATCCTCTGTTATATCTCCAGTCTATGCTGCTAATAATCTCCGCGAGCTTATCATTCGCATCGCCACAGTAAATCGTAACAATTCGCCTCATCTGCGGGAACTCGGCGTTTATCATATCCTGAAGTTCTCCCGCCTTCTGAGAGTCCGCTTCTATAAAATAGTAGTGATCGAACTTCTTCTCAGACGCCAGTGCACGCTTAGCGGAGCCCACAAGATACTGCCCGCCGTCGCCGGTCTCGATCTCGCCGGTTCCAGCAAAGGCGTCTATATAAATCTTCTTGAACTTCTGGTTTTGCAGTGCAATCAGGTATGCGTCCAGATAGCTGGTAAAGATATTCAGCTTCTCCTCCGTCCAATTGCCACCAAATTTCTGCGACGTTGCCATAAACTCCAATCACCTCGTCTATCTGAAATTTTATCTCATGAAGAGAAGGAGATCACCGTTTCCTTCTTTCCTGTATCAGGGTGCACAATCTGCTCGACCTTGGCACCAAAGCCCTTTAGTTCATTCTTCACTTCATCTCGGAACCCTTCTGAAGGGAAGATCGGATGATTGTCGAGCAGTTCCCACAGTTCATTTATAGGCACCTGCTTACGCCCTCTAAACGACCGATCCAAATACCTCGCTATATCAACTACATGTAAGCAGGAATCATCCTCTTCAATCACAATCTCGCCATTGAAGTCAAAGGATAGCTGCCTGTTTTCAGCTGAGTGCTTGGTGGAGGATTGTGCTCCGAACACTTTCCATGCACTCTTCTTGTAGAGTCTGAAGCCCACTTTGCTGCTCGTGCAGTGAATCAGGTTATACACGAGCGAGTTTTGCGTGTTATAGAAAGGAAAGGCCGAGACGTAATATCTGCGGAAGCCCTTCAAGGAATCTATGATTTCTTCTACTCTTGCTTCATAGGCTTTCTTATCGCTTCCGTAAGGTACCAGCTTCTCGAAATCCTCCAGATAAGTGTTCTCGTACTTTTCTTTTGTAGTTTTCTTCTTGGCGCTTGTTATCGCCCGCACCGGATCTGAGACCATGTGGTTGATCATGACTTCTCCCCAGTTGCGGAAGAATGGCAGAAGCGCCTCCCAATCAATGGTCGCATCATATGGATCGTAGAGCAGAAAATAATGCAGATGCCCGGTTCCATATAACTGTGGCCCGATAGTAAGAAGCAGCTCATGTGCATCACCGCATGAAGTTACGATCTTAAAATTCCGCTCATCCTGTGGAAGATGCTTTTTCAATTCATCCACTCTGGCCTTGTCCTTATCGTTCAGGTAGATATGGATGTTTTTCTCCGTATAAGTTCTTGCTGCTTCCCTAAGTGCTTCTGAGACACGCACTGCTGTGCCCTTCACGAGGTTCCCATCATCGTCAGTATATATTCCGCTGTTACACATACAGTCGATAAAGATCAGCCCGTTGCAAGAATCATTCAGTAACAGTTTCTGAGCCCATGATTTTATATATTCCTCAATCAGTTCAAACTTCTTGATCGTATGAGGACTTGCTTTACTGATTACGCTCTTTTTTCTGCCGGACATCATATCACTCCTCAAGTAGTTCCATTTTCTTCTGTAGGGATTAGTTCCATGATGTCCCCTATATCGCAGTTCAGCGTTTTGCATACTTTCATTAGCACTTCCATGCTTACTGTCTCGCCCTTCGAGAGCTTGGTTACCGAAGCCCAGCTGATCCCGGCAGCTGCCTGCAAGTCTTTCTTCTTCATGTCTTTGTCAATCAATATTTTCCACAATTTTTTATAACTAACTTCCACGGTAGTCACCTCTCGATTTTCAAAAACGTGATTTTTGCCACTGTACTTCCATAGTATAGCACGAAGCCTTTGTAAAATCAAGAGTAATTCTTCATATACACAAGAATATTCTTTCGTTTCTATTGAAAAATCAGCAGATTTGTGTTATGCTGTGTCCGTATCTTCAAATTTTGTGTTCAAGAAAGGGAGTCTGCTGGCCGTGGGAACGTATAATAACGAGATCGAGCAGTTTATATATACTGTGTGCTACTGCCCCATGTGGGAGGCAGCTTATACATACATTGCAGAGCATCCTTATGCCCTGAATTTATCTTACTCCAGAATTCAGAATCCGGATTCTGCCATTCTTGAGGACATGATCCTCGAATATACAAAGAATATCCGTATAGATGAAGACAGCCTTCTATTTGACGCGGTCGTAAGCTGCACAATCAATCTGACCGAAGATACATACAAAGGCACAGCATCGCACGAAACAAGTCAATGGCTTGTTCTTTCCTGTGTGGCGGTCGTAACTGATAAACTCGAATCTGTTACTGTTATGAATATCTCTGGGTACACCTCTGGCCAACCTCGCAAAACGGATGGTCATGCCGTCTCGAAAAACATAGTTCCGATCTTATACAAAAAGGATCTGGAGGATGAAGTCACAACTTTTCTCCAGCAATATTTCCCGGAAGCACTGGAAAAGCCAATGGCCGTCCCTATTGCTGATATTGCAAAAGATATGGGACTTGAAATTATCCAAGGCAATCGGATCACAGATGATTTCAGTGTTTTTGGAGAAATATACTTCACTGCAGGGAAGGCAACCATCTATGATCTTTTTAAGGTTTCAGAAACAACAATCGATGTAAAGCGCGGCACCATTTTGGTAGATGCCTACACCTTCTGGGAGCGGAATCTTGGGTGCGTCAAAAACACAATCGCCCATGAAGTCTATCACTGGTATAAGCATCGAATGTATGCAGCGATAAAACACGTTCTCTATGGTCAGGACTTCGTTGCATGCCGCTGCCCTTCCAATATGGCATACCCTCAAAAGGATGAGGAGTGGTCTGATATCCAACGTATGGAGTGGCAGGCAAACAATATGGCTCCTCGTATTCTCATGCCTTATCGTACTTTCCGAATGAAAGTAGATGAACTTCTACAGGCATACGATTATGAAAATAGTCCTATAAAACCAGCTATTCTTACTTCTGTTGCCGAGGAGCTGCGTGAATTTTATGGTGTGTCCCGTCAATCAGTATTGATCCGTATGATGGAAACCGGCTACAAGGACGCTGCTACCATCTACCAGTATGACGAAGAATCCCCATACCACGGGTACTTAGATCAGCGTGATGCGTTCTATGCATATCGCACCAGCAGCGAATTCCGCAACCTTGTTAATTCTGGTCTTTTCCGGTATGTGGACGGATACTTCGTTATCAACGACGAGCAGTACATCGAGCGTAACAATGAGGGCAAACCGACCCTTACTGATTATGCATGGGCAAATCTGAACGAATGCACCCTGCAATTTACATGGCAGTCCCTGCGGGCAGATGAGGCAGAAAAACACTTCCCATTCGAGCTGCTTCACCGTGAAACCGGAGAGCGCAAAGCCTCAAAATACGATTCTAAGCAAAGTGCCTCCGCTGTTCAGATGTCCGACGCGCTGCAAAAGAAGCGTGAAGAATTTGAGCGACAGAATGCCGCCAGAAGGATAACTGGTGTGAATAAAACCTGCTGGGAGGTCATCTTTGAGATCGTGCAGTCTCGCGGTCTTAGCAAATCGCATTTCTGTTCTTTGACCGGCCTCGGCGAAGAGGTGTACCGTAAAGCCGAGAAGAACATCGACACAAAGCCAAGTCTGAGAACGATTGTCGCTATAGGCAGAGGACTTGACCTTGATATCGGAACAACTGAAAAGCTGTTGCAGCTTGCCGGACATGCATTTGATGAATCTGACGAGCACCAAGCATTAAAATACTGCATCACAGGATTCTCCGGGATGACCATTGATGATGCAAACGAGTTTCTTGAATCATACAATTATGAGCCACTCGGCTCCAAACAACGCCTGTAAGTAGGCCTAATATACCGCACTTCCGCCTTGGAGGTGCGGTTTTTTTAATTTTTCCGACTCGCCGAGTCGGATTTTTTATGCCTATATTCCTTACTATCACTGTCTTTCCACAATATCTGTACCCTATTCAAAACTCAGAAAAGCGCCTATTTTAAGGCATTTCCGCGACTCGTCGAGTTTTCTGGTTTTTCTCTCTCCTGACTAAAATGTAATTAGCACGTGGGAGCCATCTGCGCAGGGTGTTTCCGGTTCCACGTGGCTACCGATGACAATCAAATACTGTACCGATCACCGGAAGTGAGGTGCAGCCGAAATGGAGTAATCCTTCGGTATGCCCTCACGCCTGTGGTCTGATTTTGCATGTCTGGAGCTCTCCATTTCGGCAAAAGCCGAAGGAGGGCTTTCATTATGCAAAACAATGACAATCAGAAGACTTACTTTATTTACGTTCGCAGCACCGGCGAAAAGGTGCCGGTCACCAAGGAACAGCACGACTCCTTCTATAAGGAAGCCGACCGCATTCGCCACAAGGAGCAGGACCACGGCAGGTGCATGTGCCCATATCGCTTCATATGGAGCTGCGATGGCGACTGTCTTGACTGCGAATACCATGCTGCAGGCGACATCACCTCACTTGATCAGCCTCTTTCTGATGGCAATGGCACCCTCGGCGACTATATGCCCGACCGTAGCAAGTCTATGGAAGAAATCATCTCCGACCGTATGCTGTTGGAGCAGCTTTTTGCCAGACTGCGTGAACTCGACTCGGATGCTGATACCATCATTCAGTGTTGGCTTGATGATTGCAAGATCTCAGATCGTGCAATCGCCGAGAAACTTGGCCGCCCGCAGCGTACCTTCGCTGATCAAATGAAGAAGATCCGTACAGAGCTCCATAAAATTCGTGGCTATTAATCCTACATATCATATGTAGCAATTCATTCCTCTGGCATCCATCAACCGATGTCCAGAGGGCTTTTATATTTTTTCAAAATTTCTCCGCTCAAATCCGCCACTCATCTCCAGTGGAAGGTGTAAGGCACGAAACAACAAGCCTTAACCATCACAGAAACGGAGGTGAAGCACATGAAGAAGTCCTACTTCGATTCAGGCGGTAACGACACGGAGCTGATTGCAGTACTGAATGCAATCTCCCACGTATCCGCAAGAATGGCGAGAAACATGACAATCCTCGCACAACAAAGACAATCAGAGAAAGGAGAACGTCGCTATGAGCAAAATGAGCGATATGGCTATGACCATCGAAGAGCTGCGCAGTGCAGCCGCTGCTATTAATGAAGCAGCCAACTGGTTAGCAGAACAGTTTGGTGGCACTGCTGGTGAAGCACCTGCCAAAGAGCCTGCTGCCAAGGAAGAACAGAAACCGGATTTGAAGCTTGAGAATGTACGAGCTGTCTTAGCAGAAAAGTCCCGTGCCGGGCATACCGCTGCTATCCGTACATTACTTCAGAAATATGGTGCTTCCAAGCTATCTGCTGTTGATCCGAAGCACTATGAAGCCTTGTTAAAGGATGCGGAGGTACTTGACGATGCCACCTAAAGGACATGCTATCTTATCTGCTTCCTCTTCAGACCGCTGGCTCCACTGCCCGCCTTCCGCAAGGCTCTGCGAGACATACGAGGATAAAGGCAGCGATTATGCTGCGGAAGGCACTGATGCTCACGAGCTTTGTGAGTACAAGCTAAAGAGGGCCCTGGGGATGGATGCCAGTGATCCGACGGAGAATCTCACCTGGTACAACGAGGAAATGGAGGACTGTGCCAATGGCTATGCCGCCTACATCCTTGAAATGGTAGAGGCCGCCAAGGAAAGCTGCGCTGATCCGAAGGTTCTGATTGAACAGCGTGTAGATTTCTCTCGCTGGGTGGAGCAGGGCTTCGGAACCGCTGACTGCATCATCATTGCAGATGGCACCTTGAGAATATGCGATTACAAGCACGGTCTTGGAGTCCTCGTAGATGCGACCGATAATCCGCAAATGAAATGCTACGCGCTTGGAGCCCTGGAGCTCTTTGATGACATCTACGACATTGATAATGTCAGCATGACCATCTACCAGCCAAGGCGTCAGAATATTTCCACCTTTGAAATTTCCAAGGATGAGCTGTACAGGTGGGCGGATGAAGTGTTGAAGCCGACCGCAGATCTTGCCTTTGCAGGAGATGGAAACTTCCTCTGTGGCGAATGGTGTGGTTTCTGTAAGGCCAAGCACGAATGCCGTGCCAGAGCGGAAGCCAATCTTACGCTGGCTCAGTACGATTTCAAGCTTCCACCTCTTTTAGAGGATTCGGAGATTGAATACATCCTCTCCCGCGCAGATGAGCTGGTTGCCTGGGCATCCGATATCAAGGAATATGCTCTGCAGCAGGCCATCAGCGGTAAGGAATGGGCTGGCTGGAAGCTGGTCGAAGGTAGATCCAACCGCAAGTATTCCAATGAGGAGGCAGTCATCCAGGCAGTTACAGATGCCGGGTTTGATCCATATGAAAAGAAGCTCCTTGGTATCACTGCCATGCAGAAGCGTCTTGGCAAATCCAGATTCGATGAGCTGCTTACAGCCTATATTGAAAAGCCGCAAGGTAAACCGACGCTCGTACCGGAGAGCGATAAACGTCCGGCAATGAACAATGCAAAAACTGATTTTATGGAGGAAAATTAAATGAACAAGAATGTAAAAATCAACAATCCTATGAAGGTAATCACTGGTCCTGACACTCGTTGGTCTTATGCCAACGTCTGGGAGCCGAAATCCATCAATGGCGGTACACCGAAGTACAGCGTATCTCTGATTATTCCGAAGTCTGATACCAAGACCATCGCCAAGATTGAAGCTGCCATCGAGGCCGCTTACAAGGAGGGCGAGGCCAAGCTCAAAGGCAATGGCAAGTCTGTACCTGCCCTCTCTGTCATCAAGACTCCGCTTCGTGATGGCGACATGGAGCGTTCGGACGATCCGGCCTACGCCAATGCTTATTTCGTAAATGCCAATGCAACCTCTGCTCCTGGCATCGTGGATGCAGATCGCAATCCGATTCTTACTCGCTCCGAGGTTTACTCCGGTGTGTATGGTCGCGCCAGCATCAGCTTCTATGCCTTCAACAGCTCCGGTAACAAGGGTATCGCCTGTGGACTTAACAATCTGCAGAAGATTCGTGACGGTGAGCCTCTTGGTGGTAAGGCAAACGCTGAGTCTGATTTCGCATCTGATGAAGATGACGATTTCCTTGACTAATGGAGGTGCCGAGTATGACTGAGTATCAGAACTTTATGCTTCAGGTATGCTTCGGCTGCACCGTCGGATTCCTGATTGGAATCTGGGGTTGCAACATTGCCTTCTTCATCAAGGATCACAAGGAAAAGCGTGTCCAGAAGAAGCGTGAAGCAGAGCTTCAGAAGGAAGCATCCAAGGAACAGGAATAATCTATCAATCCGATGGCGGTGGCCCCACTGCCGCCATCGACATTTTTCGACAAAAGGAGACCATCTATGAATGAATTTGCAGAAATCTTAAATCTATTTATTGCTAACGTCATCGCATACACCTTTTTTGTAGCGGTATATGGCTTCATCATTTATAACGTAGGGAAAATCATTCTCTATCTTATTCGCTATGCGCTGTACTACATCCGTCGTGATATCAAGAAGTACAAATCCAATAAAGATAAACAGTAACACGGCAGGCGGCAGGGATTTCTCTGCTGCCTGTTTTGTAGAAAGGACAATCTCATGAAAACACTCAGTATTGATATTGAGACCTACAGCGATGAGCCTCTTCAGAAGACCGGAGTCTATCGTTATGTAGAGTCTCCCAATTTTGAAATCTTACTCTTTGCCTACAGTATAGACAGCCAGCCTGTTCAGGTTATCGACCTCGCCTGCGGAGAACAGATTCCGAAAGAGGTCCTTCTTGCCTTGGAGGATGAAACTGTCATCAAGTGGGCCTTCAACGCTACCTTTGAACGTATCTGCCTCTCTCGCTTCTTAGGCTATCCGACCGGAGAATATCTGGAGCCGGTAAGCTGGCGCTGCTCCATGGTATGGGCCGCCACGATGGGGCTCCCACTCTCCTTGGAAGGAGTAGGAGCGGTTCTTGGACTTGAAAAGCAAAAGCTCACAGAAGGAAAAGACCTCATCAAATACTTCTGCCAGCCTTGTGCTCCCACAAAAACCAATGGACAGCGTACAAGAAATCGTCCCTTCCATGCTCCGGACAAATGGGCCATGTTCAAAAAATATAATACCCGTGATGTAGAGACCGAAATGGGAATCCAGCAGAGACTTGCAAAGTTCCCGGTGCCAGCTCAGGTCTGGGAGGAATACCACATGGACCAAGAAATCAACGACCGTGGTGTACGTTTGGACATGGAGCTTGTTGCTGCTGCCATCGAAATGGATACTCGCTCCAGAACGGAGCTGACCAAAACCATGAAGAAAATCACAGAACTTGACAATCCTAACTCCGTCCAGCAGATGAAGGCTTGGCTTTCTGACAATGGTTTGGAAACAGATACCCTTGGCAAGAAAGCTGTGGCAGAGCTCCTAAAGTCTGCTCCTCCAAAGCTCTCACAGGTTCTCAACTTAAGACAGCAGCTTGCCAAATCCTCAGTACGTAAATATCAGGCAATGGAAAAGACGGTTTGTGCTGATGGCCGAGCCCGTGGCATGTTTCAGTTTTATGGAGCCAATCGTACCGGCCGCTTCTCCGGTCGGAACATTCAATTACAAAATCTCCCTCAGAATCATCTACCAGACCTTGCTGATGCTCGTGCATTGGTACGCTCCGGAGACTTTGATGCAGTCTCTCTTTTGTATGAAGATGTGCCGGATACCCTATCGCAACTGATCCGAACTGCATTCATTCCACGTGAGGGTACACAGTTTCTGGTTGCAGACTTTTCCGCCATCGAAGCCCGCGTCATCGCCTGGTTTGCCGGAGAAGAATGGCGACAGAAGGTATTTGCTAAGGGTGGGGATATCTACTGTGCTTCTGCCAGCCAGATGTTCAAGGTCCCTGTGGAGAAACACGGCATCAATGGACATTTGCGTCAAAAGGGTAAAATCGCAGAGCTGGCGCTTGGCTATGGCGGCTCCGTCGGTGCACTGAAGGCGATGGGTGCTATCGATATGGGGCTAACTGAGGATGAGCTTCCCACCCTTGTAAATGCCTGGCGTCAGTCAAATCCGCACATCGTGCAATTCTGGTGGGATGTAGATCATGCTGTCACAGAAGCCGTAAAATATAAGCACACGACTACCGAATACGGTCTTACCTTCTCCTGCCGAAGCGGCATGCTTTTTATCACACTACCTTCCGGCAGAAACCTGGCCTATGTGAAGCCGAAGCTCGGTACGAACAAGTTCGGCGGCACCTGCATCACCTATGAAGGCATCGGCCCAACCAAGAAATGGGAACGTCTTGATTCCTACGGACCAAAGTTTGTGGAGAATATTGTACAGGCCACTTCCCGTGATATTCTTCTCTATGCCATGAGAACCCTCCGCAACCGCTCCATCGTTATGCATATCCATGATGAAGTAGTCATCGAAGCGGATCCCCGTATGTCCTTGGATGCTGTCTGTGAACAGATGGGCCGCACACCTCCCTGGGCGAAGGGACTTCTCCTTCGTGCAGATGGCTATGCTACCCCTTTTTACAAAAAAGATTAAAAAGATCCGCTCAACTCAGGCGTTCATCTCCAGTGGAAACTAGAGGTGGACGCTTTCTTAGCATCTGCCTGAATACAGAAGAATATCAGGAGGCTTAAAGCTATGTATGAAATCAAAGAAAACAGACGCAGATTGAAGGATGGCACAGAAATCTCTACCTACACCCGTGATGTTGTGAGTTGCAACATTCTCGAAGTGGAAGCTGGTACCACAGGCTATAGAGGTGGCGACACTGGGCACGGCGGACGTACCTATTTTCGCATCAAGGATGCGGCCTGCACCGATATGGATATCCATGTTATGCGAGATCGCTTTGGTGATGCAGAAGGCTTCGAGGTCATGCTGGGTGGTGATTGTGAGCTTGAAACCATGATCCGTGCGCTCAAATTCATCACAAAGGTTCTGGAGGAAGAAGCTCAGGAGGTGTACGACTGATGTTTACCATTTACAGCGCGGACGTTACCGGCAATCCCGGTAACTGCTCCTACCCTCATAAACACATCATCCTAGATGAAGATAGCTTGAAGGCGGCTGTTTGTCATGATTACGTGTGCGCTGAATATAAGAACAGCTATCGTAATGGCGACAACTTCATCGGCAGTGACTGTCTTCCAGTTGACTGTGATAATGATCATTCCGAGAATCCGGAAGACTGGATCACTCCAGAAGATGTCTTGCAGGCCTTTCCAGGTGTGACCTTCGCAGTCCATTACAGCCGCTTCAATAACAGAGTAAAAAACGGCAAGCCCGCAAGGTCCAAGTTTCACGTTCTCTTTCCGATTGATTATGTGACAGACGCCGACTTTTACAGCAACATGAAAAAGCTGGTCAATTCCATCTTTCCCTATTTCGATACGAAGGCCCTGGATGCTGCCCGCTTCTTCTTTGGCACTACTGCTGCAGATGTTGCTTTATATCCAGGACGCATGAATCTGACGGAATATCTCAATGAGGATATTTTCGATGAGGATATGCCGGAAGGTCAATATGATGGCGCAACGATTCCCGAAGGTAGCCGTAATGCAACCATGTCTCGTTTTGCCGGAAAGGTCATCAAGAAATATGGCGACGGTGACACGGCCTATCAGGCATTTCTGGAAGAAGCAGATAAATGTGATCCGCCTCTGGATGCTGCTGAGCTTGCTACCATCTGGCACAGTGCCCAGCGCTTTTACGCTCGTGTCCAGCAGCAGGAGGGCTATGTTGCACCGGAGCTCTACAACGATCCTTCCTGTTACAAACCGGAGGATTACTCCGATGTAGGGCAGGCCGAGGTATTAGCAAAGTACTTTTCAAACGAGCTTCGCTATTCTCCCGCCACCCACTTCATCCGCTACTCCGACCACTACTGGCAGGAATCAGAGCCGGGTGCTCAGGCCGTGGCTCATGAGCTTACCCGCAGACAGCTAAAGGAAGCAAACCGAGATCTCATGGAAGCACTGGATAAGATGAAGAATTGCGGTGCACAGAACATCCTCGACAGCACATCAAAGTCAAAAGCAGAACAGCTTATGAACGATCGGCAGCTGGAGGTCTATCGCGAGCTCTTAGCAGCCAAGGCTTATCAGGCATTTGCCATTAAGCGCCGTGATTCTAAGAATGTGACTTCTACTTTGAAGGAATCCCATCCGATGCTGGAGATTTCACCTCGTGACCTGGACGCAGACTGCTTTGCGCTCTGTACCCCGGAGGCAACCTTTGATCTTCGTCAGGGTATGGCCGGAGCCAGGGAGCATTCGCCGGAGGACTTTATCACCAAGATTACCAGCGTTTCACCAAACCAGAAAGGTATGCAGATTTGGCTGGACAGCTTGAATCTCATCTTCCAGCACAATCAGGAGCTCATCGATTACGTCCAGATGATCTGCGGCCTTGCTGCAATTGGTAAGGTTTATGTAGAAGCTCTGATCATCGCTTATGGTGATGGCCGCAATGGTAAGTCCACCTTCTGGAATGCCATCTCTCGTGTGCTGGGCCTTTACTCCGGGAACATTTCTGCGGATACCCTGACCGTAGGTTGCCGCAGAAACATCAAACCGGAAATGGCCGAGGTCAAGGGTAAGCGACTTCTCATTGCTGCAGAGATGCAGGAAGGTGCAAGGCTTAATGACTCTACCGTCAAGCAGCTCTGCTCTACCGATGATGTCTTTGCAGAGAAGAAATATAAGGATCCATTTTCCTTCAAGCCCTGCCACACGCTGGTGCTGTATACCAACCACCTGCCTCGCGTCAGTGCATCCGATGATGGTATCTGGAGGCGACTGATCGTTATTCCTTTTAATGCCAAGATCACCGGTAGCAGCGACATCAAGAATTACAGTGAGTATCTCTATGACAATGCTGGCGGTGCGATCCTCTCCTGGATCATCGAAGGTAGCAAAAAAGTTATCGATGCTGACTACCGCATCCCAGTTCCGACCTGCGTGCAGAATGCCATCGATAATTACCGTAGCCAGAATGACTGGTTCGGACATTTCTTAGAGGATAAGTGCATCATAGGTGATGAGTATAAAGAAAACTCCTCTAGCCTATATCAGGCCTACCGCAATCACTGCATCGATTGCAATGAGTATGTACGCTCCACAGCGGACTTCTACTTTGCTATGGAAAATGCCGGATACGAGCGTGTCACCTTGAGCCGAAAGCGCTATTTTAAAGGACTTCGCCTGCGTACTGAGGACGATTTTGATGAGGAATTTTTAGACTGATCGAACCGAATGACAAGGTGTATCAATGTCTCTATATAAACTTTTCTATAGGCTATAAAAAATCATATATAGAAAAGTTATGTAAATACCATTGATACACCTTGCACATCAGAAAAATAACCACTGATTGGAGAATGACAATGTTAGAAAAACAGATAGAAAACAAGTTAACCCGGATGGTAAAGCAGCATGGCGGCATCGCTGTAAAATTCGTGTCTCCGAGCTTTGCAGGAATGCCCGATCGCCTCGTCTTATTACCTGATGGGATCATCGCCTTCGTAGAGCTGAAGGCTCCTGGCAAAAAGCCTCGCCCGCTTCAAATAGCAAGGCACAAGCTGCTATGTTCACTTGGCTTTCAGGTCTATGTGATTGATGGCGTGGAACAGATTGGAGGGATGCTTCATGAACTTCTCACCCCATAATTATCAGGCCTATGCCATCAACTATATCGAAACACATCCTATCGCTGCAGTTCTCCTCGATATGGGTCTTGGCAAGACGGTCATTTCCCTGACTGCCATCGCAGACCTGCTGTTTGACAGCTTCGAGGCACACCGCATCCTAGTGGTCGCACCTTTAAGGGTGGCCCGTGATACCTGGCCTGCGGAAATTGCAAAATGGGAGCACCTGCAGCATCTGACCTACGCTGTCTGCGTGGGGACACCGAAGGAACGATGCGCTGCACTTTTGACCGGATCCGACATCACCATCATTAACCGTGAGAACCTTGGCTGGCTGATAGATTCCAGTGGCTTTGATTTTGATTACGATATGGTCGTCATTGATGAGCTTTCCTCCTTCAAGAATCACAAGTCGAAGCGATTTCAATCTCTGATGAAGGTCAGACCTAAAGTTAAACGAATCATCGGTCTTACCGGTACACCTTCTTCCAATGGTCTTATGGATCTGTGGGCCGAATTCAAGCTTCTGGATTTTGGAGAACGTTTAGGACGCTTCATCACCCACTACCGCAACAACTACTTTATCCCGGACAAGCGAAACGGCGAGATCATCTACTCTTACAAGCCCATGGCTTATACGGAGGATGCCATCTACCGGAGAATATCGGATATCACGATTTCCATGAAATCCACTGATCACCTGCAGATGCCGGAGCTGATTACATCACAATACGAAGTGCAACTATCCGAGGAGGAAGAAAAACGCTACGAGGATCTGAAGGCAGACTTTATATTGGAGCTCCCGGAAGGAGAAATCACGACTGCTAATGCGGCTTCTCTTACCGGTAAACTCTCCCAGCTGGCCAACGGTGCCATTTATGATGATGACGGCAATATCATCGAGTTCCATGATCGGAAACTGGATGCCTTAGAGGATCTTATCGAAGCCGCCAATGGCAAACCACTCCTGGTAGCTTACTGGTTCAAGCACGACCTACAGCGAATCAAGAAGCGCTTTGACATCCGGGAGATAAAATCCAGCAAGGATATCACTGATTGGAACAATGGCGATATTCCTGTTGCTGCCATCCATCCTGCCTCTGCAGGTCACGGACTGAATCTTCAGGCTGGTGGATCAACACTTATCTGGTTCGGGCTGACCTGGTCTTTGGAGTTATATCAGCAGACCAACGCTCGTCTCTGGCGGCAAGGCCAGACCTCCGGCACTGTCGTCATTGAGCACATCATTACCAAGGGCACCATTGATGAACGTATCTTAAAGGCGCTGTCCCTGAAGGAGGTTACACAAAACGCATTAATTGATGCGGTAAAAGCAAATCTATGACAATCTACGACAACATAGGTCAATCCGGGGAAATTTCATTATTCGGAGGTACGCTATGAATGTAAAAGAATATTTATCCCAGGCCCGTAACCTGGATCAGCGCATTATCACAAAAACCCAGATGATTGACTCCTTAAACGATCTGGCTACCCGCTGCACCGCTACTTATTCGGATATGCCTAAAAGCCCAAACCGTGGTAACTCTCGTCTGGAGGAATGTGTCATGAAGATCATCGACCTGGAGGAACAGATTACAGAAGATATGGAAAAGCTAGTGAATTTGAAGAAAGAGATCACCCATGTGATTCAGTCTGTTTCCAATCCGGAATATCAGGATCTTCTGGCGAAGCGCTACATCTGCTGTGAATCCTGGGAAAAGATCGCCGTGGATATGAACTACGAGCTTCGCTACATCCACAAGCTCCACAGCCGGGCTCTGCAGGAAGTAAAAATTCCTGAGCCAACTGAAGATGGGCACGAAATGACATAGAATGACACTATCAACTTCTGATAGTATTAGACTAGCAAAAAGAAAATCACAGAAGCCTTGTAGGATCTACTTCCTGCAGGGCTTTTCTTATGCCGCAAGGAGGTGAAACTGATGCCGAGAAAGCCGAAGCGTCCCTGTTCTTATCCAGGCTGTCCTAATCTCACGGACGGTCGCTTCTGTGAGGAGCACGCCAAGGAGGAAGCCAGGCGCTACGAACATTATGATAGAGATCCTGCCACCAAGCGTCGCTACGGTCGTGCCTGGAAGCGAATCCGTGACAGCTATGCCGCTGCTCATCCGCTTTGTGAAGAGTGCCTTGCGAAGGGTGTTTATACACCAACCGAGGAGATTCATCACATGCTTCCGCTATCTCAGGGCGGAACCCATGACCGTGAGAACCTGAAAGCCCTGTGCAAGGCCTGCCATGCACGCATTCATGCAAAACGCGGTGACCGCTGGCACAACACATAAAGCTGATGCATTTTCTTTGTGCATCAGCCCCCAGGGGCGGTCTGAATCTCTACGGCGCAGCTGCCGTGGAACGGGCGTGGGGTCTCACGCACAAAAATGCGTTTTTCAAACGGGGTAATAGGTCCCGAACAAGGAGGTGAAGCATTTTGGCTAAGGACGGAACCAACCGTGGCGGCGCTCGTATCGGTGCCGGAGCCAAGAAAAAGCCCTTAGCTGACAAAATCACTGAGGGTAATCCGGGCAAGCGAAAGCTGACTGTCATCGAGTTTGAAGATCAAGCTGCAGATTTAGAAGGTCAGCAGATGCCCAAGCCATCCAAGCTCTTATCCGCCACACAGAAAGACGGTAAACCACTTGTGGCTGAAGAAGTATATAAGGCAACCTGGGAATGGCTGGCAGAGCGCAGGTGTGCATCGCTTGTTTCTCCCCAGCTTCTGGAACGTTATTCCATGAGTGTTGCCAGGTGGATTCAGTGTGAGGAAGCAATCACAGATTACGGGTTCCTCGCCAAGCACCCTACAACGGGAAAACGCCATGCAATCTCCCTACGTAGCCATGAGCCAGAATTTTATGAGCCAGACAAATCGGCTCTGGATGGAAATCTATCAATCGTAAAAGAAAATTGTGCGACGGAGTACAAAGGTGAAACGCCTATGGATGATGCGATGGAACGCCTGCTCCGTGCAAGGAAAGGAAACTGATATGGACTATCGTGAATTTATGAATCTACTGAAAAGCTATCGCCAGCAGCTGAGCTTTCAGCAGTTCAGCACACTTCGTGGTCAAGCTAAGGCCGGTGATATTGATGCCGCCTACAAGGGCCTACAGAAATTACTCAGGAGGAATGCACCATGCTAATTGAAAAGAAAAATGTCGCTGAGCTACTTCCTGCAGATTACAATCTCCGTAAGGATTTAAGGCCCGGCGATCCGGAATATGAAAAGCTGAAACGCTCGATCGAGCAGTTCGGATATGTGGAACCCGTCATCTGGAATGCCACTACTGGTCGCGTGGTTGGCGGGCATCAGCGCTTAAAGGTTCTCCAGGACATGGGCATGACGGAAGTTGACTGCGTCGTTGTAGAGCTTGATGAGGAACACGAAAAGGCACTGAATGTTGCGCTCAATAAAATCAGCGGCGAATGGGACAACGACAAATTGGCACTGTTAATCGCAGACCTGCAAGGTGCTGACTTCGACGTCTCTCTCACTGGTTTTGAGCCCGCCGAGCTGGACGACCTTTTTAAAGAGGATGTGAAGGATGGCATCAAGGAAGATGATTTTGATGTCGATGCCGAGCTTGCAAAACCTACCATAACTAAGTCCGGTGACCTCTGGTGCCTTGGTCCGCACAGACTTCTCTGTGGCGACAGCACAAAGCCTGAAAGCTATGAGCTCTTGATGGCTGGCAAGAAAGCAAACCTGGTGGTCACGGATCCTCCTTACAATGTGAACTATGAAGGCTCCGCTGGTAAGATCCAGAATGACAACATGGATAATGACTCCTTCTATCAGTTCTTGCTGGACGCCTTCACTAATATGGAAGCAGTCATGGCCGATGACGCATCCATCTATGTGTTCCATGCAGATACAGAAGGCCTGAATTTTAGAAAAGCGTTCTCTGATGCAGGCTTCTATCTTTCCGGCTGTTGCATCTGGAAAAAGCCCTCCCTGGTGCTGGGCCGTTCACCATATCAATGGCAGCATGAGCCTTGCCTCTTTGGCTGGAAGAAAAATGGCAAGCATCAATGGTACTCCGGTCGCAGGGAAACCACGATCTGGGAATTTGAAAAGCCTAAGAAAAATGCTGATCACCCAACCATGAAGCCGGTAGCATTGATTGCCTACCCGATCATGAATTCAAGTCTTACAAACTGCATCGTGCTTGATCCCTTCGGAGGCTCCGGCAGCACGCTGATCGCCTGCGAACAGACCGGCCGCATCTGCCACACAATTGAATTAGATGAGAAATATGCAGACGTCATCGTGAAGCGCTACATCGAGCAGGTAGGTACTTCCGATGGCGTTTCTGTTATCCGTGATGGTCTGACTTACCAATACGATGAAGTCGCTATCTCCGAAGAATCCATGCAGGCATAATACACACGATTTACTGCTATTTTCCGGCGGATCTTTGGTACATATATTCGCTCTGAATCGCTTGATAATATGTGTCTTCAGAGTGATATATGTACTACCAAAACAAAGGAGGATTCCACTATGGAGATCAGATTTAACGTAACAAGAAGCGCCAGAAAAGAGCTGGTAGGAATTATTTCACAGGTAACCGGATGCAAGCAAGTTTATAAGGGAATGCCAAGCGCCGCCTACAAGGTTGCAGACATTACCATCAGCAAGGATGGCACCGTAAGCTACGACGAGCGAACAGAGGAAAGCACCATCAAGGCAATCCTTGAACAGACTGCTACTGCAGGTTTTACCGCAGAGTTAGATGAGGCACCGGCCACTGAAACACCAGAAGCACCCGTCTCTGCAGAAGCAGACATTTCAGCGGCTGCAAAGGACACTGGCCTGGTGATTTCCTTCCCGGCTGACACGGTTAACCTGGAAAACCTGCGAAAGCTTCTGGAGAGCAAGTCAGACCTCATCAAGAAGGCCCTGGAGGTTGAAGCCTTCCCGATTGAGGAACACGACGATCAGGTCAGCTTTCCTTGGTGGCCTAGTATGCCGGACTTCGATGCCATCACCGCCTACACTGCTTTCCTTTCTGCCCTTTGCAAGATGAGTAAGGAACAGAAGCGTATCACAGCAAAGGCAAAGCCGATAGATAACGAAAAATACGCCTTCCGCTGCTTTCTTCTCCGCCTCGGCTTCATCGGAGACGAATACAAGCAAAGCCGCAGGATCCTCTGCCGATACCTTTGCGGCAACAGCTCCTACGCAGGAGGTGAAGGCCTTGTTATTCGCTAACAGAGCGCAGGTTGAACGCCTGCGCCTCCGCTATCCCATCGGTACCAGAGTGGAGCTTGTAGAGATGGACGATGCTCAGGCACCGCCCATCGGCACCCAGGGAACGGTAACCGGTGTGGATGATACCGGCAGCCTCCTGGTGGACTGAGATAATGGTTCTGGACTCAATGTAATCTACGGTGTTGATCGTGTGAAGAAGCTGTAATATACACAGTTTTCTCCTCCATATAGCAGCCGATCTTTGGTACATATATTGTCCGTAATCAGCTTGCTATTATGTGTTTTCAGAGTGATATATGTACTACCAAAAGAAAACAAGGAGGCACACACCATGATGAACATTTTTGAAGAAGCTTACAGAGGAATCCAGGAAGCAAAAAAGGCTTACGCCACAGCAACTAACACGGCTGAGCAGGATGCAGCAAGAGCCATTTACAAGCAGGCAACCGCAAAGCTTGATGGCTTAAGCAACACAGAGCAGCGCATCTGGAGCGCTTATGAAACCGCCAAGGACTGCGGCAACGAGTACATCGACCTGAACGACACCATCCGCGATGACGAAGTCGAAGGCCTGGTGGCCTGCATGAAGAAATACGGCATTGAAGCCTTCACCTTCTCTTCCACCTGGAGTGGAGCTAGCATATAAATAGTACAAAATAAGAATGACCTTTTCCTGATAAATCATGTACCATGAAAGAACAGGAGGGAAAAGAGTCATGGCAAAAGGAACGGTATATACCCAACAATTCAAGGAGGATGCAGTTCGCTACAAAAAGGAGCATCCGGAACTATCTTACCAGGCAGCAGCCAGTAATCTCAATGTCAGTATTTCTGCGTTAAAGTCCTGGATCAAGAAGGCAAAGGAGAACGATGGTGAGGTCCCAACCCGCGGAGCCGGCAATTATTCCAGCGACGAGGCAAAGGAAATCGCCAGGCTTCAGCGAGAATTACGAGATACAAAGGACGCACTTGAAGTATTAAAAAAAGCCATCGGTATCCTGGGAAACTGACACTGGCCATATATACAGCAACTGCTGAATACGTGGAGGAAGTTCATCAATTTCCGGTGAAACACCGGGTCTCTGTCAGCGGGATACTGAAATATCTGGGTGTTTCACGATCCGGTTATGCTTCCTGGAAGAAGCGTGTCCCTTCCGACACAGAGAAGCGTCGAGAAGCGATGAAACAAAAAATCCAGAGAATATATGATAAATCCCATCAAAACTACGGGGCACCCAAAATCACGGTGCAGCTTCATAAAGATGGTGAATCCATTTCCGAGCGGACTGTGGGCACCTACATGCATCAGATGGGTATCAAGGCTCAATGGATAAAACCATATACCCGGACAACCATAGATTCTGACTTCAGTACAAAATTAAAAAATATACTGCAGCAGCAATTTAATCCGGCAGAGCCAAATGCTGTATGGGTTTCCGATATCACTTATATTGTTACTGTGATTGGTTTTGTGTACCTGACTAGTATTATGGATCTGTTTTCACGGAAAATCATCGCCTGGGTCCTCAGCACGACCCTGGAAGCGCAGCATGTTGTCGACTGTGTCAATCTGGCAAAGCAAAAGCGTCATGTTGACAAACCGCTTGTATTTCACAATGATCGCGGATCACAGTATGTTTCGGATGCTTTCAAAGATGCAACTGCAAGCTTATTAATAGTTATTCCCCAAAGGGATATCCTTGGGATAACGCATGCATCGAATCGTTCCATGCACTCATTAAGAGAGAATGGATCAATCGATTTGTGATACTTGATTATCAACATGCTTATCGTCTTGTATTTGAGTATATTGAAACTTTCTATAATACAGTGAGGCTCCATAGTCATTGTGATTACTGCTCACCGGGTCAGTATGAGGAGCAATACCTGGAGAAACTGGAGGAGTCTCTCAAGCTCGTAAGCTGAGAGATAATCCGGTGTGTAAGTCACTGATACAGAGCATTTGAAACTGTTAATGCTGTTTAGCGGGAATTATTGTACTCATACACCAACCGGAATGACAGTCTGATCTGTGACTGTCATGAAGGGCGGTAGGATAAACAGCGGAGTATCAGCGAAAAAGGTTATTTTTAACTTGTACTTTTTCTTGACATAGGACCAGTGCTCATCTTCCTGCTGGTCGGAATCGCAAACGTCCTAGATGTGCAGATCATCGGTACCGGCAGTGTGCTTCGTACCAGCCGTGATCTTTTTCTACATTTCCAATGAGGGTGTAAGCCTTCTTGAAAATGCAGCGCATCTCGGCCTTCCAGTACCGGAGAAAATCAAAACCGTTTTAGAACAGCTCCATGACAGAGCAAAAAGTGAGGAAAAATAAAATGGCTTATACAACCAGCTCCCTGGTATCCTATACCAATCTCAGTCCGAATCATTCCGGACAGAGAACCCATTCCATCGACCGCATCACGCCACACTGCGTGGTCGGTCAGTTATCAGCTGAGAGCATCTGCGGATGCTTTACCGGCCCTTCTCGTCAGGCTTCCTGCAACTATGGCATCGGCACTGACGGACGCATCTCCTTATGTGTTGAAGAGAAAAACCGCAGCTGGTGCTCCTCTTCTAATGCCAATGACCAAAGAGCCATCACCATCGAATGTGCCTCTGACATGTCGGAGCCTTATGCGATGAATGATAAAGTCTACGCTTCCCTTATCTCGCTCTGCACCGACATCTGCAAGCGTAATGGCAAGAAGAAGCTTTTATGGTTTGGGGATAAGAACAAGGCCCTGAATTATACACCAAAGTCCGATGAGATGGTGATCACTGTCCACAGATGGTTTGCCAACAAATCCTGCCCCGGCAACTGGCTCTATGCCCGTCTCGGTGATCTGGCCGCAAAGGTTACTGCAAATCTTGATGGAAATACTTCTCCTGCCACAGATCATCTTTATCGTGTACAGGTTGGAGCTTATAAGAGCAAGGCCAATGCTGACAACATGATGGCAAAGCTCAAGGCTGCCGGTTTTGATGCTTTCATCACAACAGAATCAGGTGCCTCTGTTTCACACGCTCAAATCCATTGATGAAATCGCACGTGAAGTCATCCGTGGCGACTGGGGCAATGGCGCTGACAGAAGAAACCGCCTTATCTCTGCCGGATATGATTATGCGGCTGTGCAGGCAAAAGTAAATGAATTACTGGGATAACCATCAGGGTCTATGAGGATTTGCGTCCTTATAGACCCTTTTTCTTTTTGTCTGCAAGGTGTATCAATGGTACTTTCCTAACTTTTCTATAGACCTATTTTTATAGCCTATAGAGAAGTTTATACATAGACCTTGATGTACCTTGTCATTTTTATCCGCTCAAATCCATCACGAATCTCCAGTGGAAAGTGAAGAACTAAAACTGGAGGTACTTTTCATGCAGGAAGAAACAAAAGCAGTATTACAGGCAACGGATATCGCTTCTCATCTAAAGGCCGCACCGATATCATCCATCGAAATTCAACAGGATTACGACTACTTCATGGCCCAAAGAGCCAGCGAAGCGCTGCTCTCCGCTGGACTTATTTCCTTGGTGGAATTCAACAAATTGACGCAGCTAAACCGCGATACATTCTCTCCGATGTTCGTCGAGATTATGCCCAGAATCACTTGATATATGTGGCCTTTAGAGTGATGTATATACACTGACAAAGGAGGTGAATCACCACGAAGAAGGTAACCAAAATAGATAAAATCCAACCTTCACAGACTTCGAAGAAGCTTCGCGTGGCTGCTTACTGCCGCGTTTCCACAGATTCTGATGCACAGCTCGAAAGTCTGGATGCACAGAAAGAGCACTATAAAAACTACATCACCTCCCGTGATGACTGGACCTTTGCAGGGCTCTACTTTGACGAAGGTATCACCGGCACCAAGGCGGATAAAAGGCCAATGCTCCTGCGACTAATCGAAGATTGTAAAGCAAAAAAAATTGACTTTGTAATCACCAAGTCCATCAGCCGCCTCTCCCGAAATACTACAGACTGCTTGGAGATAGTAAGAACGCTTCTGTCACTGGATATTCCGATCTATTTCGAGAAGGAAAATATCAACACCGGCTCGATGGAAAGTGAACTGTTTCTTTCCATCCTAAGCTCTATGGCCGAAGGCGAATCTGCTTCGATTTCCGAAAATAACAAGTGGAGTATTAAGAAACGCTTCCTGGATGGAACCTATAAGCTCGGCTATATGCCTTACGGCTACTGCTGGAAGGATGGAGAAATCCTGGTGAATCCTGAGCAGGCTGAAATTGTAAAGCGCATCTTTCGAGAGCTTCTTTCCGGGAAAGGCACGGAGGCCATTGCCAAGGAGCTGAACCAGAAACAGGTTCCAACCAAGAAGGGCGGCCGCTGGACCTCTACCAGCATTCGCGACATCATCAGGAATGAAAAATACACCGGTGACTGCATTTTCCAGAAAACCTATACCGACAGCAATTTTAATCGCCACAAGAACGACAGCCACCTCGATCAGTACTATGTGCCAGATCACCACGAAGCAATTATCAGCCATGAGGATTTTGAAGCCGCAGCAGCCTTGATTGAACAACGGGCAAGTGAGAAAGGCATCAAGAAGGGAAATGCTAAGTATCAACAGCGCTATGCCTTTTCCAGCAAGATTATCTGCGCCGAATGCGGGAATACCTTCCGTAGGAGAATCCATTCCAGCACCTACGGGAAATACGCAGCCTGGGTGTGCAACACTCACCTGGAAGACACCAGCAGGTGCTCTATGCTTTATATCCGTGATGATGATTTGAAGCTGGCATTTACCACGATGATCAATAAGCTGGTCTACTGCCACAAGCTGGTCTTGAAGCCTTATTTGAAAGCGCTACAGGAAAACAGCGGAGATGCATCGCTTCTGAATATCCAGCAATTAGAAATATTGCTGGAGCAGAACACTGAACAGCGGGAAACCCTACATAAGCTGATGGGACAGGGCTACATTGACCAGATTCTTTATACCCAGGAAAATAATGCCCTTCTCTCCCAGGCTGGCGAATATAGGAACAAAATTGAGCTCCTAAATCGCTCCCAATCACTGGATGCCACAAAGGTATACGAGACGGAGCGCCTGCTACACTTCTGCGAACATGGGGAAATGCAGCTGGAATACAGTGAAGAATTATTTGAACTATTCGTGGATCACATTGAGGTTTACAGCCGCCAGAAAATCGGCTTTGCACTTCATTGTGGTCTTATTTTGAAGGAGATGATTTGATGGGACACACACCCTACGGTTACCGAATCGAGAATGGCAAGGCAGTGATAGATGAAGCTGCTGCCTTTCAGGTTCGAGACCTTTACAAGAATTATTTAAGCGGTCTATCCCTCACCAATGCTGCAAAGGAAGCCGGGCTCAACCTACTCCATTCTGGTGCCAAGCGCATGATGCTAAACAGGCATTACCTCGGAGATGACTTCTACCCGGCCATCATTGATCCGGCATCCTTCAATGCCGTCAGTACGGAGCTTAGCAAGCGCTCTGCGCAGCTCGGACGGAGCAACCACTATATTGCACCAATCATAAAAAGGCCACCTACCGCCTTTCGACTTGGTGACATTACAGAGAATTATGAAAATCCGGTCAGGCAGGCAGAATACCTATACAGCCTGATAGAAAGTGAGGTCAAATAATGGGAAATGTTATGGTCATCCCTGCAAAACGGCAGGTCGGAAACACTGCCCGGCAGCAGGATGCAAAGCCAAAGCTTAGAGTCGCAGCGTACTGCAGAGTCAGTACTGACAGCGATGAGCAGGCTACAAGCTACGATGCTCAGGTCGAGCATATACAGAATTTATACAGAAAAACCCCGAATGGGAATTTGCCGGTATCTACGCCGATGATGGTATTTCCGGCACCAACACCAAAAAGCGTGAGGACTTTAACCGTATGATTGACGACTGCGAGGCCGGAAACATCGACATGATTATCACCAAGTCCATCAGCCGATTTGCCAGAAACACGCTGGATTGCCTGAAATACATCCGCCAGCTGAAGGATAAGAACATTCCCGTCTTCTTCGAAAAGGAAGCCATCAACACAATGGATGCCAAGGGTGAGGTCCTAATTACGATTATGGCTTCCCTGGCTCAGCAGGAATCACAATCACTCAGCCAGAATGTAAAGCTGGGACTCCAGTTTCGCTACCAAAATGGCCAGGTACAGGTAAATCACAATCACTTCCTCGGCTACACCAAGGATGCAGATGGAAATCTCATCATCGATCCGGAGCAGGCAGAGGTGGTAAAACGCATCTACCGTGAATACCTAGAGGGCTACTCGATGGACCGGATTGCAAAAGGTCTGGAAGCAGACGGCATTCTCACCGGTGCAGGCAAAACAAAATGGTGGACCAGCACCATCAATAAAATCCTCCGAAATGAGAAATACATCGGCGATGCCCTGCTTCAGAAAACTTATACCACAGACTTCCTGAATAAAACCAGAGTCAAGAACAACGGCATTGTTCCGCAATACTATGTGGAAGGCAACCACGAAGCAATTATTCCGAAGGATATTTTCTTACGGGTGCAGGAAGAGCTGGTGCGCAGGCGAGTGGTCAAGACAAGCGCCAATGGCAAAAAGCGCTCCTACAGCTGCAACCACTGCTTTGCGCAGATTGTCATTTGCGGCGAATGCGGTGAAATGTTCCGCAGAATCCACTGGAACAATCGCGGCTGCAAATCCATCGTCTGGCGTTGCATCAGTAGACTGGAGCCGACCGGGCAGGAATGCCACGCAAGAACTGTCAATGAAACGGTATTAGAGAATGTGGTAGTTCAGGCCATCAACACGCTCCTTGGCGATAAGTCCACCTACCAGGCGCAGCTCCAGCAGAACATTGCAAAGGTGATCCGTAGTGCTCAGCAAAATACCGCTGATGGCATTGACGAAAGACTGCAGGAGCTTCAAAAAGAGCTTCTCAAAAAAGCCAATAGCAAAGAAGCATACGATGAGATTGCCGACCAAATTTTCAAACTTCGAGAGCAGCGCGAAAAGTGCACGGTTGACACTGCCGCCAGAGACACACAGATTGCCCGCATCAATGAACTGCAAGATTTCATCAAGCAGCAGCCTGCACACCTGGAAACCTTCGACGAGGCTCTGGTAAAGCGCTGGCTTGAGCGAATCATCGTCTGGGAGGACCACTTCACCGTGGAGCTAAAATCCGGATTGAAAATTGAAATTGAAGGATAATCCCATAGATGTACGAAACCCTCTCGACCAATGGGCCGGGAGGGCTTTTTTGTCATTAACAGTTTACACCTTTTCTAAAGCACCACAACAGACAATCCTCAACATACCTTAAGAGAAGAAGTGCATCTTCCTTACTTGCCACATCCTCATGATGAGTTCCAAGTCCTGACATTACACTATACATTGTCTGAAATAGCCTAAATCTATTAGCCCCCTTTTTATTATCGATCCAATATGTATATATTTTCTTAATTGACGTCAATTGTGCTCCATTATCAATTATACTTTCGCCCGTTGCCGCAAGTATCCCTTTCACATAATCTCCATTAATCGTATCCAACTTTTTAAAGAAATTCTCTAACAAAGATCTGCAGTTTTCTATACAGCTGACATATTGCCCTGATCCAAAATTTGTAATTGCTTCATCATACAGAATCACTAAATCAGGATGATGCATTTCGAGCATAGAATGTAAATATGAAATATCTGTATTCCGCTGCTGAACCCCCTCCGTTGAAGGAATAAGTGAATAATATTTTAATTCATAACCATAGTCTTTTTCTGTCGTTATTTGCAATTCATATCCAATTACGCCAAGATAATTAGATAATAAATTATACTGTTTATCATCAATATCATGAATTCCATCGAGAATTAAATTTAAAAATCGAAGTAAACCTTCTTCGTTAGATTCGATTTTTTCGCAAATAGACAGACAAACATATTCAGGATTATAGTCATCATTATTATTCTGGTATCCTCTGTTATACCAATAAGGGCTTAATTTATTTTTGTAGTCGTCCCAAAAAGCGGATAGACCAGCCTTCTTCAGCAATACTCTCCATCATCATTATTATCAATTTGGCGCCTTATAAATTTTCCAAAAATACTATATATATTTGAACGTGCTATTCGTTCTTTTGTATCAAAAACATTATTCAACCAAAAACACCTCCCAATTTTTCAATCAGCCCCATATCGGCTGGCAACCAGTCAACGCTGTATAATTCATCTTTACTAAGCCAGCGCGCGTCCTCTGCTTCTTTGAGTTTTATTTCACCCTCAGTAACATTACACCAGAAACAATCCATACTTAAATGAAATGATGGGTAATCATATTCAATAGTGTCTATCAAATCGCCAACTTCGACTTTTACATCAAGCTCCTCTTGAATTTCCCTTACTAAGGCTTCTTGTGGTGTTTCCTCAGGTTCGATCTTTCCTCCAGGAAACTCCCATTGGCCCTTAAATTCACCATATCCTCTTGCTGTGGCAAAAATCTTATCTTCGCTACGAATCACTGCAGCGACAACTCTAATCGTCTTCATATTCCTTATATAAACTCCAGCAACTTCTTTTCCATGCAGAATTCATACCCATCTTTTTTAATCCAATCTTATCAAACTGAACGACTATCGTAGTTCCTTCAATCGCTGTAATCTTGCCAAGGCCAAATGCTTTATGTTTCACCTGTCTTCCGACAATATCGGCTGGTATTTCTATCTGTGGTTTTGGCTCTGGTTTCGGAACAATCAGTGCAACAAATACAGGCTTCTTTGTTCCTATTTTTTTGGCAACAGCCATCATTTTGTATACTCAGCATCAACATTCTTACCACGATTTTCGTAGTCATCCATATCCTTAAACACGAACATTTGCGGCTTCTTTACATCATTATCTGGTACAGGCCTTATTGGGAACATCCATACTTTTCGATTATTACCATCTTCACCGGGCTGCACATCTGTGTATGGCTTGCTCACAAGTTCTATTCTTCCGCAGTAGATATATTCTCCAGCATCTATAACTTCAAACAGATGAACATCAACTCCATTATAATCAGACTCAGCTAATGTGGCATTCTGCGCCCAATGAATGTCCTGATCGCCTGATTTGCCCATGCCCGTATAATGTAAAACTCCGCCGATCCACTTATCATGATAAAGACCTTTTGTATAATCCGATACGATAACAAGTGTATTCGTTGTTCTTGACCGGCGCATACCCATATTTCCGCATTTGAATATTTCAACAATATCTGCGTTCTTTATAATTTGTCCTTTTTTAGTCCAGGATTAAACATAATACGCCTCCAATTCTTAATATCTATTCCACTGCCTGCAAACACCCAAAATGGTCGAGTTGCCGGATTAGTTGTCATCCGTTTTCATTTTCCAAAAATCA
>NZ_JABXYT010000002.1 GCF_013394775.1 Oribacterium sp. oral taxon 102
ACTTCTTGATATCACGACGGATGTAGTACAGCGCATAGCGAATAAGATAGAGAATGATTTTCCCTACGTTATAAATGATGAAGCCATATACCGCTACAAAAAAGGTGTATGCGATGACGTTAGCAATAAATAGATTTAAGATTTCTGCAAATTCATTCATAGATGGTCTCCTTTTGTCGAAAAATGTCGATGGCGGCAGTGGGGCCACCGCCATCGGATTGATAGATTATTCCTGTTCCTTGGATGCTTCCTTCTGAAGCTCTGCTTCACGCTTCTTCTGGACACGCTTTTCCTTGTGATCCTTGATGAAGAAGGCAATGTTGCAACCCCAGATTCCAATCAGGAATCCGACGGTGCAGCCGAAGCATACCTGAAGCATAAAGTTCTGATACTCAGTCATACTCGGCACCTCCATTAGTCAAGGAAATCGTCATCTTCATCAGATGCGAAATCAGACTCAGCGTTTGCCTTACCACCAAGAGGCTCACCGTCACGAATCTTCTGCAGATTGTTAAGTCCACAGGCGATACCCTTGTTACCGGAGCTGTTGAAGGCATAGAAGCTGATGCTGGCGCGACCATACACACCGGAGTAAACCTCGGAGCGAGTAAGAATCGGATTGCGATCTGCATCCACGATGCCCAGGAGCAGAGGTTGCATTGGCATTTACGAAATAAGCATTGGCGTAGGCCGGATCGTCCGAACGCTCCATGTCGCCATCACGAAGCGGAGTCTTGATGACAGAGAGGGCAGGTACAGACTTGCCATTGCCTTTGAGCTTGGCCTCGCCCTCCTTGTAAGCGGCCTCGATGGCAGCTTCAATCTTGGCGATGGTCTTGGTATCAGACTTCGGAATAATCAGAGATACGCTGTACTTCGGTGTACCGCCATTGATGGATTTC
Source organism: Oribacterium sp. oral taxon 102 (assembly GCF_013394775.1). Classification (NCBI taxonomy): domain Bacteria; kingdom Bacillati; phylum Bacillota; class Clostridia; order Lachnospirales; family Lachnospiraceae; genus Oribacterium; species Oribacterium sp. oral taxon 102. The sequence goes on from NZ_JABXYT010000002.1 coordinate 903, forward strand.
GGCTCCCAGACGTTGGCATAAGACCAACGAGTGTCAGGACCAGTGATTACCTTCATAGGATTGTTGATTTTTACATTCTTGTTCATTTAATTTTCCTCCATAAAATCAGTTTTTGCATTGTTCATTGCCGGACGTTTATCGCTCTCCGGTACGAGCGTCGGTTTACCTTGCGGCTTTTCAATATAGGCTGTAAGCAGCTCATCGAATCTGGATTTGCCAAGACGCTTCTGCATGGCAGTGATACCAAGGAGCTTCTTTTCATATGGATCAAACCCGGCATCTGTAACTGCCTGGATGACTGCCTCCTCATTGGAATACTTGCGGTTGGATCTACCTTCGACCAGCTTCCAGCCAGCCCATTCCTTACCGCTGATGGCCTGCTGCAGAGCATATTCCTTGATATCGGATGCCCAGGCAACCAGCTCATCTGCGCGGGAGAGGATGTATTCAATCTCCGAATCCTCTAAAAGAGGTGGAAGCTTGAAATCGTACTGAGCCAGCGTAAGATTGGCTTCCGCTCTGGCACGGCATTCGTGCTTGGCCTTACAGAAACCACACCATTCGCCACAGAGGAAGTTTCCATCTCCTGCAAAGGCAAGATCTGCGGTCGGCTTCAACACTTCATCCGCCCACCTGTACAGCTCATCCTTGGAAATTTCAAAGGTGGAAATATTCTGACGCCTTGGCTGGTAGATGGTCATGCTGACATTATCAATGTCGTAGATGTCATCAAAGAGCTCCAGGGCTCCAAGCGCGTAGCATTTCATTTGCGGATTATCGGTCGCATCTACGAGGACTCCAAGACCGTGCTTGTAATCGCATATTCTCAAGGTGCCATCTGCAATGATGATGCAGTCAGCGGTTCCGAAGCCCTGCTCCACCCAGCGAGAGAAATCTACACGCTGTTCAATCAGAACCTTCGGATCAGCGCAGCTTTCCTTGGCGGCCTCTACCATTTCAAGGATGTAGGCGGCATAGCCATTGGCACAGTCCTCCATTTCCTCGTTGTACCAGGTGAGATTCTCCGTCGGATCACTGGCATCCATCCCCAGGGCCCTCTTTAGCTTGTACTCACAAAGCTCGTGAGCATCAGTGCCTTCCGCAGCATAATCGCTGCCTTTATCCTCGTATGTCTCGCAGAGCCTTGCGGAAGGCGGGCAGTGGAGCCAGCGGTCTGAAGAGGAAGCAGATAAGATAGCATGTCCTTTAGGTGGCATCGTCAAGTACCTCCGCATCCTTTAACAAGGCTTCATAGTGCTTCGGATCAACAGCAGATAGCTTGGAAGCACCATATTTCTGAAGTAATGTACGGATAGCAGCGGTATGCCCGGCACGGGACTTTTCTGCTAAGACAGCTCGTACATTCTCAAGCTTCAAATCCGGTTTCTGTTCTTCCTTGGCAGCAGGCTCTTTGGCAGGTGCTTCACCAGCAGTGCCACCAAACTGTTCTGCTAACCAGTTGGCTGCTTCATTAATAGCAGCGGCTGCACTGCGCAGCTCTTCGATGGTCATAGCCATATCGCTCATTTTGCTCATAGCGACGTTCTCCTTTCTCTGATTGTCTTTGTTGTGCGAGGATTGTCATGTTTCTCGCCATTCTTGCGGATACGTGGGAGATTGCATTCAGTACTGCAATCAGCTCCGTGTCGTTACCGCCTGAATCGAAGTAGGACTTCTTCATGTGCTTCACCTCCGTTTCTGTGATGGTTAAGGCTTGTTGTTTCGTGCCTTACACCTTCCACTGGAGATGAGTGGCGGATTTGAGCGGAGAAATTTTGAAAAAATATAAAAGCCCTCTGGACATCGGTTGATGGATGCCAGAGGAATGAATTGCTACATATGATATGTAGGATTAATAGCCACGAATTTTATGGAGCTCTGTACGGATCTTCTTCATTTGATCAGCGAAGGTACGCTGCGGGCGGCCAAGTTTCTCGGCGATTGCACGATCTGAGATCTTGCAATCATCAAGCCAACACTGAATGATGGTATCAGCATCCGAGTCGAGTTCACGCAGTCTGGCAAAAAGCTGCTCCAACAGCATACGGTCGGAGATGATTTCTTCCATAGACTTGCTACGGTCGGGCATATAGTCGCCGAGGGTGCCATTGCCATCAGAAAGAGGCTGATCAAGTGAGGTGATGTCGCCTGCAGCATGGTATTCGCAGTCAAGACAGTCGCCATCGCAGCTCCATATGAAGCGATATGGGCACATGCACCTGCCGTGGTCCTGCTCCTTGTGGCGAATGCGGTCGGCTTCCTTATAGAAGGAGTCGTGCTGTTCCTTGGTGACCGGCACCTTTTCGCCGGTGCTGCGAACGTAAATAAAGTAAGTCTTCTGATTGTCATTGTTTTGCATAATGAAAGCCCTCCTTCGGCTTTTGCCGAAATGGAGAGCTCCAGACATGCAAAATCAGACCACAGGCGTGAGGGCATACCGAAGGATTACTCCATTTCGGCTGCACCTCACTTCCGGTGATCGGTACAGTATTTGATTGTCATCGGTAGCCACGTGGAACCGGAAACACCCTGCGCAGATGGCTCCCACGTGCTAATTACATTTTAGTCAGGAGAGAGAAAAACCAGAAAACTCGACGAGTCGCGGAAATGCCTTAAAATAGGCGCTTTTCTGAGTTTTGAATAGGGTACAGATATTGTGGAAAGACAGTGATAGTAAGGAATATAGGCATAAAAAATCCGACTCGGCGAGTCGGAAAAATTAAAAAAAACCGCACCTCCAAGGCGGAAGTGCGGTATATTAGGCCTACTTACAGGCGTTGTTTGGAGCCGAGTGGCTCATAATTGTATGATTCAAGAAACTCGTTTGCATCATCAATGGTCATCCCGGAGAATCCTGTGATGCAGTATTTTAATGCTTGGTGCTCGTCAGATTCATCAAATGCATGTCCGGCAAGCTGCAACAGCTTTTCAGTTGTTCCGATATCAAGGTCAAGTCCTCTGCCTATAGCGACAATCGTTCTCAGACTTGGCTTTGTGTCGATGTTCTTCTCGGCTTTACGGTACACCTCTTCGCCGAGGCCGGTCAAAGAACAGAAATGCGATTTGCTAAGACCGCGAGACTGCACGATCTCAAAGATGACCTCCCAGCAGGTTTTATTCACACCAGTTATCCTTCTGGCGGCATTCTGTCGCTCAAATTCTTCACGCTTCTTTTGCAGCGCGTCGGACATCTGAACAGCGGAGGCACTTTGCTTAGAATCGTATTTTGAGGCTTTGCGCTCTCCGGTTTCACGGTGAAGCAGCTCGAATGGGAAGTGTTTTTCTGCCTCATCTGCCCGCAGGGACTGCCATGTAAATTGCAGGGTGCATTCGTTCAGATTTGCCCATGCATAATCAGTAAGGGTCGGTTTGCCCTCATTGTTACGCTCGATGTACTGCTCGTCGTTGATAACGAAGTATCCGTCCACATACCGGAAAAGACCAGAATTAACAAGGTTGCGGAATTCGCTGCTGGTGCGATATGCATAGAACGCATCACGCTGATCTAAGTACCCGTGGTATGGGGATTCTTCGTCATACTGGTAGATGGTAGCAGCGTCCTTGTAGCCGGTTTCCATCATACGGATCAATACTGATTGACGGGACACACCATAAAATTCACGCAGCTCCTCGGCAACAGAAGTAAGAATAGCTGGTTTTATAGGACTATTTTCATAATCGTATGCCTGTAGAAGTTCATCTACTTTCATTCGGAAAGTACGATAAGGCATGAGAATACGAGGAGCCATATTGTTTGCCTGCCACTCCATACGTTGGATATCAGACCACTCCTCATCCTTTTGAGGGTATGCCATATTGGAAGGGCAGCGGCATGCAACGAAGTCCTGACCATAGAGAACGTGTTTTATCGCTGCATACATTCGATGCTTATACCAGTGATAGACTTCATGGGCGATTGTGTTTTTGACGCACCCAAGATTCCGCTCCCAGAAGGTGTAGGCATCTACCAAAATGGTGCCGCGCTTTACATCGATTGTTGTTTCTGAAACCTTAAAAAGATCATAGATGGTTGCCTTCCCTGCAGTGAAGTATATTTCTCCAAAAACACTGAAATCATCTGTGATCCGATTGCCTTGGATAATTTCAAGTCCCATATCTTTTGCAATATCAGCAATAGGGACGGCCATTGGCTTTTCCAGTGCTTCCGGGAAATATTGCTGGAGAAAAGTTGTGACTTCATCCTCCAGATCCTTTTTGTATAAGATCGGAACTATGTTTTTCGAGACGGCATGACCATCCGTTTTGCGAGGTTGGCCAGAGGTGTACCCAGAGATATTCATAACAGTAACAGATTCGAGTTTATCAGTTACGACCGCCACACAGGAAAGAACAAGCCATTGACTTGTTTCGTGCGATGCTGTGCCTTTGTATGTATCTTCGGTCAGATTGATTGTGCAGCTTACGACCGCGTCAAATAGAAGGCTGTCTTCATCTATACGGATATTCTTTGTATATTCGAGGATCATGTCCTCAAGAATGGCAGAATCCGGATTCTGAATTCTGGAGTAAGATAAATTCAGGGCATAAGGATGCTCTGCAATGTATGTATAAGCTGCCTCCCACATGGGGCAGTAGCACACAGTATATATAAACTGCTCGATCTCGTTATTATACGTTCCCACGGCCAGCAGACTCCCTTTCTTGAACACAAAATTTGAAGATACGGACACAGCATAACACAAATCTGCTGATTTTTCAATAGAAACGAAAGAATATTCTTGTGTATATGAAGAATTACTCTTGATTTTACAAAGGCTTCGTGCTATACTATGGAAGTACAGTGGCAAAAATCACGTTTTTGAAAATCGAGAGGTGACTACCGTGGAAGTTAGTTATAAAAAATTGTGGAAAATATTGATTGACAAAGACATGAAGAAGAAAGACTTGCAGGCAGCTGCCGGGATCAGCTGGGCTTCGGTAACCAAGCTCTCGAAGGGCGAGACAGTAAGCATGGAAGTGCTAATGAAAGTATGCAAAACGCTGAACTGCGATATAGGGGACATCATGGAACTAATCCCTACAGAAGAAAATGGAACTACTTGAGGAGTGATATGATGTCCGGCAGAAAAAAGAGCGTAATCAGTAAAGCAAGTCCTCATACGATCAAGAAGTTTGAACTGATTGAGGAATATATAAAATCATGGGCTCAGAAACTGTTACTGAATGATTCTTGCAACGGGCTGATCTTTATCGACTGTATGTGTAACAGCGGAATATATACTGACGATGATGGGAACCTCGTGAAGGGCACAGCAGTGCGTGTCTCAGAAGCACTTAGGGAAGCAGCAAGAACTTATACGGAGAAAAACATCCATATCTACCTGAACGATAAGGACAAGGCCAGAGTGGATGAATTGAAAAAGCATCTTCCACAGGATGAGCGGAATTTTAAGATCGTAACTTCATGCGGTGATGCACATGAGCTGCTTCTTACTATCGGGCCACAGTTATATGGAACCGGGCATCTGCATTATTTTCTGCTCTACGATCCATATGATGCGACCATTGATTGGGAGGCGCTTCTGCCATTCTTCCGCAACTGGGGAGAAGTCATGATCAACCACATGGTCTCAGATCCGGTGCGGGCGATAACAAGCGCCAAGAAGAAAACTACAAAAGAAAAGTACGAGAACACTTATCTGGAGGATTTCGAGAAGCTGGTACCTTACGGAAGCGATAAGAAAGCCTATGAAGCAAGAGTAGAAGAAATCATAGATTCCTTGAAGGGCTTCCGCAGATATTACGTCTCGGCCTTTCCTTTCTATAACACGCAAAACTCGCTCGTGTATAACCTGATTCACTGCACGAGCAGCAAAGTGGGCTTCAGACTCTACAAGAAGAGTGCATGGAAAGTGTTCGGAGCACAATCCTCCACCAAGCACTCAGCTGAAAACAGGCAGCTATCCTTTGACTTCAATGGCGAGATTGTGATTGAAGAGGATGATTCCTGCTTACATGTAGTTGATATAGCGAGGTATTTGGATCGGTCGTTTAGAGGGCGTAAGCAGGTGCCTATAAATGAACTGTGGGAACTGCTCGACAATCATCCGATCTTCCCTTCAGAAGGGTTCCGAGATGAAGTGAAGAATGAACTAAAGGGCTTTGGTGCCAAGGTCGAGCAGATTGTGCACCCTGATACAGGAAAGAAGGAAACGGTGATCTCCTTCTCTTCATGAGATAAAATTTCAGATAGACGAGGTGATTGGAGTTTATGGCAACGTCGCAGAAATTTGGTGGCAATTGGACGGAGGAGAAGCTGAATATCTTTACCAGCTATCTGGACGCATACCTGATTGCACTGCAAAACCAGAAGTTCAAGAAGATTTATATAGACGCCTTTGCTGGAACCGGCGAGATCGAGACCGGCGACGGCGGGCAGTATCTTGTGGGCTCCGCTAAGCGTGCACTGGCGTCTGAGAAGAAGTTCGATCACTACTATTTTATAGAAGCGGACTCTCAGAAGGCGGGAGAACTTCAGGATATGATAAACGCCGAGTTCCCGCAGATGAGGCGAATTGTTACGATTTACTGTGGCGATGCGAATGATAAGCTCGCGGAGATTATTAGCAGCATAGACTGGAGATATAACAGAGGATTGCTGTTCTTAGACCCATATGCGACGCAGGTAAATTGGACTACGCTTGAAAATGTAGCGCAGACGAAATCGATAGATGTATGGTACCTGTTCCCCTTCTCAGCACTTGAACGGATGCTGCCGAAAAACGGAAAGTACGATAAATGGGAGGATTGCATAGATCGATTGCTTGGAGATTCCGGATGGCGGGAGGAATTCTATAAGAAAGATCCCCAGATGACGCTTTTTGACCTATTTCCGGAGCCCGGACAGAGCGAGGACGATCGGATGGTTAAGGACGCAAATCCAGATCACATAAAGGAGTATATCTTCTCTCGGCTTGGGACAATCTTTCCATGCGTGTCAAAGCATGCACGGATTTTCAGGAACAGAAGGAATTCGCCGATGTTCCTATTCTGCTTTGCCATCGCGAGTGAGAGTCCGAAAGCGCAAGGACTTGCACTGCGGATGGCAGACTACATATTAAAGAACAAGTAGGCGGAGGATGAAAGCACCTTGAAGACAATAAAACGAAAATCCATGCTTTATCAAACAGGGGTAGAGTATGGTGACTACACAATGAATCATGTGCAGGGCTGTGCGCATGGATGTAAATATCCATGTTATGCATTCCTGCTGAAAAAGCGCTTCGGGCAGATTAAGGATTATGAGGGCTGGCTTGAACCGGTGCTCGTTTCAAATACGCTTGAATTGCTCGATAAGGAAATTCCAAAACTGAGGGATAAGATTCAGTCTGTCCATCTTTGCTTTACAACAGATCCATTCATGCAAGGATATCCAGAGGTGTCGCAGATGAGCATTGCGGCCATCCGAAAACTAAACGAGGCGGGTATCAAATGCACGACTCTGACGAAAGGACTGCTACCTATAGAACTTGCTGAGCTTTCTTCAGAAAATGAACATGGGATCACTCTGATTACTCTGGATGAAGCGTACCGGGAGCAAATGGAGCCGGGTGCCGTTCCCTGTGCAGAACGACTGGCAGCGTTGAGAGCACTTCACGATGCTGGTTGCAAGACGTGGGTAAGCATGGAGCCGTATCCAACACCGAACATGGTTGAACAGAATCTGCACGAACTACTTGAGGCGGTATCTTTTACAGATCGGATCATTTTCGGGAGAACGAACTATAGTAAGATAGCAAACGCCTACGAAGGGCATAAGCATTTTTACAATGAGTGTGCGGCAGAGGTGGTTTCCTTCTGTCAGGAGCACGGCATGGATTATCATATTAAGGAAAAAACAATAACGGAAGAATGAGGTGGCGTTATGGCTTTATTACAAGACCTGATCCAGCAGATTGACGATCCGGCGCTCAAGGAGAGAATCCTGCAGGAGACAGATAAATTACTGAAGCAGAAGAAGTTCGGATTGGTGTTTGAAGAGCATCTGCCGGAGTGCACGCCGCTTTATGACGTGCCAATTCGTGTCGGCTCCAAGGTCGCGCTGAAGACCGGATATGTGAGCGACATCTATACTGTCGTAAAGATGGACGGTGATGAGGTACTCTGCGACCGCCGCGAGACACACGAGCAGAAGACCTTCAAGCTGGATGATCTTGTAGTAGTGGCTGAGTTTGGTGAGCCGATTTACCCGACACTTAAACCTTTGGATACCGTGGAGAACGCTCCGGATAGCGGTCTTTGGCATACGCTGATTGAGGCAGACAATTACCATGCCCTACAGCTTTTGGAGTATCTCTACGCAGAAAAGGTGGACTGCATATATATTGATCCGCCATACAATACCGGCGCAAAGGACTGGAAATATAATAACGATTATGTGGATAGTTCTGACGCTTATCGCCATAGCAAATGGCTCTCCATGATGGAGAAGCGTCTGAAGCTCGCAAAGAAACTGTTGAATCCACAAGACTCTGTATTACTCGTCACTATTGATGAGAAGGAGTATTTGCATCTTGGGTGCTTGCTCGAAGAAATGTTCCCTGATGCACGTATTCAGATGATATCAACTCTTACAAATTCGAGAGGCGTGGCACGAGATAATGGCTTTGCACGTGTCGATGAATACATTTTTGTTATTCAGTTTGGAAGTTCAAAGGTTAATAGACTGCCTCTAAGCGATGAGTGGCGTGTAAATGTCAATGAAAACGATACAAGGGTTACACACCTTCGCTGGTCTATGCTGATAAGATCTGGATCAAATTATTTGCGAAAAGATAGCGTAAATCAGTTCTATCCCATTTTTGTTTTTAATGACGGGAAGAAGATTCATTCCGTCGGAGAACCTTATTATGGAACGAACCGTGAGGAGGTTGTAGCGCCAGAAGGAACCTTTGCAGTATGGCCTCTTCGCAGAGACGGAGAAGAAGGAAACTGGCAGATTGCAAATACTAATTTGCGTGAGCTAATTAAGCAAGGTTTTGTAATGCTCGGCAAGAAGAAGGATAACAGCATTCCGGTCTATTATCTAAAAAAAGGTGAAATTGCTAAAGTAACGTCAGGGGTTTATGAGATTACAGGATATCGCGAAGATGGCTCTATAATTTCAGATACCGAAGTGCGCTCTCTTGTTACGGGAACACAGTGGCGGATTGGGTCACACGATGCAAGTACTGGCGGGACAAACCTTCTTAAATCGTTCTTTGGAACAAGTAGATTCACATTCCCAAAGTCGATATATGCAGTTCATGATACTATTCGTTTCTTCTTGGCAAATAAACCGAACGCTCTTGTTGTTGACTTTTTTGCGGGATCTGGAACGACGCTTCATGCTGTCAATTTGCTTAATGCGGTTGATGATGGAAATAGAAGATGCATTTTAGTCACAAACAACGAAGTCTCAGTAGATGAGGCAAAAGAGCTGACACAGAAGGGACTGAAGCCCGGTGATCCCCAGTGGGATTCCCTTGGAATTGCTCGGCATGTGACATGGCCTCGTACTGTGGCCAGCATGACAGGCCGAGATATCGAGGGAAAACCTTTAGAGGGTTACTATGGATTTGAGAGTGACTGCTATGAAGTAGATGAATCCATAGCTGTTGTATCGAAAACCACAGGGAAGCCGACAAAGGCAACTGTTTATCGTAAAGGTAAAAGGCAGATGTATCCAGAACTTTGTGAGATAAAAATGGCTGATGGATTTAAGGCAAACGCAGCCTTCTTCAAATTGAGCTTCCTCGACAAGACTTCCGTAGCTCTTGGCAGACAGTTCAGAGAGCTCCTTCCGGTGCTCTGGATGAAGGGCGGAGCTGTTGGCAAGTGTCCGGCTCTTGAAAACGATGATCTTCCGAACATGCTAATTTTGCCACAGAACAAGATGGGTGTTTTGGTAGATGAAATATATTATTCCGAGTTCGATGCGGAGTTAAGTCAGCATCCGGAAATCCAGACAGTTTTCATTGTGACGGATTCAGAAACAGCATACCGGTCGATGATCCGTACTTATGATGGCAAAAACTGCTATCAACTTTATAGGGACTATCTGGATAATTTCAGAATCAATACGGGGAGGTAAGCATGAAAGTAGAATTATTCCCATTTCAGAAAAGAGCGCTTGTTGATATCCGCATGAAGACGGCGGAGGCAATGGGCAGTTATCATAGAACACATGCGCCACAGGTGGTTTCTTTCACTGCACCGACCGGAGCTGGAAAGACCATCATCATGTCTGCGATGATTGAGTCTATTCTTTTCGGCGATGAACAATATATGGAGCAGCCGGATGCAATCATCGTTTGGCTTTCAGACTCTCCACAGTTGAATGAGCAGTCTAAGATGAAGATAGATTCTAAGGCTGATAAAATCCGTCTTTCACAGTGTGTAACGGTGGCAGAGGACTCTTTTGACAAAGAGAACTTCGAGGACGGACATATTTATTTCTTAAATACGCAAAAGCTCTCTGTTACATCGAAGCTAACGAAAAATGGAGATGGCAGGACTTATACAATTTGGCAGACGATTGCAAATACTGTTCGGGAGAAGAGCGACAGGCTGTACTTTATTATCGATGAAGCGCACAGAGGTATGCAGGGACGTGAGGCCAGTAAGGCCACCACGATCATGCAGAAGTTCATTAAGGGTAGTGATGAGGACGGAATTCCGCCCATGCCTGTTGTCATAGGCATGTCTGCTACTACACAGAGGTTCAATACACTGGTCGAAGGCACATCCTCTACAATTCACAAGTCTATCGTGACGGCGGATGAGGTGCGAGCTTCTGGGCTTTTGAAGGATAGAATCATTATCACCTATCCGGAGGAAGGCACAGTCAATAATGATATGGCCATTTTGCAAGCTGCTGCAGATGATTGGAAAGAAAAGTGGGAGCATTGGACGCAGTATTGCTTTGAACAGCATTACGCCTATGTGAATCCAATCCTAATCATTCAGGTTTTAAATGGAACCGGTGATGCTTTGACGGATACCAATCTGGACGACTGTATTGCAAAGATCGAGGAACGTACCGGCTTTAAGCTGGAAAGTGGACAGGTAGTTCATACCTTCGGTGGCACGACGGCCACATTAACTGCTAATGGACTCGATGTGTGTTATGAGGAACCATCCAATATTGCTGAGGATAGAAATATCCGCGTGGTATTCTTCAAAGAGAATCTTTCTACTGGATGGGATTGCCCGCGAGCAGAGACCATGATGTCCTTTAAACACGCTAATGATGCTACATACATTGCGCAGCTTCTCGGCCGAATGGTAAGAACGCCGATGCAGATGCATATTCAGGTGGATGATGTTTTGAACGACGTGCATCTCTATTTGCCGTACTTCAATGAGAATACTGTCAAAGACGTTGTGGAAGCCTTGCAGAGCACAGAAGGTGGAGACATTCCGACCGATATTTATGGTGAGTCTTTGTCCGGAAAGAAATTTGAAACGCTGACTGTTAGACCAAAGAAGAAAAAGGAAGAGCAGCAGATGCCGGGACAGCTGACTCTATTTGAGGTGTTCTCTGGGCAGAGCGCAGACAAACAGCAGTCGGCTGGACCAATAGAGTCAGCTAGCGATATGATTCCGATACAAATGCCTCAAGCCACTGATAGACAAGCGCAGCAAGCAGAAACGGCGGAACAGAGCCAGATTCAGTCGAGCACAAATACAAAAGCTTCTGTTCAGTCTGCACCAGTCACACCACAGTCTTCTGGTTTGGAAACGTCATCCGAAACTGGCACTGTGGAAAGTTATCAGGCAAAACAGGCAGAAACGCCTGAAGAGGAAGATCTGTTTGACCGTGAAGAAGTTATGAAATTTATTAATGATGCTGGTCTGCTTTCTTATAATGTTAAAGCACTTCGGATCAATAACTACCTGAAATCTTTGTACAGGATGGCCCACCTTCTTACAATGTCCAGATTGCATCGTGAGGCGATCCGGGAGGTTCAGGATGAGATTGTTGAGATGATCCACAGCTATGTGGAAGGCCTCAAGGCAGATGGAAAATATGATGATCTTGTTCAGCAGGTCAAGCAGTTCAAGTTGGCAACTCAGATTTTCGATGCTTTTGGAGAAACCGTGGATAATTATTCAGTGCATGATTTGTTCACAACGACAGATACTGATATTGAACGGCAATTCCAGATTGCCGACGTTAAGCTGGGTCGAGAAGGTATCGGTATGGCCTATGGAAACAAGTACATGGATTTGCCTGATCTGACATCATTTAAAGTCGATGTTATCCTTTTCGTAGCAGATGAAGAGTGTATGAATCGATTGCATTCCTATGCGGAGGCACGCTTTCATGGACTGAATGACGATTATCGTAGATATATTGCAACTATAGACTCAGAGAAAATCCGTAAAGAGTATGACAGCATTGTTTCTGATGGCGATCCAGTGAGTAAGCACAATTTCCGTTTGCCGGAGACAATTCAGGTACCACATGAATTGGGAGGAAAAGAATACAGGGATCATCTCTTCGTCAGTGATATAACCGGTGTTGCAACTATGAAGTTGAATACATGGGAAGCCGGGGTTATTGAAGAGGAAGAAAAACGAGGGGATTTTGTATGCTGGATTCGTAATCCTTCTAGAGGATCGTGGGGGCTTTGTATCCCTTATGAAATTAATGGTGAAATAAAGCCGACTTATCCAGATTTTATAGTAGTAAGAAAAGACAGTGTACAAGGTTATGTTGTTGATATTCTTGAACCACACAATCCTGATTTCAAGGATAATCTTGGAAAAGCAAAGGGATTTGCAGAGTATGCAAAGCAGAATCCGGGGGTGGGAAAAATTCAGCTTATTCGTATGAGCAAAGATGCTGCTGGAAACCCAAAGTTCAAGAGATTAGATATGTCTAAGACGGCCATCCGCGATAAAGTTATTCATGCAATAAATACGGATGAACTTGACCATATCTTTGACACCGATGGAGTTATTGAGTAAAGGAGAAATTTCATTATGACAAGTGAGTTGCAGCCATTGTTGCAGCTCTTACACAATAGATTATTCCAGATACTGGACTATCAGTGTGGTTAGGCATGGTTGCAACAGTTGGCAAATATTTAGGGTGGCCTTGTAAATCTTTAGTCTGATCAGTAATATTCATTAAAACGACGATGATTATGATGTGTTTGTGGCCTTCGAAGCCATTTGCATGACCTATGTAGTCATAAGAAAAAGTGTTGAATCTAGTGATTTGAAGAAGGGAGGCATTCTATTTGGCAAAGAAAAAAGATGAAATAACCATCCGCTCCAGCGCGGCGGAATATCTGACCTATGTTGCCTCAGTGGGAGATCAGCAGGACAGCATTGAGATGCGCTACGAGGATGAAAATATATGGCTGACACAGAAGATGATGGCCTCTTTGTATGATGTGGATGTTCGGACCATAAACTATCATGTCAAGAAAATATTCAGTGATAGTGAGTTGCAGGAGGATTCAGTTATCCGAAAATTTCGGATAACTGCCGCAGATGGAAAAAGCTATAGCACAAATCACTACTCCCTGGAGATGATCATTGCCGTAGGGTTCAAGGTCAATTCCGAGCGGGCCGTACAGTTCCGTAAATGGGTAAACCAGATCGCCAAGGACTACACCATCAAAGGCTGGGTCATGGATGATGAACGGCTGAAACGAGGAACGTATCTGACAGAAAAGTATTTCGATGAGCAATTAGAGCGCATTCGAGAGATTCGTGCCAGCGAAAGAAAGTTCTATCAGAAGATCACTGACTTGTATGCGACAGCCATTGACTATGATAAAAATTCTGCAACGACGAGAAGATTCTATGCGACCGTTCAGAATAAAATGCATTACGCAGTGCATGGGCATACAGCAGCTGAGCTGATCGTGGAAAGAGCCGATCACACAAAAGAGCATATGGGATTAACCACCTGGGCAGATGCACCGGAAGGAAAGATTAAGAAAAGCGATGTTACAGTTGCTAAGAATTATCTAAGCCAGGATGAAATGAAGCAGCTGAATCGTATGGTTACGGCATATTTGGATTTTGCTGAAAACATGACATTGCGGCATATTCCACTTACGATGCAGGATTGGGAGAAAAGACTCAACAGCTTCATCGAAATGTTTGATTATGGCATTTTACAGGACGCAGGCAAGGTGTCCGCAGAAATTGCAAAGCTTCATGCTGAGACAGAATTTGAAAAATACCGTGTGATTCAGGATAGATTGTTCATGTCTGATTTTGATAAGTATCTGCTGGAATTGGAAGAAAACACAAAGAAATAAGGACCGGATGCCAGGTCGAGACGGTGAAATCCGGCAACTCAACTCCCTGCGAGTGTATGACCAATCAGCGGTCAGAGCGGATGGATTGTGTAGAACTTGAGCGGCTTTCACTGTCTCAACTGTCGAGACAATGGCAGGGAGCAGCAGTGTAAAATTGCCTTGCATTATATAGATAGCAAAGGCCTTATACAGACTTGTTCCCATAGACTTCAATGGTCAAGACCTTGATTTGAATGTCAATTTTGTCACAGATTGTATCTGTTTGAAGCTGTGAATGCGCGATATCAGAGGTGTGGACTTGTTCCCGTTTTGACAGGATATGTTTCCGCGAACGGGAACAGAACCTGACATCAATCAGAAGGTATCGTGCCATGTGGAGACGGTAGTTTTGATGTCAAGGAAAGATAAATAAGAGCCAGAAAGTGGCGTATTTCCGGGCTTTTTCGGAAGTTTGGATTTGAAGCCAGACTTCTGAAAAAGCTCGGTTTTCTTATATTGAAACATATCTACTGCAAAAAGTGTGTCAGGTTGTGACCTCGGATTAGATGTCACAATTTGAGACAGTGGATTAGATGTCAGGCATTTTGAGATGATTTTTGGAAAATGAAAACGGATGACAACTAATCCGGCAACTCGACCATTTTGGGTGTTTGCAGGCAGTGGAATAGATATTAAGAATTGGAGGCGTATTTATGTTTAATCCTGGACTAAAAATAGGACAAATTATAAAGAACGCAGATATTGTTGAAATATTCAAATGCGGAAATATGGGAGGTATGCGCCGGTCAAGAACAACGAATACACTTGTTATCGTATCGGATTATACAAAAGGTCTTTATCATGATAAGTGGATCGGCGGAGTTTTACATTATACGGGCATGGGCAAATCAGGCGATCAGGACATTCATTGGGCGCAGAATGCCACATTAGCTGAGTCTGATTATAATGGAGTTGATGTTCATCTGTTTGAAGTTATAGATGCTGGAGAATATATCTACTGCGGAAGAATAGAACTTGTGAGCAAGCCATACACAGATGTGCAGCCCGGTGAAGATGGTAATAATCGAAAAGTATGGATGTTCCCAATAAGGCCTGTACCAGATAATGATGTAAAGAAGCCGCAAATGTTCGTGTTTAAGGATATGGATGACTACGAAAATCGTGGTAAGAATGTTGATGCTGAGTATACAAAAATGATGGCTGTTGCCAAAAAAATAGGAACAAAGAAGCCTGTATTTGTTGCACTGATTGTTCCGAAACCAGAGCCAAAACCACAGATAGAAATACCAGCCGATATTGTCGGAAGACAGGTGAAACATAAAGCATTTGGCCTTGGCAAGATTACAGCGATTGAAGGAACTACGATAGTCGTTCAGTTTGATAAGATTGGATTAAAAAAGATGGGGTATGAATTCTGCATGGAAAAGAAGTTGCTGGAGTTTATATAAGGAAGATATGAAGACGATTAGAGTTGTCGCTGCAGTGATTCGTAGCGAAGATAAGATTTTTGCCACAGCAAGAGGATATGGTGAATTTAAGGGCCAATGGGAGTTTCCTGGAGGAAAGATCGAACCTGAGGAAACACCACAAGAAGCCTTAGTAAGGGAAATTCAAGAGGAGCTTGATGTAAAAGTCGAAGTTGGCGATTTGATAGACACTATTGAATATGATTACCCATCATTTCATTTAAGTATGGATTGTTTCTGGTGTAATGTTACTGAGGGTGAAATAAAACTCAAAGAAGCAGAGGACGCGCGCTGGCTTAGTAAAGATGAATTATACAGCGTTGACTGGTTGCCAGCCGATATGGGGCTGATTGAAAAATTGGGAGGTGTTTTTGGTTGAATAATGTTTTTGATACAAAAGAACGAATAGCACGTTCAAATATATATAGTATTTTTGGAAAATTTATAAGGCGCCAAATTGATAATAATGATGATGGAGAGGTATTGCTGAAGAAGGCTGGTCTATCCGCTTTTTGGGACGACTACAAAAATAAATTAAGCCCTTATTGGTATAACAGAGGATACCAGAATAATAATGATGACTATAATCCTGAATATGTTTGTCTGTCTATTTGCGAAAAAATCGAATCTAACGAAGAAGGTTTACTTCGATTTTTAAATTTAATTCTCGATGGAATTCATGATATTGATGATAAACAGTATAATTTATTATCTAATTATCTTGGCGTAATTGGATATGAATTGCAAATAACGACAGAAAAAGACTATGGTTATGAATTAAAATATTATTCACTTATTCCTTCAACGGAGGGGGTTCAGCAGCGGAATACAGATATTTCATATTTACATTCTATGCTCGAAATGCATCATCCTGATTTAGTGATTCTGTATGATGAAGCAATTACAAATTTTGGATCAGGGCAATATGTCAGCTGTATAGAAAACTGCAGATCTTTGTTAGAGAATTTCTTTAAAAAGTTGGATACGATTAATGGAGATTATGTGAAAGGGATACTTGCGGCAACGGGCGAAAGTATAATTGATAATGGAGCACAATTGACGTCAATTAAGAAAATATATACATATTGGATCGATAATAAAAAGGGGGCTAATAGATTTAGGCTATTTCAGACAATGTATAGTGTAATGTCAGGACTTGGAACTCATCATGAGGATGTGGCAAGTAAGGAAGATGCACTTCTTCTCTTAAGGTATGTTGAGGATTGTCTGTTGTGGTGCTTTAGAAAAGGTGTAAACTGTTAATGACAAAAAAGCCCTCCCGGCCCATTGGTCGAGAGGGTTTCGTACATCTATGGGATTATCCTTCAATTTCAATTTTCAATCCGGATTTTAGCTCCACGGTGAAGTGGTCCTCCCAGACGATGATTCGCTCAAGCCAGCGCTTTACCAGAGCCTCGTCGAAGGTTTCCAGGTGTGCAGGCTGCTGCTTGATGAAATCTTGCAGTTCATTGATGCGGGCAATCTGTGTGTCTCTGGCGGCAGTGTCAACCGTGCACTTTTCGCGCTGCTCTCGAAGTTTGAAAATTTGGTCGGCAATCTCATCGTATGCTTCTTTGCTATTGGCTTTTTTGAGAAGCTCTTTTTGAAGCTCCTGCAGTCTTTCGTCAATGCCATCAGCGGTATTTTGCTGAGCACTACGGATCACCTTTGCAATGTTCTGCTGGAGCTGCGCCTGGTAGGTGGACTTATCGCCAAGGAGCGTGTTGATGGCCTGAACTACCACATTCTCTAATACCGTTTCATTGACAGTTCTTGCGTGGCATTCCTGCCCGGTCGGCTCCAGTCTACTGATGCAACGCCAGACGATGGATTTGCAGCCGCGATTGTTCCAGTGGATTCTGCGGAACATTTCACCGCATTCGCCGCAAATGACAATCTGCGCAAAGCAGTGGTTGCAGCTGTAGGAGCGCTTTTTGCCATTGGCGCTTGTCTTGACCACTCGCCTGCGCACCAGCTCTTCCTGCACCCGTAAGAAAATATCCTTCGGAATAATTGCTTCGTGGTTGCCTTCCACATAGTATTGCGGAACAATGCCGTTGTTCTTGACTCTGGTTTTATTCAGGAAGTCTGTGGTATAAGTTTTCTGAAGCAGGGCATCGCCGATGTATTTCTCATTTCGGAGGATTTTATTGATGGTGCTGGTCCACCATTTTGTTTTGCCTGCACCGGTGAGAATGCCGTCTGCTTCCAGACCTTTTGCAATCCGGTCCATCGAGTAGCCCTCTAGGTATTCACGGTAGATGCGTTTTACCACCTCTGCCTGCTCCGGATCGATGATGAGATTTCCATCTGCATCCTTGGTGTAGCCGAGGAAGTGATTGTGATTTACCTGTACCTGGCCATTTTGGTAGCGAAACTGGAGTCCCAGCTTTACATTCTGGCTGAGTGATTGTGATTCCTGCTGAGCCAGGGAAGCCATAATCGTAATTAGGACCTCACCCTTGGCATCCATTGTGTTGATGGCTTCCTTTTCGAAGAAGACGGGAATGTTCTTATCCTTCAGCTGGCGGATGTATTTCAGGCAATCCAGCGTGTTTCTGGCAAATCGGCTGATGGACTTGGTGATAATCATGTCGATGTTTCCGGCCTCGCAGTCGTCAATCATACGGTTAAAGTCCTCACGCTTTTTGGTGTTGGTGCCGGAAATACCATCATCGGCGTAGATACCGGCAAATTCCCATTCGGGGTTTTTCTGTATAAATTCTGTATAATGCTCGACCTGAGCATCGTAGCTTGTAGCCTGCTCATCGCTGTCAGTACTGACTCTGCAGTACGCTGCGACTCTAAGCTTTGGCTTTGCATCCTGCTGCCGGGCAGTGTTTCCGACCTGCCGTTTTGCAGGGATGACCATAACATTTCCCATTATTTGACCTCACTTTCTATCAGGCTGTATAGGTATTCTGCCTGCCTGACCGGATTTTCATAATTCTCTGTAATGTCACCAAGTCGAAAGGCGGTAGGTGGCCTTTTTATGATTGGTGCAATATAGTGGTTGCTCCGTCCGAGCTGCGCAGAGCGCTTGCTAAGCTCCGTACTGACGGCATTGAAGGATGCCGGATCAATGATGGCCGGGTAGAAGTCATCTCCGAGGTAATGCCTGTTTAGCATCATGCGCTTGGCACCAGAATGGAGTAGGTTGAGCCCGGCTTCCTTTGCAGCATTGGTGAGGGATAGACCGCTTAAATAATTCTTGTAAAGGTCTCGAACCTGAAAGGCAGCAGCTTCATCTATCACTGCCTTGCCATTCTCGATTCGGTAACCGTAGGGTGTGTGTCCCATCAAATCATCTCCTTCAAAATAAGACCACAATGAAGTGCAAAGCCGATTTTCTGGCGGCTGTAAACCTCAATGTGATCCACGAATAGTTCAAATAATTCTTCACTGTATTCCAGCTGCATTTCCCCATGTTCGCAGAAGTGTAGCAGGCGCTCCGTCTCGTATACCTTTGTGGCATCCAGTGATTGGGAGCGATTTAGGAGCTCAATTTTGTTCCTATATTCGCCAGCCTGGGAGAGAAGGGCATTATTTTCCTGGGTATAAAGAATCTGGTCAATGTAGCCCTGTCCCATCAGCTTATGTAGGGTTTCCCGCTGTTCAGTGTTCTGCTCCAGCAATATTTCTAATTGCTGGATATTCAGAAGCGATGCATCTCCGCTGTTTTCCTGTAGCGCTTTCAAATAAGGCTTCAAGACCAGCTTGTGGCAGTAGACCAGCTTATTGATCATCGTGGTAAATGCCAGCTTCAAATCATCATCACGGATATAAAGCATAGAGCACCTGCTGGTGTCTTCCAGGTGAGTGTTGCACACCCAGGCTGCGTATTTCCCGTAGGTGCTGGAATGGATTCTCCTACGGAAGGTATTCCCGCATTCGGCGCAGATAATCTTGCTGGAAAAGGCATAGCGCTGTTGATACTTAGCATTTCCCTTCTTGATGCCTTTCTCACTTGCCCGTTGTTCAATCAAGGCTGCTGCGGCTTCAAAATCCTCATGGCTGATAATTGCTTCGTGGTGATCTGGCACATAGTACTGATCGAGGTGGCTGTCGTTCTTGTGGCGATTAAAATTGCTGTCGGTATAGGTTTTCTGGAAAATGCAGTCACCGGTGTATTTTTCATTCCTGATGATGTCGCGAATGCTGGTAGAGGTCCAGCGGCCGCCCTTCTTGGTTGGAACCTGTTTCTGGTTCAGCTCCTTGGCAATGGCCTCCGTGCCTTTCCCGGAAAGAAGCTCTCGAAAGATGCGCTTTACAATTTCAGCCTGCTCAGGATTCACCAGGATTTCTCCATCCTTCCAGCAGTAGCCGTAAGGCATATAGCCGAGCTTATAGGTTCCATCCAGGAAGCGTTTCTTAATACTCCACTTGTTATTTTCGGAAATCGAAGCAGATTCGCCTTCGGCCATAGAGCTTAGGATGGAAAGAAACAGTTCACTTTCCATCGAGCCGGTGTTGATATTTTCCTTCTCGAAATAGATCGGAATATCCAGTGACAGAAGCGTTCTTACTATCTCCAAGCAGTCTGTAGTATTTCGGGAGAGGCGGCTGATGGACTTGGTGATTACAAAGTCAATTTTTTTTGCTTTACAATCTTCGATTAGTCGCAGGAGCATTGGCCTTTTATCCGCCTTGGTGCCGGTGATACCTTCGTCAAAGTAGAGCCCTGCAAAGGTCCAGTCATCACGGGAGGTGATGTAGTTTTTATAGTGCTCTTTCTGTGCATCCAGACTTTCGAGCTGTGCATCAGAATCTGTGGAAACGCGGCAGTAAGCAGCCACGCGAAGCTTCTTCGAAGTCTGTGAAGGTTGGATTTTATCTATTTTGGTTACCTTCTTCGTGGTGATTCACCTCCTTTGTCAGTGTATATACATCACTCTAAAGGCCACATATATCAAGTGATTCTGGGCATAATCTCGACGAACATCGGAGAGAATGTATCGCGGTTTAGCTGCGTCAATTTGTTGAATTCCACCAAGGAAATAAGTCCAGCGGAGAGCAGCGCTTCGCTGGCTCTTTGGGCCATGAAGTAGTCGTAATCCTGTTGAATTTCGATGGATGATATCGGTGCGGCCTTTAGATGAGAAGCGATATCCGTTGCCTGTAATACTGCTTTTGTTTCTTCCTGCATGAAAAGTACCTCCAGTTTTAGTTCTTCACTTTCCACTGGAGATTCGTGATGGATTTGAGCGGATAAAAATGACAAGGTACATCAAGGTCTATGTATAAACTTCTCTATAGGCTATAAAAATAGGTCTATAGAAAAGTTAGGAAAGTACCATTGATACACCTTGCAGACAAAAAGAAAAAGGGTCTATAAGGACGCAAATCCTCATAGACCCTGATGGTTATCCCAGTAATTCATTTACTTTTGCCTGCACAGCCGCATAATCATATCCGGCAGAGATAAGGCGGTTTCTTCTGTCAGCGCCATTGCCCCAGTCGCCACGGATGACTTCACGTGCGATTTCATCAATGGATTTGAGCGTTGAAACAGAGGCACCTGATTCTGTTGTGATGAAAGCATCAAAACCGGCAGCCTTGAGCTTTGCCATCATGTTGTCAGCATTGGCCTTGCTCTTATAAGCTCCAACCTGTACACGATAAAGATGATCTGTGGCAGGAGAAGTATTTCCATCAAGATTTGCAGTAACCTTTGCGGCCAGATCACCGAGACGGGCATAGAGCCAGTTGCCGGGGCAGGATTTGTTGGCAAACCATCTGTGGACAGTGATCACCATCTCATCGGACTTTGGTGTATAATTCAGGGCCTTGTTCTTATCCCCAAACCATAAAAGCTTCTTCTTGCCATTACGCTTGCAGATGTCGGTGCAGAGCGAGATAAGGGAAGCGTAGACTTTATCATTCATCGCATAAGGCTCCGACATGTCAGAGGCACATTCGATGGTGATGGCTCTTTGGTCATTGGCATTAGAAGAGGAGCACCAGCTGCGGTTTTTCTCTTCAACACATAAGGAGATGCGTCCGTCAGTGCCGATGCCATAGTTGCAGGAAGCCTGACGAGAAGGGCCGGTAAAGCATCCGCAGATGCTCTCAGCTGATAACTGACCGACCACGCAGTGTGGCGTGATGCGGTCGATGGAATGGGTTCTCTGTCCGGAATGATTCGGACTGAGATTGGTATAGGATACCAGGGAGCTGGTTGTATAAGCCATTTTATTTTTCCTCACTTTTTGCTCTGTCATGGAGCTGTTCTAAAACGGTTTTGATTTTCTCCGGTACTGGAAGGCCGAGATGCGCTGCATTTTCAAGAAGGCTTACACCCTCATTGGAAATGTAGAAAAAGATCACGGCGGTACGAAGCACACTGCCGGTACCGATGATCTGCACATCTAGGACGTTTGCGATTCCGACCAGCAGGAAGATGAGCACTGGTCCTATGTCAAGAAAAAGTACAAGTTAAAAATAACCTTTTTCGCTGATACTCCGCTGTTTATCCTACCGCCCTTCATGACAGTCACAGATCAGACTGTCATTCCGGTTGGTGTATGAGTACAATAATTCCCGCTAAACAGCATTAACAGTTTCAAATGCTCTGTATCAGTGACTTACACACCGGATTATCTCTCAGCTTACGAGCTTGAGAGACTCCTCCAGTTTCTCCAGGTATTGCTCCTCATACTGACCCGGTGAGCAGTAATCACAATGACTATGGAGCCTCACTGTATTATAGAAAGTTTCAATATACTCAAATACAAGACGATAAGCATGTTGATAATCAAGTATCACAAATCGATTGATCCATTCTCTCTTAATGAGTGCATGGAACGATTCGATGCATGCGTTATCCCAAGGATATCCCTTTGGGGAATAACTATTAATAAAGCTTGCAGTTGCATCTTTGAAAGCATCCGAAACATACTGTGATCCGCGATCATTGTGAAATACAAGCGGTTTGTCAACATGACGCTTTTGCTTTGCCAGATTGACACAGTCGACAACATGCTGCGCTTCCAGGGTCGTGCTGAGGACCCAGGCGATGATTTTCCGTGAAAACAGATCCATAATACTAGTCAGGTACACAAAACCAATCACAGTAACAATATAAGTGATATCGGAAACCCATACAGCATTTGGCTCTGCCGGATTAAATTGCTGCTGCAGTATATTTTTTAATTTTGTACTGAAGTCAGAATCTATGGTTGTCCGGGTATATGGTTTTATCCATTGAGCCTTGATACCCATCTGATGCATGTAGGTGCCCACAGTCCGCTCGGAAATGGATTCACCATCTTTATGAAGCTGCACCGTGATTTTGGGTGCCCCGTAGTTTTGATGGGATTTATCATATATTCTCTGGATTTTTTGTTTCATCGCTTCTCGACGCTTCTCTGTGTCGGAAGGGACACGCTTCTTCCAGGAAGCATAACCGGATCGTGAAACACCCAGATATTTCAGTATCCCGCTGACAGAGACCCGGTGTTTCACCGGAAATTGATGAACTTCCTCCACGTATTCAGCAGTTGCTGTATATATGGCCAGTGTCAGTTTCCCAGGATACCGATGGCTTTTTTTAATACTTCAAGTGCGTCCTTTGTATCTCGTAATTCTCGCTGAAGCCTGGCGATTTCCTTTGCCTCGTCGCTGGAATAATTGCCGGCTCCGCGGGTTGGGACCTCACCATCGTTCTCCTTTGCCTTCTTGATCCAGGACTTTAACGCAGAAATACTGACATTGAGATTACTGGCTGCTGCCTGGTAAGATAGTTCCGGATGCTCCTTTTTGTAGCGAACTGCATCCTCCTTGAATTGTTGGGTATATACCGTTCCTTTTGCCATGACTCTTTTCCCTCCTGTTCTTTCATGGTACATGATTTATCAGGAAAAGGTCATTCTTATTTTGTACTATTTATATGCTAGCTCCACTCCAGGTGGAAGAGAAGGTGAAGGCTTCAATGCCGTATTTCTTCATGCAGGCCACCAGGCCTTCGACTTCGTCATCGCGGATGGTGTCGTTCAGGTCGATGTACTCGTTGCCGCAGTCCTTGGCGGTTTCATAAGCGCTCCAGATGCGCTGCTCTGTGTTGCTTAAGCCATCAAGCTTTGCGGTTGCCTGCTTGTAAATGGCTCTTGCTGCATCCTGCTCAGCCGTGTTAGTTGCTGTGGCGTAAGCCTTTTTTGCTTCCTGGATTCCTCTGTAAGCTTCTTCAAAAATGTTCATCATGGTGTGTGCCTCCTTGTTTTCTTTTGGTAGTACATATATCACTCTGAAAACACATAATAGCAAGCTGATTACGGACAATATATGTACCAAAGATCGGCTGCTATATGGAGGAGAAAACTGTGTATATTACAGCTTCTTCACACGATCAACACCGTAGATTACATTGAGTCCAGAACCATTATCTCAGTCCACCAGGAGGCTGCCGGTATCATCCACACCGGTTACCGTTCCCTGGGTGCCGATGGGCGGTGCCTGAGCATCGTCCATCTCTACAAGCTCCACTCTGGTACCGATGGGATAGCGGAGGCGCAGGCGTTCAACCTGCGCTCTGTTAGCGAATAACAAGGCCTTCACCTCCTGCGTAGGAGCTGTTGCCGCAAAGGTATCGGCAGAGGATCCTGCGGCTTTGCTTGTATTCGTCTCCGATGAAGCCGAGGCGGAGAAGAAAGCAGCGGAAGGCGTATTTTTCGTTATCTATCGGCTTTGCCTTTGCTGTGATACGCTTCTGTTCCTTACTCATCTTGCAAAGGGCAGAAAGGAAAGCAGTGTAGGCGGTGATGGCATCGAAGTCCGGCATACTAGGCCACCAAGGAAAGCTGACCTGATCGTCGTGTTCCTCAATCGGGAAGGCTTCAACCTCCAGGGCCTTCTTGATGAGGTCTGACTTGCTCTCCAGAAGCTTTCGCAGGTTTTCCAGGTTAACCGTGTCAGCCGGGAAGGAAATCACCAGGCCAGTGTCCTTTGCAGCCGCTGAAATGTCTGCTTCTGCAGAGACGGGTGCTTCTGGTGTTTCAGTGGCCGGTGCCTCATCTAACTCTGCGGTAAAACCTGCAGTAGCAGTCTGTTCAAGGATTGCCTTGATGGTGCTTTCCTCTGTTCGCTCGTCGTAGCTTACGGTGCCATCCTTGCTGATGGTAATGTCTGCAACCTTGTAGGCGGCGCTTGGCATTCCCTTATAAACTTGCTTGCATCCGGTTACCTGTGAAATAATTCCTACCAGCTCTTTTCTGGCGCTTCTTGTTACGTTAAATCTGATCTCCATAGTGGAATCCTCCTTTGTTTTGGTAGTACATATATCACTCTGAAGACACATATTATCAAGCGATTCAGAGCGAATATATGTACCAAAGATCCGCCGGAAAATAGCAGTAAATCGTGTGTATTATGCCTGCATGGATTCTTCGGAGATAGCGACTTCATCGTATTGGTAAGTCAGACCATCACGGATAACAGAAACGCCATCGGAAGTACCTACCTGCTCGATGTAGCGCTTCACGATGACGTCTGCATATTTCTCATCTAATTCAATTGTGTGGCAGATGCGGCCGGTCTGTTCGCAGGCGATCAGCGTGCTGCCGGAGCCTCCGAAGGGATCAAGCACGATGCAGTTTGTAAGACTTGAATTCATGATCGGGTAGGCAATCAATGCTACCGGCTTCATGGTTGGGTGATCAGCATTTTTCTTAGGCTTTTCAAATTCCCAGATCGTGGTTTCCCTGCGACCGGAGTACCATTGATGCTTGCCATTTTTCTTCCAGCCAAAGAGGCAAGGCTCATGCTGCCATTGATATGGTGAACGGCCCAGCACCAGGGAGGGCTTTTTCCAGATGCAACAGCCGGAAAGATAGAAGCCTGCATCAGAGAACGCTTTTCTAAAATTCAGGCCTTCTGTATCTGCATGGAACACATAGATGGATGCGTCATCGGCCATGACTGCTTCCATATTAGTGAAGGCGTCCAGCAAGAACTGATAGAAGGAGTCATTATCCATGTTGTCATTCTGGATCTTACCAGCGGAGCCTTCATAGTTCACATTGTAAGGAGGATCCGTGACCACCAGGTTTGCTTTCTTGCCAGCCATCAAGAGCTCATAGCTTTCAGGCTTTGTGCTGTCGCCACAGAGAAGTCTGTGCGGACCAAGGCACCAGAGGTCACCGGACTTAGTTATGGTAGGTTTTGCAAGCTCGGCATCGACATCAAAATCATCTTCCTTGATGCCATCCTTCACATCCTCTTTAAAAAGGTCGTCCAGCTCGGCGGGCTCAAAACCAGTGAGAGAGACGTCGAAGTCAGCACCTTGCAGGTCTGCGATTAACAGTGCCAATTTGTCGTTGTCCCATTCGCCGCTGATTTTATTGAGCGCAACATTCAGTGCCTTTTCGTGTTCCTCATCAAGCTCTACAACGACGCAGTCAACTTCCGTCATGCCCATGTCCTGGAGAACCTTTAAGCGCTGATGCCCGCCAACCACGCGACCAGTAGTGGCATTCCAGATGACGGGTTCCACATATCCGAACTGCTCGATCGAGCGTTTCAGCTTTTCATATTCCGGATCGCCGGGCCTTAAATCCTTACGGAGATTGTAATCTGCAGGAAGTAGCTCAGCGACATTTTTCTTTTCAATTAGCATGGTGCATTCCTCCTGAGTAATTTCTGTAGGCCCTTGTAGGCGGCATCAATATCACCGGCCTTAGCTTGACCACGAAGTGTGCTGAACTGCTGAAAGCTCAGCTGCTGGCGATAGCTTTTCAGTAGATTCATAAATTCACGATAGTCCATATCAGTTTCCTTTCCTTGCACGGAGCAGGCGTTCCATCGCATCATCCATAGGCGTTTCACCTTTGTACTCCGTCGCACAATTTTCTTTTACGATTTGATAGATTTCCATCCAGAGCCGATTTGTCTGGCTCATAAAATTCTGGCTCATGGCTACGTAGGGAGATTGCATGGCGTTTCCCGTTGTAGGGTGCTTGGCGAGGAACCCGTAATCTGTGATTGCTTCCTCACACTGAATCCACCTGGCAACACTCATGGAATAACGTTCCAGAAGCTGGGGAGAAACAAGCGATGCACACCTGCGCTCTGCCAGCCATTCCCAGGTTGCCTTATATACTTCTTCAGCCACAAGTGGTTTACCGTCTTTCTGTGTGGCGGATAAGAGCTTGGATGGCTTGGGCATCTGCTGACCTTCTAAATCTGCAGCTTGATCTTCAAACTCGATGACAGTCAGCTTTCGCTTGCCCGGATTACCCTCAGTGATTTTGTCAGCTAAGGGCTTTTTCTTGGCTCCGGCACCGATACGAGCGCCGCCACGGTTGGTTCCGTCCTTAGCCAAAATGCTTCACCTCCTTGTTCGGGACCTATTACCCCGTTTGAAAACGCATTTTTGTGCGTGAGACCCCACGCCCGTTCCACGGCAGCTGCGCCGTAGAGATTCAGACCGCCCCTGGGGGCTGATGCACAAAGAAAATGCATCAGCTTTATGTGTTGTGCCAGCGGTCACCGCGTTTTGCATGAATGCGTGCATGGCAGGCCTTGCACAGGGCTTTCAGGTTCTCACGGTCATGGGTTCCGCCCTGAGATAGCGGAAGCATGTGATGAATCTCCTCGGTTGGTGTATAAACACCCTTCGCAAGGCACTCTTCACAAAGCGGATGAGCAGCGGCATAGCTGTCACGGATTCGCTTCCAGGCACGACCGTAGCGACGCTTGGTGGCAGGATCTCTATCATAATGTTCGTAGCGCCTGGCTTCCTCCTTGGCGTGCTCCTCACAGAAGCGACCGTCCGTGAGATTAGGACAGCCTGGATAAGAACAGGGACGCTTCGGCTTTCTCGGCATCAGTTTCACCTCCTTGCGGCATAAGAAAAGCCCTGCAGGAAGTAGATCCTACAAGGCTTCTGTGATTTTCTTTTTTGCTAGTCTAATACTATCAGAAGTTGATAGTGTCATTCTATGTCATTTCGTGCCCATCTTCAGTTGGCTCAGGAATTTTTACTTCCTGCAGAGCCCGGCTGTGGAGCTTGTGGATGTAGCGAAGCTCGTAGTTCATATCCACGGCGATCTTTTCCCAGGATTCACAGCAGATGTAGCGCTTCGCCAGAAGATCCTGATATTCCGGATTGGAAACAGACTGAATCACATGGGTGATCTCTTTCTTCAAATTCACTAGCTTTTCCATATCTTCTGTAATCTGTTCCTCCAGGTCGATGATCTTCATGACACATTCCTCCAGACGAGAGTTACCACGGTTTGGGCTTTTAGGCATATCCGAATAAGTAGCGGTGCAGCGGGTAGCCAGATCGTTTAAGGAGTCAATCATCTGGGTTTTTGTGATAATGCGCTGATCCAGGTTACGGGCCTGGGATAAATATTCTTTTACATTCATAGCGTACCTCCGAATAATGAAATTTCCCCGGATTGACCTATGTTGTCGTAGATTGTCATAGATTTGCTTTTACCGCATCAATTAATGCGTTTTGTGTAACCTCCTTCAGGGACAGCGCCTTTAAGATACGTTCATCAATGGTGCCCTTGGTAATGATGTGCTCAATGACGACAGTGCCGGAGGTCTGGCCTTGCCGCCAGAGACGAGCGTTGGTCTGCTGATATAACTCCAAAGACCAGGTCAGCCCGAACCAGATAAGTGTTGATCCACCAGCCTGAAGATTCAGTCCGTGACCTGCAGAGGCAGGATGGATGGCAGCAACAGGAATATCGCCATTGTTCCAATCAGTGATATCCTTGCTGGATTTTATCTCCCGGATGTCAAAGCGCTTCTTGATTCGCTGTAGGTCGTGCTTGAACCAGTAAGCTACCAGGAGTGGTTTGCCATTGGCGGCTTCGATAAGATCCTCTAAGGCATCCAGTTTCCGATCATGGAACTCGATGATATTGCCGTCATCATCATAAATGGCACCGTTGGCCAGCTGGGAGAGTTTACCGGTAAGAGAAGCCGCATTAGCAGTCGTGATTTCTCCTTCCGGGAGCTCCAATATAAAGTCTGCCTTCAGATCCTCGTAGCGTTTTTCTTCCTCCTCGGATAGTTGCACTTCGTATTGTGATGTAATCAGCTCCGGCATCTGCAGGTGATCAGTGGATTTCATGGAAATCGTGATATCCGATATTCTCCGGTAGATGGCATCCTCCGTATAAGCCATGGGCTTGTAAGAGTAGATGATCTCGCCGTTTCGCTTGTCCGGGATAAAGTAGTTGTTGCGGTAGTGGGTGATGAAGCGTCCTAAACGTTCTCCAAAATCCAGAAGCTTGAATTCGGCCCACAGATCCATAAGACCATTGGAAGAAGGTGTACCGGTAAGACCGATGATTCGTTTAACTTTAGGTCTGACCTTCATCAGAGATTGAAATCGCTTCGACTTGTGATTCTTGAAGGAGGAAAGCTCATCAATGACGACCATATCGTAATCAAAATCAAAGCCACTGGAATCTATCAGCCAGCCAAGGTTCTCACGGTTAATGATGGTGATGTCGGATCCGGTCAAAAGTGCAGCGCATCGTTCCTTCGGTGTCCCCACGCAGACAGCGTAGGTCAGATGCTGCAGGTGCTCCCATTTTGCAATTTCCGCAGGCCAGGTATCACGGGCCACCCTTAAAGGTGCGACCACTAGGATGCGGTGTGCCTCGAAGCTGTCAAACAGCAGGTCTGCGATGGCAGTCAGGGAAATGACCGTCTTGCCAAGACCCATATCGAGGAGAACTGCAGCGATAGGATGTGTTTCGATATAGTTGATGGCATAGGCCTGATAATTATGGGGTGAGAAGTTCATGAAGCATCCCTCCAATCTGTTCCACGCCATCAATCACATAGACCTGAAAGCCAAGTGAACATAGCAGCTTGTGCCTTGCTATTTGAAGCGGGCGAGGCTTTTTGCCAGGAGCCTTCAGCTCTACGAAGGCGATGATCCCATCAGGTAATAAGACGAGGCGATCGGGCATTCCTGCAAAGCTCGGAGACACGAATTTTACAGCGATGCCGCCATGCTGCTTTACCATCCGGGTTAACTTGTTTTCTATCTGTTTTTCTAACATTGTCATTCTCCAATCAGTGGTTATTTTTCTGATGTGCAAGGTGTATCAATGGTATTTACATAACTTTTCTATATATGATTTTTTATAGCCTATAGAAAAGTTTATATAGAGACATTGATACACCTTGTCATTCGGTTCGATCAGTCTAAAAATTCCTCATCAAAATCGTCCTCAGTACGCAGGCGAAGTCCTTTAAAATAGCGCTTTCGGCTCAAGGTGACACGCTCGTATCCGGCATTTTCCATAGCAAAGTAGAAGTCCGCTGTGGAGCGTACATACTCATTGCAATCGATGCAGTGATTGCGGTAGGCCTGATATAGGCTAGAGGAGTTTTCTTTATACTCATCACCTATGATGCACTTATCCTCTAAGAAATGTCCGAACCAGTCATTCTGGCTACGGTAATTATCGATGGCATTCTGCACGCAGGTCGGAACTGGGATGCGGTAGTCAGCATCGATAACTTTTTTGCTACCTTCGATGATCCAGGAGAGGATCGCACCGCCAGCATTGTCATAGAGATACTCACTGTAATTCTTGATGTCGCTGCTACCGGTGATCTTGGCATTAAAAGGAATAACGATCAGTCGCCTCCAGATACCATCATCGGATGCACTGACGCGAGGCAGGTGGTTGGTATACAGCACCAGCGTGTGGCAGGGCTTGAAGGAAAATGGATCCTTATATTTCTTCTCTGCAAAGACATCATCGGTAGAGCAGAGCTGCTTGACGGTAGAGTCATTAAGCCTTGCACCTTCCTGCATCTCTGCAGCAATGAGAAGTCGCTTACCCTTGACCTCGGCCATTTCCGGTTTGATGTTTCTGCGGCAACCTACGGTCAGGGTATCCGCAGAAATGTTCCCGGAGTAAAGGCCCAGCACACGAGAGATGGCATTCCAGAAGGTGGACTTACCATTGCGGCCATCACCATAAGCGATGATCAGAGCTTCTACATAAACCTTACCAATTGCAGCAAGGCCGCAGATCATCTGGACGTAATCGATGAGCTCCTGATTGTGCTGGAAGATGAGATTCAAGCTGTCCAGCCAAATCTGCATACCTTTCTGGTTTGGTGAAACGCTGGTAATCTTGGTGATAAAGTCCTCCGGCGAATGCTCCCTGGCTCCGGCCATACCCTGACGAAGATCAAAGGTTGCCTCCGGGGTACAGAGCGCAAAGCAGTCTGCGTCCAGGTCACGAGGTGAAATCTCCAGCATCGGATGGGATTCCTTCAAAGTAGAAGTCACATTCTTAGAATCACGGCGCTTAATGGCAAATGCCTGATAAGCCTTGGCTGCTAAGAGCTCGCGATAGACCTCCAGCTGCCGATCGTTCATAAGCTGTTCTGCTTTTGACTTTGATGTGCTGTCGAGGATGTTCTGTGCACCGCAATTCTTCATCTTATCCAGTGCTTCCATGAGATCTCGGTTTGCTTCCTTTAGCTGTCTGCGGGTAAGCTCATGAGCCACGGCCTGAGCACCCGGCTCTGATTCCTGCCAGTAGTGGTCGGAGTAGCGGATGAAGTGGGTGGCGGGAGAATAGCGAAGCTCGTTTGAAAAGTACTTTGCTAATACCTCGGCCTGCCCTACATCGGAGTAATCCTCCGGTTTGTAACAGGAAGGATCGTTGTAGAGCTCCGGTGCAACATAGCCCTCCTGCTGCTGGACACGAGCGTAAAAGCGCTGGGCACTGTGCCAGATGGTAGCAAGCTCAGCAGCATCCAGAGGCGGATCACATTTATCTGCTTCTTCCAGAAATGCCTGATAGGCCGTGTCACCGTCGCCATATTTCTTGATGACCTTTCCGGCAAAACGAGACATGGTTGCATTACGGCTACCTTCGGGAATCGTTGCGCCATCATATTGACCTTCCGGCATATCCTCATCGAAAATATCCTCATTGAGATATTCCGTCAGATTCATGCGTCCTGGATATAAAGCAACATCTGCAGCAGTAGTGCCAAAGAAGAAGCGGGCAGCATCCAGGGCCTTCGTATCGAAATAGGGAAAGATGGAATTGACCAGCTTTTTCATGTTGCTGTAAAAGTCGGCGTCTGTCACATAATCAATCGGAAAGAGAACGTGAAACTTGGACCTTGCGGGCTTGCCGTTTTTTACTCTGTTATTGAAGCGGCTGTAATGGACTGCGAAGGTCACACCTGGAAAGGCCTGCAAGACATCTTCTGGAGTGATCCAGTCTTCCGGATTCTCGGAATGATCATTATCACAGTCAACTGGAAGACAGTCACTGCCGATGAAGTTGTCGCCATTACGATAGCTGTTCTTATATTCAGCGCACACGTAATCATGACAAACAGCCGCCTTCAAGCTATCTTCATCTAGGATGATGTGTTTATGAGGGTAGGAGCAGTTACCGGGATTGCCGGTAACGTCCGCGCTGTAAATGGTAAACATCAGTCGTACACCTCCTGAGCTTCTTCCTCCAGAACCTTTGTGATGAATTTGAGCGCACGGATCATGGTTTCAAGCTCACAATCACCACCCAGCATGACCTCGAAGCCTTCTGCATCACCAAAGCGATCTCGCATAACATGGATATCCATATCGGTGCAGGCCGCATCCTTGATGCGAAAATAGGTACGTCCGCCGTGCCCAGTGTCGCCACCTCTATAGCCTGTGGTACCAGCTTCCACTTCGAGAATGTTGCAACTCACAACATCACGGGTGTAGGTAGAGATTTCTGTGCCATCCTTCAATCTGCGTCTGTTTTCTTTGATTTCATACATAGCTTTAAGCCTCCTGATATTCTTCTGTATTCAGGCAGATGCTAAGAAAGCGTCCACCTCTAGTTTCCACTGGAGATGAACGCCTGAGTTGAGCGGATCTTTTTAATCTTTTTTGTAAAAAGGGGTAGCATAGCCATCTGCACGAAGGAGAAGTCCCTTCGCCCAGGGAGGTGTGCGGCCCATCTGTTCACAGACAGCATCCAAGGACATACGGGGATCCGCTTCGATGACTACTTCATCATGGATATGCATAACGATGGAGCGGTTGCGGAGGGTTCTCATGGCATAGAGAAGAATATCACGGGAAGTGGCCTGTACAATATTCTCCACAAACTTTGGTCCGTAGGAATCAAGACGTTCCCATTTCTTGGTTGGGCCGATGCCTTCATAGGTGATGCAGGTGCCGCCGAACTTGTTCGTACCGAGCTTCGGCTTCACATAGGCCAGGTTTCTGCCGGAAGGTAGTGTGATAAAAAGCATGCCGCTTCGGCAGGAGAAGGTAAGACCGTATTCGGTAGTCGTGTGCTTATATTTTACGGCTTCTGTGACAGCATGATCTACATCCCACCAGAATTGCACGATGTGCGGATTTGACTGACGCCAGGCATTTACAAGGGTGGGAAGCTCATCCTCAGTTAGCCCCATATCGATAGCACCCATCGCCTTCAGTGCACCGACGGAGCCGCCATAGCCAAGCGCCAGCTCTGCGATTTTACCCTTTTGACGCAAATGTCCATTGATGCCGTGTTTCTCCACAGGGACCTTGAACATCTGGCTGGCAGAAGCACAGTAGATATCCCCACCCTTAGCAAATACCTTCTGTCGCCATTCTTCTCCGGCAAACCAGGCGATGACGCGGGCTTCGATGGCGGAAAAGTCTGCAACCAGAAACTGTGTACCCTCACGTGGAATGAATGCAGTTCGGATCAGTTGCGATAGGGTATCCGGCACATCTTCATACAAAAGAGAGACTGCATCAAAGTCTCCGGAGCGTACCAATGCACGAGCATCAGCAAGGTCTGGTAGATGATTCTGAGGGAGATTTTGTAATTGAATGTTCCGACCGGAGAAGCGGCCGGTACGATTGGCTCCATAAAACTGAAACATGCCACGGGCTCGGCCATCAGCACAAACCGTCTTTTCCATTGCCTGATATTTACGTACTGAGGATTTGGCAAGCTGCTGTCTTAAGTTGAGAACCTGTGAGAGCTTTGGAGGAGCAGACTTTAGGAGCTCTGCCACAGCTTTCTTGCCAAGGGTATCTGTTTCCAAACCATTGTCAGAAAGCCAAGCCTTCATCTGCTGGACGGAGTTAGGATTGTCAAGTTCTGTGATTTTCTTCATGGTTTTGGTCAGCTCCGTTCTGGAGCGAGTATCCATTTCGATGGCAGCAGCAACAAGCTCCATGTCCAAACGTACACCACGGTCGTTGATTTCTTGGTCCATGTGGTATTCCTCCCAGACCTGAGCTGGCACCGGGAACTTTGCAAGTCTCTGCTGGATTCCCATTTCGGTCTCTACATCACGGGTATTATATTTTTTGAACATGGCCCATTTGTCCGGAGCATGGAAGGGACGATTTCTTGTACGCTGTCCATTGGTTTTTGTGGGAGCACAAGGCTGGCAGAAGTATTTGATGAGGTCTTTTCCTTCTGTGAGCTTTTGCTTTTCAAGTCCAAGAACCGCTCCTACTCCTTCCAAGGAGAGTGGGAGCCCCATCGTGGCGGCCCATACCATGGAGCAGCGCCAGCTTACCGGCTCCAGATATTCTCCGGTCGGATAGCCTAAGAAGCGAGAGAGGCAGATACGTTCAAAGGTAGCGTTGAAGGCCCACTTGATGACAGTTTCATCCTCCAAGGCAAGAAGGACCTCTTTCGGAATCTGTTCTCCGCAGGCGAGGTCGATAACCTGAACAGGCTGGCTGTCTATACTGTAGGCAAAGAGTAAGATTTCAAAATTGGGAGACTCTACATAACGATAGACTCCGGTCTTCTGAAGAGGCTCATCGCTGTAGGTCTCAATATCAATACTGAGTGTTTTCATGAGATTGTCCTTTCTACAAAACAGGCAGCAGAGAAATCCCTGCCGCCTGCCGTGTTACTGTTTATCTTTATTGGATTTGTACTTCTTGATATCACGACGGATGTAGTACAGCGCATAGCGAATAAGATAGAGAATGATTTTCCCTACGTTATAAATGATGAAGCCATATACCGCTACAAAAAAGGTGTATGCGATGACGTTAGCAATAAATAGATTTAAGATTTCTGCAAATTCATTCATAGATGGTCTCCTTTTGTCGAAAAATGTCGATGGCGGCAGTGGGGCCACCGCCATCGGATTGATAGATTATTCCTGTTCCTTGGATGCTTCCTTCTGAAGCTCTGCTTCACGCTTCTTCTGGACACGCTTTTCCTTGTGATCCTTGATGAAGAAGGCAATGTTGCAACCCCAGATTCCAATCAGGAATCCGACGGTGCAGCCGAAGCATACCTGAAGCATAAAGTTCTGATACTCAGTCATACTCGGCACCTCCATTAGTCAAGGAAATCGTCATCTTCATCAGATGCGAAATCAGACTCAGCGTTTGCCTTACCACCAAGAGGCTCACCGTCACGAATCTTCTGCAGATTGTTAAGTCCACAGGCGATACCCTTGTTACCGGAGCTGTTGAAGGCATAGAAGCTGATGCTGGCGCGACCATACACACCGGAGTAAACCTCGGAGCGAGTAAGAATCGGATTGCGATCTGCATCCACGATGCCAGGAGCAGAGGTTGCATTGGCATTTACGAAATAAGCATTGGCGTAGGCCGGATCGTCCGAACGCTCCATGTCGCCATCACGAAGCGGAGTCTTGATGACAGAGAGGGCAGGTACAGACTTGCCATTGCCTTTGAGCTTGGCCTCGCCCTCCTTGTAAGCGGCCTCGATGGCAGCTTCAATCTTGGCGATGGTCTTGGTATCAGACTTCGGAATAATCAGAGATACGCTGTACTTCGGTGTACCGCCATTGATGGATTTCGGCTCCCAGACGTTGGCATAAGACCAACGAGTGTCAGGACCAGTGATTACCTTCATAGGATTGTTGATTTTTACATTCTTGTTCATTTAATTTTCCTCCATAAAATCAGTTTTTGCATTGTTCATTGCCGGACGTTTATCGCTCTCCGGTACGAGCGTCGGTTTACCTTGCGGCTTTTCAATATAGGCTGTAAGCAGCTCATCGAATCTGGATTTGCCAAGACGCTTCTGCATGGCAGTGATACCAAGGAGCTTCTTTTCATATGGATCAAACCCGGCATCTGTAACTGCCTGGATGACTGCCTCCTCATTGGAATACTTGCGGTTGGATCTACCTTCGACCAGCTTCCAGCCAGCCCATTCCTTACCGCTGATGGCCTGCTGCAGAGCATATTCCTTGATATCGGATGCCCAGGCAACCAGCTCATCTGCGCGGGAGAGGATGTATTCAATCTCCGAATCCTCTAAAAGAGGTGGAAGCTTGAAATCGTACTGAGCCAGCGTAAGATTGGCTTCCGCTCTGGCACGGCATTCGTGCTTGGCCTTACAGAAACCACACCATTCGCCACAGAGGAAGTTTCCATCTCCTGCAAAGGCAAGATCTGCGGTCGGCTTCAACACTTCATCCGCCCACCTGTACAGCTCATCCTTGGAAATTTCAAAGGTGGAAATATTCTGACGCCTTGGCTGGTAGATGGTCATGCTGACATTATCAATGTCGTAGATGTCATCAAAGAGCTCCAGGGCTCCAAGCGCGTAGCATTTCATTTGCGGATTATCGGTCGCATCTACGAGGACTCCAAGACCGTGCTTGTAATCGCATATTCTCAAGGTGCCATCTGCAATGATGATGCAGTCAGCGGTTCCGAAGCCCTGCTCCACCCAGCGAGAGAAATCTACACGCTGTTCAATCAGAACCTTCGGATCAGCGCAGCTTTCCTTGGCGGCCTCTACCATTTCAAGGATGTAGGCGGCATAGCCATTGGCACAGTCCTCCATTTCCTCGTGTACCAGGTGAGATTCTCCGTCGGATCACTGGCATCCATCCCCAGGGCCCTCTTTAGCTTGTACTCACAAAGCTCGTGAGCATCAGTGCCTTCCGCAGCATAATCGCTGCCTTTATCCTCGTATGTCTCGCAGAGCCTTGCGGAAGGCGGGCAGTGGAGCCAGCGGTCTGAAGAGGAAGCAGATAAGATAGCATGTCCTTTAGGTGGCATCGTCAAGTACCTCCGCATCCTTTAACAAGGCTTCATAGTGCTTCGGATCAACAGCAGATAGCTTGGAAGCACCATATTTCTGAAGTAATGTACGGATAGCAGCGGTATGCCCGGCACGGGACTTTTCTGCTAAGACAGCTCGTACATTCTCAAGCTTCAAATCCGGTTTCTGTTCTTCCTTGGCAGCAGGCTCT